>JASLXP010001237.1 GCA_030740295.1 Planctomycetota bacterium
AGGCATCACCTTTGGCACCGATGCCCACAACCTGTACGAAGTCGGTGAATTCGCTCCACACCTTCAGTTCCTGAAAGAGATCGGTTTCGACGGCGATGTGAAGGATATTTTGACCGACCTGTGACCACCGGGCAGGCATCCAGTACTGGTCCTGTGCTTCGGAATCCGGAAAGATTACTTTGGAGTGCTGCGACTCGAACGTTGTCTCCCCCTCTCCCTGCCTTCCCCGTTATTTCCAGCGTGCGCTGACCTGCTGCAGCCAGTTGCGCGCGATTAATTCGTGGCCCTGCGGCAATGGATGAACCCCATCCCAGATCCAATGGGCAGGGCTGACGGCCTTGGCGGCTGTGTCGAAGACATCCTGAGTCTTGATGTGAACAGCATCGTAATCCCTGGCCAGCCGCGCGACGATGCCCCGGAGTTTATCCACTTCCCCTCTCCAGAAATTCCACGGGTCTTCAGCGCGCAATCGTCCCGAACGCAAAACGAATGGATCGAGCAGTACGAGACGGAGTTTCGCATTCGCACTGGCGCTGCTGTCAAGGATGGACCGGTAGTCTGCTTCCCACTGATCCAGGGGAACGTTCTTACCGCGACTCTGGCTGACGTCATTGACACCGATGAGAATGCTGAGCAAGTCGGGCTTCATGTCTATGGCGTCCTTTTGCCAGCGCTTCTTGAGGTCGCCGACCTTATTGCCGCTGATACCGCGATTGAAGAATCCCAGTTTCGCCTCCGGCATTTCCACCCCAAGGCGGGAAGCGATCAGGTAAACATAGCTGTGCCCAAGATAATGGTTGCGGTCGCGCTGATTGCGTCCCCACTTCATGTCCGTGATGGAATCGCCCAGGAAGAGCAGGCGACTGCCTTTCGGAAATGCGGGCAATCGGTAGTCATAGCCTCCAACGCCGGACGGATTTGGCGCGGCCATCAATTCGCCCGACATAAAGCCCGTGAGTGAGCCGGAACAGACTGCACACCTTCTGAGAAAAGTCCTTCGATTTAACATGGGTCTCCCTTTGCATTTGGAATTGCAGAAACAAGATCGGTTCATGTTCAGATGAAAAGCTGTTCAGCGCCATCAACATGGGCTCCGCTGGGTAGCGGGCGAGGAGAATGTGCCCATGCGCCGTCGTCAGGACAGCCGGCTGGCCACGCAGAAATGTCCCAGTGCATCCTGATCGATTTCCACGCCCAGGCCCGGTCCCTGGGGGATGTGCACCTGGTCATCTTCGAGGGTGAAGCCACCGGCGATCAGGTCATCGCGGAGAGGATTGCGACTGCGGTCAAACTCGAACAGCGGCTCGTTGTCAGGGGCACTGGGGTTGGCGGTATGGGGCATCGGTGGGATAGCTGCATTCAGTTGCAGGGCCGCCGCCACCGCGACGCCGCTTCCCCACACGTGTAGACAGACGGGTGTCTGGTGTGCCGATGCCAGGGCCACGATCTTCTGTCCTTCGCTGAGGCCGCCACATGCGGAGATATCGGGCTGCAGGATGTCGACAGCCTGGCGGCGAAGCAGGTCGAGCATCCCGTAACGGGTGTATTCGCATTCCCCGGCGGCGATGGGGATATGAAGCTCCTGTCGCAACGAAGCCAGGCCTTCGATGTCCTCCGGCACCAGCGGTTCTTCAAACCAGTAGAAGCCCAGGTCATACAATGCCCATCCCACCGTCCGTGCAGTGTGCCGGTTGTACCCGTGGTTGGCGTCTGTCATTAACAGAAACTCATCACCAACTGCCTCGCGCGCCGCGGCCATTCGTCGAACGTCGTCATGAACCGCGAGCAGACCAATCTTTCCTTTGATGGCACTGAAGCCAGCTTCTCGATGTTTGATTACTTCTTCTTTGACGCGATTCAGCGCACTGTCCGGATCCGTTAAATCCTCTTCGTGGTAGTAGAGACCGGTGGCATATGCTCGGGTGGTGCTGCGAAAAGCTCCCCCCATCAGAAGGTGGATGGGCTTGCCTGCCTCCTTCCCGCGAATGTCCCATAGAGCGATATCAATGCCGCTCATGGCATCAATGGGTGTAGCCTTCCGTCCGAAGTCCCGCGAGAAGGAGTAGAGGTCATGCCAGATCGGTTCGGTATCAGATGCCGATTTCCCGAGCAGCCTGGGCGCGAGCGAATCGTGAATAAAAGTCTGTACGTGCTCAAGCGGCATTGAAACGCCGCTTTCACCCCAACCGATCAATCCATCATCGGTCGTGATCTTGACGAGCAGGCTTCGTCGATCAGCGAAACGCCCCTGAGAAGAATAAAAACTCTCGCCGCCTGACAGCTTTGCTTCGAGGAGGAATGTCTCGATCTGTTTGATGTTCATGGATCAGCTTCCCGGTACACCCGACTAAAAGTAACTTGACGGATTTCAGGCCTGACAGTCGCCAACAGTTTCTACACCGAAGGTGTTGCGCCTTCCAGCGGACGTTGCGAGGCATTCTGGTGATGCTGTCCCAGATCATGTGGTGAAGCCAACCACTGATCTGATCCGGGAAAGTTGCGTATCGTGTGAGTGTCATCCCCATCCCTCGCTGCCCCTTCATTCGCTGTTTCCTGAATTCGTTGGAAGCTCTTACTTCCTCGATGTTCATGCGTTCTTACAGTCCCTCCAGCCTTTCATATTTCTTCGGCAGTTTCGGCACAAACCACGACTCAGGACTCGTGCTGATATACGGCGGCGCACCCCGAATCACGAACCCTCGCGGTAAACGATTTTCATCTGCTAACGAGTACCGGCCCTGTTCGCACAGGGATTCGCAGAAGTAGAAGCGCTCCTCATCCGATTCCGGAATGGGGTAAGTAAACCGATCGAAATCCCAATACTGCGTGCCTGGCCCATGGTTGTTGACAGGGGTGCGGTCCTTTGAAGAGGCACTCCACTTCCCGGACGTCTCCGAAATCGTGAAGTTGCGCTGGCCATGTTTTTCGAAAGTGTTTGGCCGCCAGTGCACCTCAACATTCTTAGCGCCTGCCGGAACGCCAAAGTACCACGACCTTGCAGTAAAGTGGGCCGCGCCCCCAGGGTACGAGGCCACCGGGTAAACTACCTTATTCAGATTGGTCTCCAGGATGTAAAGATGCGATGGATAGTCGTACCAGCGTTTCGAAAAGAACGGTCCTGAATCCATCATCCAGGAAAGCGTATATGTGCCGGACTTGCCGTCGGCCGGAATCTCAATCTTCTTTCGCATGTTTTCATGCCACTTTACCTCGGCCGAAGCGGCGATTTTTCCGTCCGGATCGAACACAGCGAAGTTGCCGCCTCGAAAGGCAGCGAAGTGGATCGAAAAATCCTGATCCTTCTCTTCGAACAGGTAGACTGATTGCGTCTTGTTTTTCCAATGCGGAAAGCTGGCTGCGTTGGGATGCCAGTAGAGGAGGCCCAGCGATGGATGCCGGTTGGTTGGTAGATTCGCGGGCTTCGAGTTTTCTCTTTCACTCGCCGCGGAGCGTCGAGACCACGTTGCAGCCATCGTCCCGATCATGCGCGGCATGGAGACTACACGAAACTTGTGTGCCCCCGGCTGAAAAGAACGGCGGCGGGCCCAGTTGTCGATTTCGTGATCGACCATGTTCTTGCCCAGCTTGAGAAAGAACGGATCCTTGGTGAGCTCGTAACCGTAGATGGCCCAGTTGAGTGTGAAGCACTTGCCGCCGGGAAGGCCCGCTCCGATTTCTGTTGCCGTCCGGTAACACTCGATCGACTTCTGTTTGATCTCTTCATCGCCGGTTGCCTTGTAGTAACGGAACAGGCCCTGGAAGAGCCAATTCCAGTACCACGAATTGGCGACGACCGACATTGCCTTCGGCTCAGCATCCTTGCTGTTCTTTGAGAGCGAAGCCTTGAAATCAAAATCGCGAAAGAGATCTGCCAGACTGGACGCTTGCTTGAGGAAACGTTCATCCCAGGTGGCCATGTAGTAGAAGGAGAGGCGGTCGAGCAGGCCGCCGATGTTCCGTGTCCAATTGCCGTAGGGCTGGCCTGCTATTAATCGTTTGATGTGGGCATTACCGCCCTCAATCGTCTCATCGAACTGCTCGGCCCACATACGAAGGTTGTCCCAGGCGCGTCGATCGCCGGTGAGCCAGTATTGGTAAATGCAATCCTCGCGGTCGGGAATGTTGCCCGCCGCCATGGCGCCACCGGGGTAGCCGTACCAGCCGCCGATCCAATGGAGCTCGCTGTTGTCGTAATGATAGATCTCGCCTGCCCGGCGTCCGGTCGATTCATCCGTGTGATGGCGCATCACCTGGTCGGAAGAATACAGCGTGTACCTCTGTGCGTACCGCAGCCACCGAACATTTCCCGTTCTGAAATATTGAATCCACGGAAACGATCCCCAGTAGTAGTGGGACTTCGGCTTGGCCCGATGCCACTGCGGCTGCCCCGCAGTGTTTTCGAATGTCAGGTCCCTGTGCCCGGCAATCGGCTGCGTGAGATAGAAGTGTTCGTGATACGCGCCCCAGTCCCACCAGCCGTAGTAGTGAACATTCTTCGCGTGCCGCTCCATCATGTCGAGCAGGGTGTAGAGATAGCTCTCTTCTGCCGCGAAATTTTTTCGGTCTTCAGGATGATGCGGCAGGAAGTCAAGTGCTCGTGACTGTGTCTGCCAATCAAGATCCGCGTGTGCGTAAACCGGCTCGTGGACGAGATCCCAATACTGCCGCGTCCCGATCCGCCATTCCGACGTGACGCCGAAGAACAGCCAGAGCTCGTGCGTCTTGGCCGCGCCCTGGGCATTGCTCTGCCTGAGCTTCTTGAGGATCTCTTCGAGACGGCCCTCACCAACTTTCGGCTTCTTCGTCACCATGTATCGCTTCTGCTGCTCGTTCAAGAAGTACCACATGCCGTCCCAGCTCGTATCCCAGAGCCGGCCATGCCTCGGCCAGAGATGAACGCTGGCTGCGCCGTCCGCCCATTCGAGCTCGAAAGGATACTGTTGCCACGCATCCTTGATCACAGCCATCAGGGAGTATTGATTCGTGTAGGTACGCAGGAATCCCGCGGCCTTTTCACCGTGCCGACTGATCTTGCCGTCTGGCAGATTCCGCTGCAGCCACTCGAACCGCCGGTGGTCCGGGCTGTCCATCACCTGAAAGAAGCCCTTCGAATTCTCGACGGCCAGCGGCTCAGCAATGTTTCTATTCACCATCTTGCCGACAACCGCAGACACGCCCCGCTCGACGGGCCGGCCGGTCATCGGCAACCTGATCCCAATGTCGCGTAGCCGGTCCTGATTGGAGTGACCCGTAAAGATGAAGGTATGCTCAAGCCGCACATCGGACTTGTCTTTGAAGAAATGTGCTCTCACATTGAACCGGCAGAACCGCTCGTCTTTCTCATTCGTATACCAACCGTCCGCCTTGATGGTGGCACGGATGGGGCCGTTTTCTTCGAGGTAGACGGTGGCGCGCTTATCCAGGTCCGCCCGAAAGATGCCACGGGTTTCGTGCTCAATGTAGAGACCGGAAAGTGAATCCTTCCGGATTGACGGAGTTGGAGTAACGCCTTCAGGCGGGCTCTTCCGAATTTCGATGTTCTGAAAAAGATCGAATTCCGTGCGACTGCACTTCGCCTTCAGCGCACCGGTATTGATGACGATGGCCTCATCGTTCTTCTGTCCCACCGATGCACCGGGCTCAATAATCTCTCTTCTGACATCTTCCCCAAACTGCAGCCGGTATCGTCTGCCGCGTTCGGCCAGAAAATCGATCAGCATCCAACGAATGCCTTCCTCGCCATTCGCATCCCACGTCGCTGTTTCAGCCGTCTGGAAAGATATTAAATCTCCGTTCTCATCAACAAGCTGGATCAGATCATCCCCGTGAAAGCTGCCTCTGGGGAAAGGAACCCCACACTTCACGGGCCGAGGCCAGAGGACCGGGCCGGCGTCGCCTTTGACAATGATGGGGATTTCACCCGCGTGGATGGAGAAGCACCAGAGCGAAACAATTAGGAGGCTTTTCGCGTCCGTTTGGGAGTGCGGTGACTTTTCACAGTTTTCTTCTTCGAAAGCCATTACTGCCTTTGCGGCTGTGATTGTGGGACGAGATGTTAGTTTCGGATGGTATATCGAGTGCTTCGGAGGCCCGCGTGTTCCTTCCCTTACTTCCTGCTCAGTCCCTGAATTTCGCTGATTGATTGTCTCGGCCTGCTAGCTGAGGAAACAGGTCCTGGGCCGGAGGTTGAAATTATCCATTGTGTGGGAGAAGCTTTGGGCTGAGGACCAGCGATGGCCATAAAAATCCGATGCAACAATCCTGAGTGTCGAACCGTCATCGATTGCCCGGAGGAATCCGCCGGGCAGGTAATCGAGTGCGAGCAGTGCGGCAAGAAACTGAAAGTGCCGGCCCGCACGCTCGGTGAATACAAAATCGTCCGTGAGCTCGGCAAGGGCGGCATGGGCTCTGTCTACGAGGCCATCCAGACAAAGCTCAATCGGCAGGTAGCGTCCACCGGGATATCAAGCCCGATAACATCATGTTGACCGGTGAAGGCGAAATAAAAATCGCCGACCTCGGCCTCGCCAAAAACACCGAAGACGATCACAGCATGACCCAGACCGGCGCAGGCATGGGAACCCCCTACTACATGGCCCCCGAACAGGCAGAAGACGCCCGCCGAGTCGACCACCGCGCCGATATCTACCAGTTCTCCCTCTGAAGTCAGGTCAAAGTTCCGCCGGTCCGCCGCGGTGAACCCTCTCAAATCTTCCTCAGGCTGGTGATGCTGTACATTTTGAAATCCACCCACTCGTCCGCGTGATGTTTCATTATCCATTCCGCTCGATCACGGACAGTGAGGTACTGCTTGGGGATGGTGATGCCGGCGTAGTTCTGAAACTTGTTCTGGCAGACCTGCTCGAAACAGGTCATGTGAGCGTTGGGGTTTGGTGCAGACCAGAAGACCGGATAACGGAGGCCATCCAGCCAGATGCCGTCTATGTCGTATTTCTTCGCGATTAACTGAATTTCGCCAAGGGCGCGAGAGATGTCGTTCGGCTGATTGGGGCAGGATCCCTGATACCAGTGGCCGGGTATAAAGGACCGCAACGGCGTGCCGTCGGATCGGATGGGCCTGTTGCGGCCGCGCCAGCCGTTGAACAGTCCGACGGTTGCGTATACCTGAATGGACCAGGCGTGGAGTGCATCCAACAGATCCTTGTTGGCCAGGGTTCTCTTGTCTGCCCAGACTGCGTTGATTCCCCATTTGTAGAGCTTTTTGGAAATCTCTTCGACGTTCTCGCCGGTGAAGATGGAATACTTGGGACTGAACCCGATCAGCCCGCGCATCTGATATTTGCGCTCGATGACCGGCTTGGCTCGGAGCTGGTCGCGCTTGGTTATTTCTTCTTTTTCAAGTTCCTTTTCTCTTTCTTCCTCATCGGCTGTTTCTTCCTCTTCTTTTTCTTTGTTCTTGAGCCTCTTCTCTTCTTCCTTGCGCTTCTTCTTGAGGGCCTTTTTCCTTGAGTCGAAGAAGCTTTCTACCTCCTTCTTTTCGTTGCGGAGTTTGGGCGGCTTCTTGGCACGCTTGCTCTTTCTCTTGCAACCTGAAAAGGTGCCTGCGGCAACGCTTGCGCTGATGATCTGGAGGAACCGGCGTCGATTGGGTTTAGTGCTGAGCATGGATTGTAGGTGGCCCGTGGATGCTGTCTGCAATCGGGTAGTTTTATTCCGTTTGGTGAAAGCTTTCCACGAAACGGGTGCTGAATGCCGGCGATCAGCAGAAACGGAAAAAGCCATTCCGGCTTCCCGGAATGGCTTTGATGATTCTCTGTTCGCTTAGAGCGGTCGCGAAGTGCCGCACCACTTTCTACCAGGCAAAATGGGCAAAGGCTTTGTTGGCTTCGGCCATGCGGTGGGTGTTGTCGCGGACGGTCATGGATGAGCCTTGTTTGTTGTAGGCGTCGATGAGCTCGTCGGCGAGTTTCTGAGACATGGGTTTGCCTTTGCGGCCGCGGACTGCTACCAGGATCCAGCGGATAGCGAGGGAGAGTTGGCGCTTTCGGGTTACCTCGACCGGGACCTGGTAGGTCGCGCCGCCGACTCGGCGGGAACGGACTTCCAGCATGGGCTTTACGTTTTCGACCGCTGTGTTGAAAACTTCGATGGGCTCTGCGTCTTTTACACGCTTGCCTATGATCTCCAGTGCACCGTACACCACTTTCTCAGCAACGGACTTCTTGCCGCCGTGCATGATGTTGTTGATGAACTTCGACAAAATAATGTTGTCGAATCGGGGATCGCCGATGAGGAATCTTTCTGTTGAATCGAACTTCTTAGCCATGGGTAAACAATGGTTGATGGTTAGTGGTTAATGGTGCTACTTGGGTCGCTTTGCGCCGTATTTTGAGCGGCTCTGGCGGCGTCCGTCTACGCCCAGGGCATCGAGGGTACCTCGGACGACCTGGTAGCGCACGCCGGGGAGGTCGCGCACACGGCCGCCCCGGATGAGGACGATGGAGTGCTCCTGAAGGTTGTGGCCCTCGCCCGGAATGTAGGCGGTGATCTCACGGCCGTTGGAGAGGCGGACCCTTGCGACCTTGCGGAGCGCCGAGTTCGGCTTTTTCGGGGTTCGGGTCATGACCTGGAGGCAGACGCCGCGTTTCTGCGGGCACTGCTCGAGGTCAGGCCTTCTGGACTTCTTCTTGATCTTTTTGCGTGCTTTGCGAACTAGCTGATTGATGGTTGGCATGTGGTTTTTCCAGACAAATAGAATTCGGTTATGCGGTTTCTGCGCCGGCGGCTGCAAGCTCAGGCTGCTCAGCTTCCGGAACGCTGACCTGGATTTGGGTACCGAGCATCTTCTTGAAGCCCGTTCCCGCAGGGATCATGTGGCCAAGGATGACGTTCTCCTTGAGGCCGCGGAGTGTGTCCTGCTTGCCGGACAAAGATGCCTCGGTCAACACCTTGGTCGTTTCCTGGAAGGAGGCGGCAGAGATGAAGCTCTCGGAGTTCAACGCTGCCTTGGTGATGCCCAGCAGCAGCGGCGCTGCGCTGGCAGGCCGCCCGCCAAGCTTGAGGACACGGTCGTTTTCTCTCTTGAAGATAAAACGATCGACGATGCTGCCCGGCAGCAGATCGGTATCGCCCACATCCTGGCCCACGCGGACGCGGCGGATCATGGCGGAGATAATGGCTTCCATGTGCTTATCGTCGATCTTTTCATTCTGTGAACGATAGACGGACTGGACTTCGTCGAGCAGGTATTGCTGGACAGCCTCTTCGCCCTTGATTCGCAGGATGTCGTGGGGCACGAGCGGGCCTTCACAAAGGCGGTCACCTGCCTGGACACGGTCACCCGAGTGGATGGCGAGGTGCTTGCCCTGGGGGATGAGGTGTTCGACCTCTTCGGCTGTCGCTTCGTTTGTCACGGAGATGTTACGCTTGCCGCGCTTGCGCTCGGCAGCGATGTGACAGACGCCGTCGATTTCGCTGATGACCGCGGGCTCTTTGGGCTTGCGTGCTTCGAACAATTCTGTGACACGTGGCAGACCGCCAGTGATGTCCTGGGTTCGGCTGACTTCACGAGGTGTTTTGGCCAGCAGCGTTCCGGCGCTCACTTCCTCGCCGTCTTCTACGTCAAGGTGTGATTTTTCCGGAATCGGATAGAAGCTGATCGGCTGACCGTCTTTGTCGTCGATGATGATCTGAGGGTGCAGGTCTCCCTTATGCTCAACAATGACCTTGCGGCGCGTTCCGGCGGCATCGACTTCTTCGCGCATGGTGACGTCATCAATGATGTCTTCGAAACGCACTTTTCCGGTCTTTTCGGTCAGGACTGGAATCAAATGCGGGTCCCACTGAGCCAGCAGCTTGCCTCGTTTGACTTCCTGCCCGTCCTCGACGAGCACGTATGCAC
This sequence comes from Planctomycetota bacterium, assembly GCA_030740295.1. The sequence goes on from JASLXP010001237.1 coordinate 9,863, forward strand.
CGAGCTGGAGCGGATAGCGGCGCAGCTCGCGGCCTTTCTTGTCATTGAGGATAATCTCACCACGGCGATTGAGGACGACTTTTTTGCCCTCGCGGTTCACCACGATTTCGAGCCCGTGGAATTCAATGACGCCCTGGGTCTCGGCCTTGACTTCAGACTCGGCAACGCCGTGCCTGGCGATACCACCGATGTGGAATGTGCGCATGGTGAGCTGCGTGCCGGGCTCGCCAATGGACTGCGCGGCAACGATGCCGACACCTAGTCCCTGTTCGGCCATGTTGCCATTGGAGAGGTCCACGCCGTAGCACAGCGCGCAAATGCCGTCGCCAGCTTCGCACGTCATTGGTGAACGGACGCGAATCTTGTCAATTCTGCAATCTTCGAGCTTTTCAGCGATTTGCGGTGTGATGACTTCGTTTTCCTTGACAATGACTTCATCGGTCACCGGATGGCTGATGGAATCACGAGCGATGCGGCCAACGATGGCATCGGCCAAGGGCACTTCGACCTCTTCGCCGGAATAAACGGCGGCCTTGGTAATGCCGTTCACTGTCCCGCAATCATTCATGGAGACGACGATATTCTGGGCGACATCGGCAAGCTTCCTGGTGAGGTAGCCGGATTCAGCAGTCTTGAGAGCGGTATCGGCGAGGCCCTTTCGTCCACCGTGTGTGGAGCTGAAGTATTCCAGCACCGGCAGTCCTTCACGGAAATTTGCCTTGATCGGCGTTTCGATAATCTTACCGGAAGGCTTGGCCATGAGGCCGCGCATGCCGGCAAGCTGACGAATCTGGGCGACGTTGCCACGTGCGCCGGACGAGGTCATCAGGTAGATCGGATTCAAATGCCGCACACCTTCGCGAGTGTCGTTCTTGAGCTCTTCCATGAGGTCTGCTGCGACTTCTTCGGTGGCGTGTGTCCAATTGTCGAGAATCTGGTTGTATCGCTCGCCTTCGGTGATGACACCGCTGCGATAGTTGTTCTCGATCTTGTCCACTGCATCCTGTGTCTTATCGATAATCTCCTTCTTCTTCGGCGGCTCTTTCAGGTCGTTTGTTGAGAAAGAAATGCCGGCGAGGGTGGCCCACTTGAAGCCGGAGTCTTTGAGCGAGTCGAGCAGTGCAATCGTGGCGCGGCGGGAAAGCCGTCCGTGGCACTCGGCAACGATCCGCCCGACGTTCTTTTTATCCAATTCGAAGTTGTAGTAGGGCATGCCATCCGGAAGGATGTCGTTGAAAATAACGCGTCCGACGGTGGTCTCGATGAGGTCGCCAGTGCGCTCCACAACTTTCAGTTCCGCGTCTATGACCTCACGGTCTTCAGGGACGCGCACTTTGGTGGTGGCGTGGAGATGCACCTTGCCTTCGTCATAGGCAAGGATGGCTTCTTCATGGGTGGAGAATGTCATGCCCTCACCCTTCAGGTCGTCCATGTTCACGGTCAGGTAGGCGAGACCAAGAACGATGTCGAGGGTGGCTGAAATGATCGGGCTGCCGTCCGCGGGCGAGAAGATGTTGTTGGTGGACAGCATCAGGATGAAGGCTTCGGTCTGCGCCTCAATGGATAAGGGCAGGTGGACGGCCATCTGGTCACCATCGAAGTCAGCGTTGTAAGCTTCGCAGACGAGCGGGTGGATGCGGATGGCGTTTCCTTCGATCAGAACCGGCTCGAAAGCCTGGATGCCCATGCGGTGAAGGGTCGGCGCGCGGTTGAGGAGTACGGGATGCTCGTGGATGACTTCGTCCAGGATGTCCCAGACTCGCTCATCTTTTCGTTCGAGCATCTTCTTGCCGCTCTTGATGGTGTCGGCGAGGCCGAGCTCTTTGAGGCGGCGGATGATAAACGGCTGGAACAGTTCGAGCGCGATTTTCTTGGGCAGACCGCACTGGTGGAGCTTGAGCTCGGGGCCGACAACGATGACCGAGCGTCCGGAATAATCGACTCGTTTGCCGAGCAGGTTTTCACGGAAGCGGCCCTGTTTGCCCTTAATCATGTCAGTGAGCGATTTCAACGGCCGGTTGCTGCTGCCGAGGACCGGGCGCTTGCAGCGTTCGTTATCGAACAGCGCGTCCACCGCCTGCTGAAGCATGCGCTTCTCATTGCGGATAATGACTTCCGGCGCGTGGAGCTCGAGGAGCTTCTTCAGGCGGTTGTTGCGGTTAATGACGCGGCGGTAAAGGTCGTTCAGATCTGACGTGGCAAAGTTGCCGCTTTCGAGCAGAACGAGCGGACGAAGATCGGGCGGGATGACCGGGATGACTTCCAGGATCATCCATTCCGGGCGGTTGCCGGAGTCACGGACGGACTCGGTGGTCTTGAGCTGCTTGATGATGTCTTTTGCCCGCTGCTTCGAGCCTGTCTCTTTGAGCTCCTGACGCAGATCGCCGGAGAGCGCTTCAAGGTCGAGTTGCAGAAGGAGCTTGCGGACGGCTTCTGCGCCCATACCGGCTTCGAAGGTGTCCCCGTACTCTTCACGAGCCATGCGATACTGTTCTTCTGACATCAGCGCCTTTTCTTCGAGGGGGCTGTCGCCCGGTTCGGTGACGACGTACTGCTGGAAATAAATGACCCGTTCCATATCGCTCGTCTTCATGCCAAGGAGCGTTCCGAGGCGTGAAGGCAGTGATTTAAAGAACCAGATGTGTACGACGGGCGCGGCCAGGTTGATGTGGCCCATTCTCTTGCGGCGCTCGCGGGAGTGGGTGACTTTGACACCGCAGCGATCGCAGATGATTCCCTTGTGCTTGATCCCCTTGTATTTGCCGCAGGCACATTCCCAATCCCTTTCCGGGCCGAAAATGCGCTCGCAGAACAGACCGTCCTTTTCCGGCCTGTAGGTGCGGTAATTGATTGTTTCAGGCTTCTTGACCTCACCGTATGACCAGCTCCGAATATCGTTCGGGGAGGCAAGGGAAATGGAAACCGAGGTATAGTCGTTGATTTTGTCGTAATTCAAATCAGCCATAAAAGCTGTGCTCCTTTCAGAGTTTTTCTTTTGACGACACCGGAAAAGGGGAAATTTAGGATACCAGACCAGGCGCGCGCTCTTTGTCCAGCTTGATATTCAACGCAAGGCCTTTGATTTCATTTACAAGAACATCGAACGACACCGGCGTTCCGGCTTCGAGGACGTTTGTGCCTTTGACCATCGATTCGTAGACCTTGGTACGGCCTTCGACGTCGTCGCTCTTGACAGTAAGAAGTTCCTGGAGAATGTGTGCTGCGCCGTACGCTTCGAGGGCCCACACTTCCATTTCTCCAAAACGCTGACCACCGAAGCGGGCTTTGCCGCCCAGGGGCTGCTGCGTGATGAGCGAGTAAGGGCCGGTCGCACGGGCATGGACCTTGTCATCAACGAGGTGGTCGAGCTTGAGCATGTACATAAAGCCGACCGTTACATCCTGATCGAAAGGCTCACCGGTACGTCCATCATAAAGGATGGCTTTGCCCGTACGGGGCAGGCCTGCTTCTTCCAGGGTGTCTCGAATCTGTTCCTCTGAGCAACCATCGAAGACGGGCGTAACCGCGCGAAAGCCGAGCTTGTTGGCGGCCCAGCCGAGATGGGTCTCGAGAATCTGACCAAGATTCATACGTGAAGGTACGCCGAGCGGATTCAGGCAGATCTGAATAGGCGTTCCGTCTTCGAGGAACGGCATATCTTCTTCCGGCAGAATCTTGGCGATGACGCCCTTGTTGCCGTGCCGGCCGGCCATCTTGTCACCGACCGAAAGGGTACGCTTGGTGCAGATATAGACCTTGACCATTTCGAGCACACCAGTAGGGAGCTCGTCACCACGCTTAATGTGGTAAACACGGCGTTCTTTTTCCTGGACAATTTCATTGATGCGCTTGCCATAATCAGAGAACGCTGCTTCGACCGCGTCAGAATTGTCTGACTTCACATTGAGAGGGTTGAGGCTTTCCCACAGCTTGGCAATCTCTTTGTCGTTCTTCTCTTCAAGCAGGTTGTGGAGATCGCCAAGTTCGAGGTCGAGCACCTTTCCGCCGGTAACTGCAGCTACGGCATCGATGAGCTCGCGCACCAGGGTTGAGATTTGCGAGTTGTAATCCCTCTCGAGCTTGCGGACGAGATCTGAATCACGCTTGCGCTCCTCTTCGGTAAGGTGCGCTTTGCGGGAGAACTTCTCTGTATCGATGACGACACCATCGACGCCGGACGGAACTTCGAGTGAATCGTTTTTCACGTCTTCGCCGGCGCGGCCGAAGATGGCGTGAAGGAGTTTTTCCTCAGGTGAAAGCTCGGTCTTGCTTTTCGGTGAGACCTTTCCGACGAGGATTTCGCCGGGCTTGACGCGTGTTCCGATGCGGACGATGCCTTCGTCATCGAGATTGCGGAGCGACTTCTCGGAGACGTTCGGGATATCCATGGTGAATTCCTCGCGACCCAGCTTGGTCTCGCGAATTTCGACCTCGAATTCCTCAACGTGCAGCGAAGTGAACATGTCTTCTTTCACCAGCCGCTGGCTGATGAGGATGGCGTCTTCAAAGTTATGCCCGTCGAACGGCATGAACGCACAGAGGACGTTGCGTCCGAGGGAAAGGACACCGTCGCGGACGGCCGGCCCGTCGGCGATGACTTCGCCAGCTTTGACTTTCTGGCCGAGCTCTACTATGGGCCGCTGATTGAGGCAGGTGCGCTCGTTCAGGCCGCGGAATTTACGGAGGTCGTAAATCTGGTCATCGACCTGGACGTGTCTGGCATCGACAGCCTTGACGGTTCCATTATTGTCGGTACGGACGACCATGCTGGAGTTGCGGGCTACATGCTCTTCCATTCCGGTACCGACGAGTGGAGGATCGGTGATCAGAAGCGGCACTGCCTGGCGCTGCATGTTCGATCCCATGAGCGCACGGTTGGCATCGTCGTGCTCGAGGAACGGGATGAGACTGGCGGAGACACCCACCATCTGGCGCGGCGATACGTCCATGAAGTCCACATTATCAGGCGCGGCGAGCTGCATGTCACCGAGATAACGGACGAACACCTGATCGTCAGAGAGCCTGCCCTTTTCGTCTACCTTCACGTCCGCGGCGGCGATGCGATACTGGTCTTCCGAATCGGCACGGAGATGCTCGATATCTTTGGTCATTTTGCCATTCTTGACGACTCGATAAGGCGTGGTCAGGAATCCGTAATCATCGACGCCGGCATAAATGCTGAGCGAAACAATGAGGCCAATGTTCGTGCCTTCCGGGGTTTCGATCGGGCAGATACGTCCATAGTGCGAGATGTGGACATCACGCACTTCAAAGCCGGCGCGTTTTCGGTTGAGCCCGCCGGGGCCGAGCGCGCTGAGGCGGCGTTCATGGGTGAGCTGTGCCAGAGGGTTGACCTGGTCGACTACCTGCGAGAGCTCGCCGCGGCCGAAGAAGTATTCGATGGCCGCGGAGACGGTCCGTGAGTTAATGAGCGTGCGAGGGGTCATGTCTTCCTGATCTTTGAGACCCATGCGCTCTTCGACGGTGCGCTGGAGCTTGAGGAAGCCCTTGCGGAGCTCTTCCTGCGCCAGCTCTTCGATGGTGCGGACACGCCGGTTGCCGAGGTGATCGATATCATCAATGTTGTAACCAGGGACGTTGCCCCGGCGGAGGGCGATGATGTAGCGAATGCAGGAAATGAGGTCGTCCACCGTGAGGGTCATTTCAGATTCGGGGATGGCCTGGTCAAATTTGCGATTGAGGCGGAAGCGCCCGACGCGACCGAGGCGATAGCGATCCATGTCGTAGAAGCGTTCATGGAAAAGCTGCCGGGCTTTTTCCAGCGAGGGCGGGTTGCCCGGGCGTAGCCTGCGGTAGATGCGCAGGAGTGCATTTTCATGGGAATCGGAAGCGTCTTCGGCGATGGTCGCAAGGATGAGCTGATCCTGGACTTCCTCGATGATTTCGATCTCGTCGGCGAGCTCGTTTTCAACGATGGCTTCGGCTGCCCTTTCGGTGATCTGCTTGCCACCTTCTACGAGAACGTCCACCTTTTTGGGGTCTTCTTCGTCGACGCGCACGATGTCTTCAACGGTGTACGCATTCTGCAGCGTTTCCTCGACTCCAGGTTTCACCTTGACCTTCTTGGTCGGGTAAAAGAGGCGAATGATGTCCGCATCCGTTGAGTAATCGGGAGACATGGCACGGAGCAGGCAGGTGGAGGCGAACTTGCCGCTCTGATCGATGCGGATGGTGAGGACGTCCTTGCGGGTGACGTTGGTTTCGACCCAACTGCCGCGCTCGGGGATGATTCGGCAGGAGTGGAGTTTCTTGCCACTGGAATGAATTTCTTCGCTGAAATCAACGCCGGGGCTTCGATGAAGCTGCGAAACAATTACTCTTTCCGCGCCGTTGATAATGAACTCGCCTCCACCAATCATGATGGGGAGCTCGCCGAGGTAGACCTCTTCCTCGATCGGCTGCTGCTTGTCGAGGCGCATCCAAACCTTGAACGGCATGCCGTAAGTGAGGCGCAGGCGGCGGCACTCCTCGGGAGTATAACGGGGGGCGCCGAGCTCATAGCGGAGAAATTCGAGCTTCAGGCTCTTATCGTTGTTCTCGATGGGGAAGACTTCCCTGAGAATGGACTCGAGGCCGCGGTCTTCACGCTTTTCGTGGTCGATGTCCCTCTGAAGAAATCTCAGATAAGCAGCGGTCTGAAGCTGAACCAGATCCGGTACAGGTACGATTTCGTTAACCTTACCGTAATTACGAATCTCCATAAATTAATCCTTTGAATTAAGAAGCGAGTCGTTTTCCGCTTAAATAGAAATGAACCCGCCCGGTATGGACGGGTTTCATCTCTGTATAAATGACATTGGAATCCGGGATTCCGTTGAAAGGTTTTGAAGCTCTAGACGCCCTTGACTTCGGCGGTGGCGCCGGCATCTTCGAGGGCCTTGGCGGCTTCTTCAGCTTCTTCTTTGCTGATACCTTCTTTGACTTCCTTCGGCGCGCTTTCGACAAGATCCTTGGCTTCCTTGAGGCCCAGGCTCGTGAGCTCGCGCACCTTCTTGATGACCTGAATCTTCTGGCCACCGATCTCCTTGAGGATGACGTTGAAGCTGGTGGGCTCTTCGTCTTCTTCTTCGGCTGGTGCTGCTGGCCCCCCGGGCATCATGCCCATCGGCATGGCCATCGGGGCTGCGGCGGCGGTGACGCCGAACTTCTCTTTAAACGCATCTGCCAGCTCGGCAGCTTCAAACAGGCTCAAATTGCCGATCTCATCGAGCAGCTTTTCGACCTTTTCAGATGGTGCTGTCGCTGTTGCTGTGTCTTCGGACATCGTGATAAACCTCCACTAAAAATAAAGAGTTCACAAAATTCAGTAACTTCGAGAGGCTTATTCGCCTCCCTCTTCTTTCAACTTCTCGTTATAGGCGGTGAAGAGACCGTGAAGCTCTCTCGCCACGCCATTGAAATCCAGGTCGGAGAGAATCTCGTTGATTCCGCTGACGAATGTCTGTGCAGGGCTCTGAATGGCGCCCAGAATCTGTGCCAGGAGCTGATCCCTGGTCGGCAGCCTGGAAAGCTCATCCACCTGCTTGTCGTTGAGGGCCTTTCCATCGGCAAACCCGCCCCGGACCTCTACCTTGTCATTGGCCCTGGCAACATCCAGGACAATCTTTGCGGCCTCGACGGGATCATCGTTGCCATAAATGACGGCGATGGGGCCCTTGAGGATTTCGGTGAGGTCGACGCCGGCGGCATCTATCAGGGCCCGCTTGGCGATCCGGTTTCGGATGACCTGCATCTTGAGCGCCTTCTTGACCAGGTCGCCACGAAGCGCGTCGGATTCCATGACGGTCAGGCCCCTGTAGTCCACGAAGATTCCATGTTCGACCGGCTCGAACTCATCTTTTAATTGAGAGCGGAGCAACGTTTTGAGACGGCTCGGAATTGTTTCTCTATCGGACATCTTCCCTCTCCTAATTCAAATCAAGCTTGAGTCCCGGCCCCATGGTGCAGCTCAGGACGACTTTTTCTATATAGCGGCCTTTGACGGCTGCAGGGCGCAAAGAGCGCACGTGGTCATAAAAGGCGTTCACGTTGGCTTCCAGATCTTCGGCGGAAAAGGAGCCTTTACCCACCGGAATGTGCAGGTTGCCGGAGCTATCGTTGCGATACTCAATTTTCCCGGCAGCAAATTCGGAAACGGCCTCGGTAACGTCGTTGGTCACCGTTCCGGATTTCGGTGACGGCATCAGCCCCTTGGGACCGAGAGTGCGGCCCAGGCGGCCGACAAATCGCATCATTTCAGGAACGGCGATAGCAACGTCAAAATCCAGAAAGCCATCTTCGACTTTCTTAACGAGATCCTGGCCACCGGTCTCGATGGCGCCCGCAGCTTTGGCTGCTTCGGCTTTCTCACCTTCGGCAAAGACAAGGACTCGCATGGATTTGCCGATGCCCTTGGGCAAGGAGTACGAGCCCCGCAATTGCTGGTCAGACTGGCGCGGGTCGATGCCCAGTTTGAAAACGACTTCGACAGTTTCGTCGAACTTTGCGCCGGCAAATTCCTTGATAAGGCCAATGGCTTCCGTGACAGCGTAATACTTGTTGCGGTCAATTTTTTCTGCCAGAGCGCGATATCTTTTACTTCTTTTCATGTCTTATTCCTCGATTTCTACGCCCATGCTGCGGGCAGTTCCTGCGATGATGTTCATTCCGGCTTCCACGTCCCTTGCATTCAGGTCCGGCATCTTGAGCGTGGCAATCTCGCGCACGGCATCCTGGCTGATCGAGCCGACTTTTTCCGTATTCGGAGTGCCTGAGCCCTGGGCAATGTTCGCGGCCTTCTTAATGAGCACGGCAGCCGGTGGGGTCTTGACAATAAAGTCAAAGGAACGGTCCGCATAAACCGAGATGACCACGGGCAGGATTGTGCCCATCTGATCCTTGGTCCGGTCATTAAACTTCTGAACAAACTCGCCAATCGGAAGGCCATGTTGACCAAGTGCCGGCCCGACCGGGGGCGCCGGTGTCGCCTGACCACCGGTGCACTGGAGTTTGATAGTTGTTACGAGCTGCTTCTTAGCCACTGAAATTCTCCTGCCTAAAGTGTCTCTACCTGCCAGTACTCCAATTCTACCGGTGTGGCTCGGCCAAAGATGGTCACGACAACCCTCACCAGACCCTTGTCCGGGATGACCTCTTCAACCACACCATCAAAATTCTGGAAGGGGCCTTCTTTAATCTTCACACCGTCGCCGGCCTCGAAATTAATCTGAAGTTTCGGTTTCTCTTCGACCTTGTCAGCTTCGAGCATCAACTTCTCAACTTCGTCAATGCCCAGCGGGATGGGCTTCATCTCCGGACCGACAAAATCACCGATGCCCTGCGTCTCACGTACGAGAAACCATGAATCGTCTTCAAGGAGCATCTCGATGAAGATGTAGCCGGGATAGCTTTTTTTCTCAGTGACCCTCTTCGATCCGCTGCGGATTTCCGAGACCTTCTCACTGAGCACGAGAACGCGGCCGATCTTCTCCTCCAACCCCGCCTCTTTCACACGGCGGGAGAGGTTGGTCTGTACCAATTCCTCTTTTCCGGACTGAACTCTGACCACGTACCATTGCATATCGGACATAACGGGCGATGCTCCATCCACTTTTAGAAAATCCTCAGCTTCTCTAACAGAAAACCGACGGCAAGGTCGTTCACAAAGATGTAGAGACTCAAAACCACGACGCAGGCGATGACGACACCGGTCGAGGCCACGACTTCGTCTTTGGTCGGCCAGTTGACCTTGCGCATCTCGGTCTCGGTCTCGATCAGGTAATCCACTGTTTTGGGATACCTTCCGATGTAATGCGCACAAAAAAGGAACACGGTCACACATGAGACCACGCCCAGCGTCATTCCCAGCCCCTCTGATGCGCCGAAAAACTTGTGCAAAAAGATATGCACTTCAACGCCCAGGAAGTAGGAGAAGAGGGTGGCGATCGTGATGGCAGCCAGCCTCGCGACCATGCCCTGTCCCTTCTTATGAATGTTTATGAACATCTTTTATAAAAAAGACACTGAACTCATCTTGACAGGCCAGGAGGGATTCGAACCCCCAACATTCGGATTTGGAATCCGACGCTCTGCCAGTTAGAGCTACTGGCCTATTTCCGCGCGTGATGCCTTCCTGGCCGTCACGCGTGCAGACTCCAATGCGTTCGGTATGGTAAAAATCCAACCTCAGCTCTCGACAGCAGGCATTTTTCTGCCCCAAAATTTGCTTGGCCTCAGCCCACCAGACACAACCTATTACGTAAGACTAATTTAGTGCGCAAAAAGCTGCAGAAAGAAACGGGATTTAGTCCAGCTTCTTTCTGCATAAGTCATTTCAAACTATATGTTCCGGTTCGCAACCTACTCAATCACTTTCGTGACGACGCCGGCACCAACAGTGCGACCGCCTTCACGAATAGCAAAGCGAACTTCCTCTTCCATGGCGATCGGGCAGATCAGGTCGACCGTGAACTTGGCGTTATCGCCGGGCATGACCATCTCAACACCCTCTGCCAGCTCGATGCCGCCGGTCACATCCGTGGTGCGGAAGTAAAACTGCGGACGGTAACCCGGGAAGAACGGCGTATGGCGACCACCTTCATCTTTGGAAAGAACGTACACCTCAGCCTCGAACTTGGTGTGAGGAGTAAGCGTGCCAGGAGCAGCGAGCACCATTCCGCGCTCGACATCATCCTTGTCCGTTCCACGAAGAAGGATACCGACGTTGTCGCCGGCCTGGCCTTCATCCATCTCTTTATTGAACATTTCGACGCCCGTGGCGACCGTCTTCCGGGTTTCGCGGATACCCACGATTTCAACGTCATTGCCGACATTTACTTTCCCGCGCTCGATGCGGCCGGTGACGACCGTTCCGCGGCCCTTGATGCTGAAGACGTCTTCGATAGGCATCTGGAAAGGCTGGTCGACGGCACGCTCCGGCGTCGGAATATAGCTGTCGACAGCGTCCAGCAGCTCCTGAATACAAGCCGTCTTTTCCGCATCATCAGGATCCTGCATGGCCGGCAAGGCTGATCCGTGGACGATAGGAATATCGTCGCCCGGGAAGTCATACTTCGTGAGCAGCTCACGAAGCTCGAGCTCGACCAACTCGATGAGCTCTTCGTCATCGACCAGGTCGATCTTGTTCAGGAAGACGACGAGGGCGGGCACGTTCACCTGGCGGGCAAGCAGGATGTGCTCACGAGTCTGCGGCATGGGGCCATCATCAGCACCGACGACGAGAATAGCGCCGTCCATCTGGGCAGCACCGGTAATCATGTTCTTGATGAAGTCCGCGTGACCCGGGCAGTCAACGTGCGCGTAATGGCGGTTTTCAGATTCATACTCCACGTGGGCGACGGAAATCGTCACAATCTTGCTGGCGTCACGGACAGTTCCACCCTTGGCGATATCTGCATATTCCTTCTTGGTGGCGAGCCCTTTGGCGGCCTGGACAAAAGTCAGGGCCGAGGTCAGGGTTGTTTTCCCGTGGTCGATATGGCCGATAGTGCCAACATTCACGTGTGGCTTAGTTCTTTCGAATTTTTCCTTAGCCATCTAAAGCTCTCCTAATAAAACGAGCGAAACAGATACGAAATATATGAGGACGATAATTCCTGCGGCGGCCCGTTGAATCCCCGTCTGGAAATCCTGAGAGTCTCGACACAGCCTCAGTGGAGCTGCTGAAGGGAATTGAACCCTTGACCTCGTCCTTACCAAGGACGCGCTCTACCCCTGAGCTACAGCAGCCGAAAGCGGGGCGAACAATGTTCACCCCGATAAAGAGCACCCAGCGCCCTTTTCTGAGCGGGTGAAGGGAATCGAACCCTCATGACCAGCTTGGAAGGCTGGGGCTCTACCATTGAGCTACACCCGCGATTTCCGTGTAGGTATTTATCACAACAAAGCGAAAAATAAACACAGAATCTGGTGGGCAGAGAGGGACTCGAACCCCCGAAGGCGATGCCAGCAGGTTTACAGCCTGCCCCCTTTGACCACTTGGGTATCTGCCCACTCAAAAAAACTTGCGTTTAAGTAGTTATTCAAAAAACCACTTAGACGCTACCTCTGTCCCCGATTTGAGGGGGCGAAATTGAAAAGTCCGGGATTATAGCAACGCGCTAAGCCCTTTCAATCCAGAATCATAAATAAGAAAATTTGGCTGAATCACAGACCTTTAGCCATGGGACGGCATATCTCTCCTGGACTCTTCGCCGCTTAAGCAACCGCACTGGCACGAATAGCCAATGCGCTGGATGAATTTCGCTGGCACTTAAGTGTCTTTTCTGTATAGACTGCCTCGCTCAATGAAACGTCTCTTCCTGAATTACAGCACGTTCACAGATCGGCAGAATGTCACTCGAATTCTGGCGCCCTGCGAACTGCATCCAGACCCTCTTACTCTCGACGGCGGGGTCGTCTGGAAACAGGACAACCTTCATCTGAATTGGGATCGGAATGAATACGGCGAATATCATGGCTGGCGCAATTGCAGCCAGGGAGTGGCTAACCAGGCCGAAGCACGAGCTCCCCACGTGAAGCGATGCCGATCAGACGATGGCTTCGCCTGGGAAGACCATGGCGATCCGAGCATCGCTGAAACGGTGGTCATCGATAAGACCGAGTCAGACCCGGAGCGGCGATATAAATGTGTTTACCAGGGCATCGCGGCTCTCGGTGAAAAGGGCGGAGTCGAGATTGCGATGAATGACTATGACGGCCTCGTAGCGGCGCATACGGACGGGCGTCCAATTCATTATGGGGTTTTCAGCGCGGTCTCCGGTGACGGCATCCACTGGCACGACCATCGTGCCGTCGTCATTGACACCTATCGGCTCTGGGCCTCCGAAGCCAGCCTCGGACACAATCCGGACGGCGATAAAAAGAAACTCGAATGGTGGAAGCCCGGCGCTCAGGGCTGGGCAGGAGGGGACAGCTTTCCCTGCCTCACTTATCTGCCGGACAGAAGTAAGTTCGTCGCTTTCTATCGCACGAACATCGACCGTCGTACGAGCCTGTTCCCCAACCAGCGCCGGCGGGAACGTGGGGTGGGCCGTTCCGAATGTGACATCTTCGGCAAGTGGGGCGAACACCGGCTGGCCATGCGATCCGATCCTGACTGGCAGCACGCGCTCGGCCACGGCAAACAGGATTTCTATCAGTTGCAGGTCTGGCCGTGCGGCGATGTCTACCTTGGGATCGCTTCCGTTTTCTATTGGGAAGAAGACCGCAACCATCTGGAACTCGCGTGGAGTCCTGACACGATCTATTGGGAGCGCATTTGTCCTTACACCGATTTGGTGCCCCACGGCAAGCTGCCCGATTTCGGCGGAGGAAGTAATTACGCGTCGATGCGTCCGCGGGAAATTGATGGGAAGGTGCGAGTTTACTTCGGCGCGGATAACGGACGACACAATGCGGACAGCAAGGGTAAGAATTCCACACTCATGCTCGCGTATTTCGAGCCGGATCGTTTTGCAGGAGTCGGGGTGGCGAACAGGAACTTTGGAATCGGGAATCCGGCGACCGGGATTCTTGTGACTCGTCCGATTGAGGTGGCAGAGGAGCATATGCGGCTCAATGCAAACGCGGAAAACGGCCTTGTGAGGGCTGAATTGCAGGAGCAGGATGGGAAGGCCCTGGAGGGTTTCAGTCTGGAAGAATGCGATCCCATCTCTGTGGATTCGTTCAACACCATCGTCTCGTGGAATGGGAAGACGAGTCTGAATGAACTGGCGAACCGGCAGATCAGGATTCGGTTCGAATCCGAAAACAGCGTGCTGTACGCGTTTCAGATTTAGGGGTCCCTATTCCCGCCACTCAAGCCCATCATTTCTTTTCAGCGGGAAAACTCTCCGCCAGTTCTGTCGCGGCACGTTTAGTTGCCACCCAGTTTCCGGACTCATCAGGCACTGCCTTGACGATTACTGTGAAATCCAGCTTTTCGCCTTTTCGAAATTTCTGACCGTGGTTCTGGCGCAGGTAGTACTTGTGATACCGATCCAAATCCCAAATCAGGCTGGCGCTTTTACTGCCGGTGATGATCTTGGGGGTGTAGCACAGGATGCCGAGGCCGGTGGTTGGATCGAATTGGCTCAACCATCGGGTGTTCTTGTTGACGGCCATTTTTCCGATGGCCTTTAGTTCACCTTGCGCCAGCGATCCATCTTCCATCTGTCCAAGCCATTTCGTCGTTGTCGGCGGGATGCAATGCATGAAGTAGTAGAGGACGCTGGTCTCGCAATCTTCGAGGGCTTCCAGTTGAGTGCGCTCGAAAACATGATCGTTAGTAAGGATGATCTCGACTGCGGCCTTGAACTTCCAGATGGTCGATTCTTTGACGAGACGTATCTGTTTTCCCGTTAAAGTCTCGCCAGCTCTGATAGCACGCTCTTCGTCATCCACGGTCAGTTTCAGCGAGTGGACGACTTCGCGGCCGCCTTCGGAATGCCCCGTGCCCCACCACTTTCCGCCTTTGGGTGTGAGGACCGTTCCGTAGTGGCCGTTGTTCAATCCGAACTGCTTGCCGCGATAAAACATCTTGTCGATCGTCCAGGCGCTGGCAGCCTCAAAGAGGAGGGAATAGGCGTCCGTCTTCAGGGTCAGGAAGCCGGTCTCAGGAATACCGTCTTCCGCCGCATTCTTTTCGGGCATGGCGATCTCCTTTTTCGGGAAACGTGTTTTGAGGTTCTCCGCCAATTCCGCTGCGCGCTTCTCCCAGTCGTTGGGCTCGGCGCTGAAGAACTGCATCGCGATCTGAAATTCCATTTTGGTCCCTGTCTTTATCTCCCCACTCGTCGGCTGGCAAAGGAGCTTGTGGTAGTGCTTCTTATCCCAGAAATGGGAATAACTTCCTCGCCCGATGAACGGTGTCTGAAAGTAGACGACCGCTCCTTTCTTCATTGTAGAGTCGTACTGCGCAAGCCACTGCACCGGGCCGGCCGGTTTGTTTCCTTCACCGGAAAACTCGCCTCGCATCACTTCCCCTGCGAGGCCTTGAGCCAGCCACCGTTGGGCCTTTGGTGAGAACGAATAGATGAAGGCGTAAAAGCTCTTCAAAGTCATCGAAGCTTCCGCAACAAAAGAATGTTTCTGGTGAATCCTTTCGCCTTCCACGTTTGTCTCTGCCCTGTGTTTGAGGTCGCCCAGCATGGATTCCTTGAGCAGTCGGATGTGTTTTCCCTTTATGGAATCGTTCATCGGAGTTGGTTTGTCATCGACGAAGATCTCAAACTTTGAGACCGAGGCGGCCTCGTCCGGCCCCATGGCTGACCCGATCCATTTGCCTCCTGTCGGAAAGATGACCGCGCCTTGGCCGCCGGCGGGAATGATCATCCTGTCGCCTTCGAAATCTACGGCGCGGATGGTCCAGGCCGTTTGTGAATCGAGGGCGATGACGAGTGAATCGGTGTGCAGACTTATCTGTTTCTTTGAGCCAGGTTCTGCGACGATTGAGTCAGAGATGCCGAGAGTTGTCAGGAAGATCAGGATCATGGCGTTGCTGCAAAGATTAGCGGGGCAGGCACGCATCCGCGACCTGTTGCCACGTAGCGTATCAGCCTGCAGTTTTTTGGCCCTGCTGGGGATTGATTCTACAGGCACTGTTAGGTTAACCTCTCGTTACTTGCCCGAGTTTTGCGTGCTCACTCGTTTCAGATGATCGAATCTGTCGGTCAGCCACTGGCCTTTCTACTCCTCATAGCCGTTGCCTACGTCGTCATCCAGGCAATCCGGTCTTATACGGACAGGTCATCGAACGTAAAGGCTGGCATAGCGGCCCTGCGCGGAATCATCTGCGTGCTCCTTATCCTCGAGCTCGCGGGCATTACTTACTGGTGGACGGGCAAGGCCGGCGACGAATACGTCGCGTTTGTGGTCGATGTCTCGGACAGCATAACACCGGAGATGCGAACCCAGGCGAGGGACGAAGTTGGTAGAGCCGCGTCTGCAAGAGATCCCGAGCGGATGAGTCTGATCCTTTTCGGCGAAACGCCGGAGGTCGTCATTCCGTTCGGCCAGGGCCTTGATAACGCTCGGCTCACCAAAGCATTCCAGCCATACATAGAGGGAATAGAGCCGAACGTATCCGGCAATGCTTCGAATCTTGAACGGGCCATCCAGGCCGCACTCACGGGCTTTCCTGCACAAGTTCAGAAGAAGATCGTGCTGGTGACCGACGGCAATGAAACGGATGGTGACATCCTGAAGCAGGCCGCGGAAGCCGCGAAGCAGCAGGCGCAGATTTCCGCAGTGCCGCTCGTTCGAACGGAGTCGAATGACGTGGTCGTGGTCTCCCTTGAAGTGCCCGAACAGATCAAGCGGGAAGAAGCCTTCGAGATCCAGTGTCACCTCAACGCAGCCGCCGAGATTAAGGGGAATCTCAAACTTTACGTGGATGATTACCTGGCCGACGCCAAGGAAGTCGAGCTCGCCCGCGGAAAATCGGTCGCGACTTTCCGGCGAAGTCTCAAGCAAGGGGGCCAGCATCTCTTGCAGGTTCATTTCGAATCCGAGATTGCGCAGCCGGTCGAGAATGACAAGGCATTCGTCTACATCGCTCTTCCCGGCCGGCCGCAGGTGCTGGTCATCAGTGAAGGCGAGGAGAATGCCTTGACCGATGCGCTAGCCAGTTCGCGATTTCGTGTCGAACAGCGCACCCCCGCCGGCGCTCCCTCGACCATGCTGGAATTCACCAGGTATGACGCGGTCATTCTGGCAAACATCGCGGCTGAGAATCTGGGCGAAAATCGGATGCGCCTGCTTCGTGACTACGTGGCCCGTTTCGGTGGCGGGCTCGTATTGACCGGCGGACAGAACAGCTTCGGGCCCGGCGGGTATGCCGGCACCCCTGTCGAAGAAGCAGCCCCCGTGTCGATGGAGATCTCTTTGAAGGAGCGTCCGTCTACCTCGGTGATCTTGGTTATCCGGCACTGATTCTCGCAGCCCTTCTTCTTGTGGTCGAAGTCATCGTCCGCCGCTGGCCGGCGTTCGTGGAGTTGCGCCGTACAAGAATGTCAGGAGGTGGGGTATGAGGTACGGGTGTGTGGGAGTGATGGAGTGTGGGAATGATGGAGCCACTAACCATCAACCATCAATCATCAACCATCTGCTCACCCTCCTCCTGTTCCTGACACCCCTCAACCACCCCTCCCTTCACGCGGAACCAGCGCCAAAGAAAGACGAAACCACCGAATCTGCTCCCAAGAAATCTAAGACAGACCTCTCATCCGCGGCCACCAGAGAAGTCGGCCGTTACATGAATCTCGTCCTCGAAGATCCGCAGAATCAGTTCGCATTCGACCGGGTCTACGAAATCTACGAATCGGAAAAGAAGACTTGGAAGCTCCTCGAGTTTTTCCAGAACGCGGCCCGTCTCGACCGGAAGAGCGGCAACCTCCAATTCCTGCTCGGGATGATGTACATCCGGTTTCGCGATTACTACAAATCAGCGGAACACTTTCAGAAAGGTCTCAAACTGATTCCCAAGAGCTATTTCGGCCGACAGATGCTCGGTCGCATCTATCTGAAAAGGTCGGATGCGATCAAAGCATCGGAGTATCTTGCGGACGCGGTAAACGCCGCATCGAGCCACGCCGAACAGGTCGAAGCCCTGTTCCTGCTGGGGGACGCGCTCATGCTGGCGGAACGTGGTGAAGAAGCAAAGAAGGCCTGGGCCCGGATTCAAGATCTGCAACAGTTCGATGTGCCCACACTGCAGCGTCTGGCACGAGCTTACAGAACGCATGAGTACACCGAACTTGCCGACGGAATGCTGCACAAGATTCTGGAGCTCGCTGAAAAGGATCCACGCCTGAAGAGCCATACATATCTTCGCAGGGCAAGGCTGCAGGAGGGGATCGGCGACAAAGCAAAGGCCATTCAGTACCTGCAGGAATCCAGAAAACTGCTGCTTCCCAATTCTGCTCGCCGCAGGGAGATTGAAGATCAGATTCGCAGGCTCCACGCGGAGGATGAACGCCTCGTTGATTTCTTCGGGGAACTCGAATCAGAGGTACAGAGGCGGCCCAATGATGTTGCTCTCCGCAAAGAGATTGCCCGGCATTATTCTGCTGCTGAGCAGATTGATAAAGCGTCGGTGCATCTGAGCAAAGGCATCGAGATTGATTCAAGGGATGTGCTTCTGCTTGAGCACGCAGCGAGAGTTTACCGGACGCAACAGAAGACAGACGTATCGGCCGAGACTCTCAATCGCCTGTACGACATCACTGGCGGCGCACCGAACTACCTCATCGAGAGAGGCGACATCCTCTGGGAGAAGGGGCAGAAGGAAGACGCCATGGCCGCATGGAAAAAAGTCGTCGAAGACGATCCGGATAATCCATCCCGCTACCAGAACGTCATTCGCGCCTACCGCCAACAGAAACTCTCCGAGGAAGCCCTGGCGCTCTACAAAGACCTTCTGTCGCTCCTGAGTCGGAAACTGGATTCACAGAAAACGGACACGCCGGATAGCGAAGGCGAGGAGGCCCCGCTTGGCCTGACCGAACTGTATGAAGAAACAAAACTCTCGCTGGCCAATTATCTTCTTTCGCTCGATCGAAAAGACGAGGCAAAAGAACACCTGACGGAGCTCACTTCCGACGAGCAGGCTCCGGCATCGCTCTACCTGCAGGTTGGCGAGCTTTACGAAAATTTTGACATGACCGACGAGCTCTCGGAAGTGCTCGACAAGGGGCTAACTCAATTCGAGAACGATTCGCGGCTGGCGAAGCAGAAGGGCTTCGCGCTCGAGAGTCAACAGAAATACGACGAAGCCATCAAGATGTTCATCAGGTCATACGACCACGCGCCGAATTGGCGGGACAAGGAAACGCTGATGGACAAGCTCATCAGTCTTTACCTGGCTAAAGGCAGCCAGCAGAATCTGGCCCCGCTGGTCACCAAGCTCTACCAGGATTTGCAGAAAGACAACGACAACGCAGAGCCCTACATCGGCCTGGCCAGGATCTCTTCCGTCTATCGACCGACCGCGGAATATGCGTACAAAGATCGCGAAATCGGAGTGAAGGGCCTGGCCAAGATCACAAACGATTGGGCCATCGATTACTTCGGCGTCGGCCAGTTTGCGACCGTTCGCAACTTCGGCAAAGCCCTCGACCGCGACCCGATGCGCATCGATGCGTACGTGGGGCGCGCTCGTGCGTTCATGTTCTTTGATGAGTTTGAGAAGGCCGTCCTCGAGTACAAGAAACTCGCCATCGTGAATCCTGTCGGCAAGTGGAAATATTACTTTGCCATCGGAGACTTCTTCGCTTCACAGGGCCAGATGCCAGAGGCCGCGGCATTCTGGGGACGCGTGGCCGAAAGGGCCTTTACCGATGCGGATCTGTATTTCAGACTGGCCACACGCTACTACTGGGCCCAGCGACCGCAGACCGCGGTGAATCTACTGCAGAAGGCGATCTCCATTTACCCGGACAACTATCGTTATTACCTGGCTCTCGGAAACATGTTCAGCAATCTCGGCGAATACCAGCTCGCCATTCGCAGCTATCGCGACGCGCTCCAGCGATCGGTGCAGACCATGCTGCTGCCGGTACGCCGAATCATGTCGCAGACGCAGGTGAAGTATGCGCACAGTCTGTACAGCGATGGCAAACACGCTGAAGCTCTCGAGGTATACAAAGAGATCGCCCGTTTCCAGGAGGTGATGAACAAGCACCTCGGCTCGGTTGTGCCCGATTACCCGGATATCCAGGCCCAGATTCTGAGATCGAAGGCGAAGCTGGCCGAGGGCAAGCCGGATTACTCGGGGCTGGTCGATCTGGCAAAAAAGTATCCCTCTTCTAATTGCTGGATTTCGGATCAGCTCGAGATGTCCATCGAGTATCTGGCCGAGCTCGCCGGCAAAGGAGACTACGAACCGAGCATGCGCATTTCGGAAGGCAACACCGAACGGCCGATGCCGGCCTTCCGGAAGGCCTACGCCACCCGCGTCTATCCGTGGGTGCTCCAGGCGAAGCTGTCTCCCAGCCGAATCCACCTCACCCGCCGTTACCAGCAGGCCATCATCGACACCAGGACCGGCAAAGTCCTGACGGATTCCGATCGCACCGGACATACGTTGTACTTCGACGATCAGGCGCTACACATCAGCGGAGGGAAGCTTACCTTCACAGACAACGGGACCGGGATTCAGCTCTGGCAGGTCGATGGCAGCCTGTCCCTCAATGCAGCGGCTAACGCCAAGGCGTTGGTCGGCATTTTCCGGCAGGGCCGCAGTGGCAGATTTCAGGCCCTCGACCGCAAGACAGGAAAGGCCCTGTGGCAGGCGCCTTCATGTGAAGAATTTCGTGTCTCCGAGAATTACGTCTCTCTGAAACGAGTCAAAAAATGGGTCAGCCGAACCGGCGGCCTTGAAGACCACGCGCACGGCGATACCGATTCCATCGGCTACAAATTCCAGGTGCTCGAGGCCGCGACAGGCAAGGTCGTTTTCGAGCACGCAACTTCCGGCTCACACTACTGGCGCGTCCCGGTCGTCGCCGGCAAGCTCGTCCTCCTCACAGACGGATTCGCCCACAAGCTCTACGCCCACGATATCGCCACCGGCAAGCTCAGGTGGACTGCCCACTTCGACAACTTCTTTGCCCGCGAGCCGCTCGTCATCGATGGCAACTTCTATCTGTTCATGAGGCGTCCGAAGCAGAAGACAATCATGCAGTACGTCCTGAATCCCAAAACGGGCGACATCCAGCACGCCACCGACCTGAAACTTAACAGCCTGTTCGCCCATCCGGTCACAGTGGGTGAATCGGTCTATTATTACGATCCGGAAAGATTCGAGATCGTCGCTGTTGGCCGCCGCACCGGCGGCATCATCGGCCGGACAAGCGTCAAAAAATTACTGGGCCAGGGCGCCTTTAAGCGCGTCATCACCATGGACGGTCTTGAGGATTCGGTCTTTTTATATACGCAAAACGGTCTGGTCGTGAGACTGAGGGCAGGCGGATGAGTTGAGGAAATCAGAGCTTGTATACGGCCATTCCCCTGCATTCAGCCCGAAACACTTAGGCTATGGACAAGAATCTTGAGAGGTCATTTGAAGAAGTTGTGGAGTTGATCCGCAACGCCAGGAGTAGCGCCAATCAGGTGATTAATACAAGAGAGGTAGATTCTGGTTTTTATGAAAGAGCTGCCCTATCCAGATAAATTGTGTCACCAGTGGTGTCACAATTGTATTCCGATGCGCTGCTAATATTTAAAGAGAACGAATCCAAACGATGAAAACCATCACCCTCATTCTCACACTCCTCCTCACAACCGCGTTCCCTGAAGCCCTCAAGGACGACGCGTACTCCAAGCGTATCGGCAAGGATTTCATCGAGAACACGGTGTTTCGTTTTCGAACGAGGTTCCATCGCACCTACGTCGAGACTGATGACTTCAAGACCCTTCTGTCCAAAAGGGTCGACTCGCCGCCGCATCTTGATGGACTGATGGAAGACGACTGCTGGAAAATTGCCGACCACACCAAGAGCGCGTGGGTGCAGTGGGTCTCGAAGGAGGTCACCAAGAAACAGTCCGTCGCGTATGTCTGCCACGACGACAAGAATCTCTACATGGCGATTGTTGCCGAAGAGCCGAGCCTGAAAACGGTGCGGATGATGTCGCAACATCCTGGCGGTAGAGCCACATGGACGACAGCAGGGAACGGTGATGGTGTCGAACTGTTTCTCGAGCTTGGCGGCGTCGGCGGAACGGGACAGGTCTTTCAATTCATCTTCAATATCCATCAAGATGTCGCCTACGATGGTCTCTTCCCGCCTTACGTCCCTTTCGTGGGGGCTACGAATGGCAAGCCCGGTACCGGTTACAGACTCAAGGGAACGCTCGGCGGCAAGCGTTGGACGGTCGAGCTCGCGTTTCCGTACAAAGGCTTCAATACAGACAAAACAACAAGAGTGGATTACACCTACGAAGGCCCGCCGCGGCGTGGCGAAGTGTGGGGCCTGCGCTTCGTGCGCAATGGGCCGAAGGTGTGGGGCGGCGAAGCACGAATGCGATCCAACTGGACATACAACCCGACGACTTCCAACCACATCCCCTTCCCGACAGGCATCGTCGTTTTCGAGGATCGGAACGCGCTTCACAACGGCGGAATGAACGAGGTAGAGCCCAAGACCGACCGGCCGACCTTCTGGAAAACGAAAGCCGTCGGCGACCTTGTCAAGGGCAGCCTGGCATTCAATGAAGAAGAGGGGCAGGCATTTATCGAAGCAGAGACCCGCAATCCGGGCGAAGCCTATCAGGTGACCCAGAAATTCGGAATGCTGCCCAACGTCGGTTATCGACTCAAAGCAAAGCTGAAGAAAATAAGCGGCACCGGTACGGTCTCGGTCGGCATTGACAAACCATGGCTCAAATTTGATCTCTCTGAAGACAACGAGTGGGAGATCATTGAAGAAGATTACTTCTCCGATCCGCAGCAGCGCGATGCCACTTTCTACATTTCGGTGACCGGTGGCACGGCGAAGGTGGCCATCGATCAGCTTTCGGTCGAGCAGCAGGTCTACGGCGCGCCGACGGGTGCGAAATGTCTGACCGGAAATTCACCGCGCCCCGATCTGAATTACGGCTTCGATCCCGAAAATGAGAAGGCCGCCCACGAGGCCCTGAAGGACATGAAATATACCTACCGGAATCCGCTCAATGGAGAGGAGCGATTCCCTTTCAGGCAATCGTGGGGGGCGGGCTGGACGAACGGTGCGCCTGACCCGGGCGGCACGACCGGTTGGATACCGTTCACGAAGGGCTCGCTCACCGGCTTCGATAAGACGCGCGACCTTATCTACTGGAGCCACGCCCGGCCCACGGCAGGCTGGAGGCCCTATCCGGAAGGCCACGAGGTCATCCTGGATTTCGGCAAGGACTTTTATTTCCGTGCGCTCGAGATGCTGCCTTCGGAATCGGTGTTGAACGTCACGGTCTCCGTAAAGCAGGACGGCGGTGACCGGTTTTATCTGTCTCGAAAACTTGCCGGGGCCGGTGTCCTGAATCCGCGCAGTCCCGTCCTCTTTGGAAGATTGCGGCGCATCAATTCCGTGGCCCGGTATATCAAGCTCTGGTTCGTCGGCGTTCAGGGAGTTTACTTCGTTCGTGTGTGGGGCGAAGAGAAGGGCGAGCACGAAGGCATCAGCCGTTTTCGCTGGAAGGAAGGGCTGGTCGTGCCTCAGAAGAAATACATCCAGTTTGAAAAGCTGAAAGGCCCGGTCCTCATGCCGACACCTCAAGAGGTGAACTGGGGAGATGGTGAGTTCCTTCTTAGAGACGGTGTGCCGATCCTCTACAAGGACAGCGGCAAGAGCAGAAGCACGGCCACTCACCTGCGGGATGAGGTAAAAGCACGGCTCGGCATCGATTTGAAACTGGTCGAGGAAAAACCAGACGAACCCGATGCCAGTGGAGACGGAGCCATCGTCATTGGAGAGTCTGTAGCGGGTGGTCTTTCCGCTCGCCTTGCCGGGAAAAGGGGATGGAAGATCTCTTATGAGCGACCGGGCAACCAGGGCTATTTTCTTTCATCCAGACCAAGTGGCATCCTGCTCACCGGTTTCGACCAGGCCGGGACTTTCTACGGCGTCCAGACACTGCTGCAGTTGTTCGTGCGACGCGATTACGGAACCGCGGCCGCGCGCAGCGTCGAGATTCGCGATTGGCCGTATATTCCGATCCGCCTGATAGAGTTCCGCAGCCCGGGAAAAGCACCACCGGCCTTCGTGCGCGGACTGGCCATGCTCAAAGGGAATGCGATGGGCAACCACGGCCGGCCCGAAACCGCGAGAATGTGCGACAACTTCTTCATACTGCCCGGATGGAATTACTGCGGGCATCAGGGCGGCAGCCCTCTGGAAATGGAGGATGACGAAAACTACGTGTACCTGGCCGGGCCCATGGGCTATGGCCGCGTGAACTGCTGTCCCTCGCACTTGCAGCGGTACGAGTACATTCACAATCATGCAAAAAGAACCGGCGGTATGAATATGCAGGGCATCAACCTCGGGCTTGATGAAATGGATCTCTGGCGGGGAGGCGCACGATGGAATTCAGACCGCCGCTGCTTGCGGAGAGGCATGGGCGGCGACGAGCTTTTCACTGAGATGATTCTTCGTTCGTATGACATATTCCGGCTCTACAACACCCGCACTGCGCTGCTCGATACGATGCTGATGTCCGCAATGCAGGGCGGGAACGGCAGCTATCACAACATGTATCGCGCCTTCGAGCTCCTGCCGACAGACGTTCACGTCTGCGCGTGAAAAGGCCTTGAAGGTCATCCGGAATCGAATCCTGAAACGGCGCTTCAACGTTATCAGAATGTGACTCTTCTCCAGGGGAGTTTTCCTTTCAGAGGGCGTGGTAAAGTAAACGAGTATTACAAAGCGCCAAAAGGAAACGAGGTATGGGCCCACTGGAGCACGGTGTGGGGCATCGCGGGTCCAGCGGATCAAGTTCTCGCCGGACAGTTCTGCCGGCCAATGACGAGCGTTGACGGCGGCTGTGTGATTCAGTTTCTGTGCCAGGCATGGAATCCCGATTCGCCACAAATTCATACGACCGAATGGGCCCGGAAAATCGGTCACGTGCAGCAACGTTTTGCGGAACTTGCCCTCGAACGAGAGCTTCCTTCGTGGAGGGACGGTGTGCAGAAGGAATTCTTCAAGGTCGATATGCGAAAGTCAGTCAACTGGTCACATATCGATCTCGAGCCGGGCGATGAGAAGGACTGGCTGGACTGGGGCTCGAACAACGACCTGCGCCATATGCCCAGGGGCGACGTCCAGTTTGAAGAAGTCCCGTTCCATGTGATCGAGCCAGAGAAGAATGGCGGCAAATCGATCGTCATGTTGACGGCGGAGTCCGAAGGTCACTTTTCTGTTCTGCCGCAGCGTTCCTCTCGGATTCCTGTCGGCAGAAGGGCCGCCAGTCTTATTTTCCTTCGCACCAATATCGGTGGCGGCTATCTGCCGGGATACCGCGTCACCTATGAGGGAGATCGATACCTGACCGCCGAGCTTGATGCGATGGGTAATTCTTCGCGGGGCTATGCGTGTTATGGGTTGTATCAGCCCGGCACGGAATCCAGGCCGCCGACCCCTAATGATGTCCACTACAATTCAAAGGGTCTCTATAACCAGATGACCAACTACTTCTCCCTGTTTTTCAGGCTTGCCTGGCTGGGGACAACGGGAGCCGGCGATCCTCTCAAGGTCACCATGCACGAATGGGTGAATCCGTACCCAGAGCTCACCATCAAGTCCGTCTCCGTCGAGACTCCCGTGGGCCGCGGCAAGAATCGGCTTGAAGTCCTGTTCGCCGTCACGGGCATCGCGCCCGTTCAAAGGGATTTCGATTTATGGAAGGATCGAAAACGCCTGCCCCTCGCGTTAGAAAACGAAGTCGAATTGGAGGAGGGTGACACGCCTGTCATCACCGACGAGGGCGTCTGGGATATCGACCCGGAACTTGGCATGTCGAATCCAAGCGTTGAATACAAATACCACGACGAGGAGGAGAAGCTCATCTGCACGGTAAAAGGTGTTGGTCGGGGTGACGACAAATTCACGAACAATGCCTACCTGTTCAAGAAGAAGGACAGAGCGTGGCTCGGAAATGGAGGCGTGCTAAAGCTCGCCTCTCCGCAGGTATGTAAGAAGGTGGCTTTTCGTACGCAGTTCTACTGGGAATTCCACGGGCGACGGGTCGTCTACGGCGTGACGAGTTTCCGCCGCACGGACTACGTGATCGAGGTCTCAGCCGACGGCAAAGCCTGGACAAAGGTAGGTGAGAAACAGGGAGTCTGCGGTGAAGACGGGGACCAGGTACACCGCCTGCCGGCCACCCCAATCCAGTACGTGCGAATAAAACTGTCAGGCCGGGACAAATATGTCACCGAGCGCAGCTTCGTTTATTCGTACGGCCCGGGTGTAAGCTGGCTGCAGTTATACAAATAGTGCAGTCTCCATCAGAAATCCGGCGAAGTTGAGCGGATCTATGGCGTCAACAAGAAATAGCATTGGGATGTGATGCGTAGATCGCTCGCGTCCAGCTGATTCAGGAAGCAGCATGTCTGTCCCTGGGCACCTCAGGACATCTGCTTCTACTTCACGACAACAAAACGCAAAACGATTTCCGAATGGACGCCTATCTTCTTCTGCCCCGAAGGCGCTGATACTCTTAGACCACTGTTCCGCTTCGGTACGTATCGATAGGTACCCGGATGCCGGGCTGAGTAAAAGTCCCTTAACTTGCCTGACATCTTGCCGTTCAGTGCTTCAGGGAGCGGCGATGAGAAAGTGTAAGTCTGCCGCAATCCGGGCGAGAGCTTCACGTCCCCATCAGGTCGCAGTGGGAGCCGCCTCTCCCCGATAGTGACTTCGAGCTGGCCAGCGATGGCTTCCCTGAAAGTTGTGAAGTATTCCGCCTTCTCGGACTGGCTGATACGACCGTTGCCATCCTTATCCATGCGATGCAGTTGGATCAGCACCGACCGTTCAGTCAGTTCGATTCGGTAGCTGAGGTGCAGGCGCCCATCTTTTACCCACATTCGCAGGGTCCGCTCCACGTGATCCACGGGCGATTCGTGAGCAAAGCCGGGAGTGCCGAGAGCTATGATCAGCGCGACCAGAAATGCCACGCCAACGACAGACGGGATTTTGGTAGATGCATCTGCCATCGTTCAGAACCCCTCCGGTATGTAACTGCGGGTGAGGGCACGGTCCAGGAATTTCTTGAATCCCAGCGAGTCAACCGAGGGATGGAGCACTGCTTTAACAAAACTTGATTGGTGGAGGGACTTGAGCTTTACGAGGTACTTTGTGGGATTCGCCGCGCCCGCGGCCCTGACCGCGCCGTAGAGCTCGATGAAGTCAGTCGAATCCAGGCCAAGCCCTATGACAGGATGGTCTCTCTTCAATTCCTCAAGCCGCATCAGGATCTGAAATCGGACCGCCGGAGATCCGGAGCGATAGCTTTCCTGCAATTTCATGGCTGCGCCCGCCTCCTTCCTGCGGAATTGTGCCAGCGCTACGCACGCCTTCATGATCTCTGCCGACTCCGGGTTGCTTGCCTCCGGCTCGATATCATCAAGCAACTTGCCGATCTTCTCGCCCTTGAAACCACCCATCGCCCACAGGGCCTGGCTGCGAACGCTTTCGGGCGCTGTCTCGTCGCGTGCAAGATTCGTGACGGCTGCGGCGGCCCCTGGAAACTGCATCCGATCCACGACACCAATGAGATGCTCAACAATGAACTGGCTGGTGTCCGTCTGGAGAAGATTCAG
>JASLXP010001238.1 GCA_030740295.1 Planctomycetota bacterium
GGACCAGGTACTGTTTCGGTGGTCAGAGAAACTTGGAATGGAACTTTGGGTAGAACCTGGAGAGTCGACGTGGGATTTCAATCCGGCGGACGGTCAGATGGCGCTTGGCATGGCACGCTGGGCCCAACTGATCAGAGATGGGGAGGTCGTTGCCAATAACGGAAAAGACAAACACCCGCGCACAGCCATCGGCCTCAGCAAGAATAGAATGAAGGCATGGCTGGTCGTTATCGACGGCCGGCAATGGGGGATAAGCGAAGGAGTGACCTTGGGCGAGTTGGCGGCCCTGATAAAGGAACTCGGCGCTCACACCGCCATCAATCTCGACGGCGGCGGCTCGACAACGATGGTGATTCAGCAGCCGGACGGAAAATACAAAGTGGTGAACCGGCCTTCTGATTATTTTCCTCTTACCGTGGAGCGTCCGTGCGGGACGCACATTGGAATCTTTGCAGAGAAGGTGAGGAAGCAGTAGTCGCTCGGATCTTTGTGTGGGGTGGGCGTCCCGCCCGCCAAAGCCCCCCGGCCCCTGAGAGGGATGGCAACGATAGGGATTACCACATTCAGAAGAGCGACATCTGCCCGTCGGGCGGTGGCTCTATTTCGAGATGCTCGTATGCCTTTGCCGTCACCACTCTGCCCCGTGGGGTTTTGGTGACAAACCCCTGTTGGATGAGATAGGGCTCGTATACCTCTTCGACGGTCTCTTCCTCTTCGCTCACGGTCACCGCGATCGTTTTGACGCCGACGGGGCCGCCACCGTGGTCGATGATGGCCCGCATGATTCGGCGGTCCTTCTCAACGAGACCAAGATGATCCACTCCGAGCATATGCATGCCTTCCGCAACGATCTCTGTAGTGATGATGCCTTCCCCGTTCACCTGGGCCACGTCTCGGATTCGCTTCAGGTAACGGTTCACTATTCGGGGGGTGCCACGCGCTCGACGAGCGATGTCCTTTGCGGGGCCGTCATCCACGGGGATATCCAGAATCTGCGCTGAACGTCGAACGATGCGGAGGAGTTCTTCCGGCGGGTAGAAGCTGAGCTGTTCGGAGATGCCAAATCTATCGCGAAGCGGGCCTGTCAGAAGGCCCTCCCGGGTGGTCGCACCGACCAGAGTGAATTTCGGAAGAGTCAGCGTAATGCTTCGAGCATTGACTCCCTGGTCGATCACGATGGGGATCTGAAAATCTTCCATCGCGCTGTAAAGGTATTCTTCGATGATCGGGCTGAGCCGGTGAATCTCATCAATGAAAAGCACATCGCCTTCATTGAGCCCGGTGAGGTGACCCGCAAGATCGCCCGGCCGGACCAGCGCGGGCCCGGCCGTCGGCTTCAGTTCAGCCCCCATCTCTCGGCAGATGATGTTAGCCAGCGTGGTCTTTCCCAGCCCGGGCGGGCCGCTGAGAAGGACATGCTCGAGCGGCTCATCGCGCTGCCGTGCAGCCTTGATATATATGCTGAGGTTGCGGCGTACTTTTTCCTGGCCCACGAATTCATCAAACGAGTCCGGACGCACGCTGCGCTCGAAATCCTGTTCGTCAGTGAATGGGTCAGGTGAGCTTGCGTCGGTCATTGGATCTTTTCTCAAGGTCTGGGCGTGGTGCGGACGCTCCGCGACCGTTCTTCTCACCGTGGTGCGGGCGCTCCGCGACCGTTCGTCTCGCCGCGGAACGTCGAGACCACTTACTCGCCACTTATAGGTGCTTGAGCGACTCGCGCAACAGATCTTCGGTTTTCGCCTCAGGACCGAGCGCATCCATGGCTTTGGTGACGGCTTTTTCGGCCTGCGGCTGCTTGTAACCGAGCGCCACCATTCCCAGAACCGCATCGCCTGCCGCCATGCTCGCGGGGCCTTGCGTGGTTGAGACGGACGCGGCGAGACTCTTTGCTGACTCCGCCAGATCGACCACTATTCGCTGCGCAGTTTTCTTACCAATGCCTTTGATCTTGCTCAGAGCGCCGACGTTGGCATCGAGGATCATCGTGCGGAGCTGCTCCACCGAACAACCGGACAGCGCTGTCAACGCGATGCTGGGCCCAACGCCGGATACAGACAGCAAAAGCTGGAACAACTCACGCTCCTCCTGCGTGGCGAAGCCGAAAAGCTTGAGCGTGTCTTCCCGCACGTACTGATGCGTCAAAACCTTGGCGGCCCCATTCTCCGGCAGGGCTTCATAGGTGGAGATTGGAATGGAAACCTGGTAACCGATGCCGCCAACCTGGATAACTGCGGAGGTCGGTTTGCGCGTGACGACATTGCCTTCAAGGAAATCTATCATTTCTTTACCGGTTTCTTCTTTTTCTTCTTGGCCATCTTCAGGGCGGGGAGAATATCATCCATGCCTCGCTCCAATTCACCTTTGATGTCGTCGAGTGATTTGTCTTCATCGAATCTGATTTCGACAACGTAATCACGATGGAATCCGGCGAGCACCATCATGCTGCGAACGAATTCGAAATCGATTTCACCGTCCCCGGGAACGAGGTGGGTCTCATCCGGATTGGCGTCACGCAAATGCACGTGGCCGAGTTTGCCCACGAAATGCCTCGATACTTCTCTTATGTCCGCGCCCGCGGTGTAAACGTGACTGGTATCGAGGGTGACATCGGTCGCGGTGTGGTCCGTCCTTTCAAAAAATGAGATCGACTGATCGAGCGTTTCGGCCAGCGTACCGGTGTGCGGCATCTCAAGGCTGAGCTTCATTTTCAGAGTCGCGGCATAGTCGGCCAGCTCCCGTATCCGGCCGATGGAGCGGTTCGCGTTTTCTTCCCAATCGTCCTCCCCGGCTGCATCGCCAACCTTGGTAGTCACGCAAGCGCAGCCGAGGACGTTTCCGCAATCCAGCGCGGCACGGACGGTCGCGGAATGTTCATCCCTGTTTTCATCATTGTTAAAAGAGCCGGCGTTTACGTTGAGCGTGGAGACGCGGAGGCCATGAGATCGGACCTTCTCGTTGAGCTCATTGTACTCGCCGCGGGATCTATTCAGCGGATTGTAGTGCTCCGCGCCTCCCTTGATGCAGGCGATATCGACGAATGAAAAGCCAAGTCCGGCAATGGTCTCGAGCGCGGCATCGAGATCGAATCTGGCAAAGGCTATGGTGGAACATCCGATGGGGTATTTCATGGCGCGTAATGAGTGAATGGGTAATGGGTGATACGTAATGCGTAATGAGTAAATGATCTTTTGCGGGTGCTGCTGACCGATTCAGAATTGAAGACCAAATGAATCCTGAATCGCGAATCCATCCTTCGCAAGCATGACCTGCTCGGGAGGAAGTCTGTATTACGCATTACGTATTACGTATTCCTCAGCTCTTCTTGGCGGCTCTCCTTTTGCGGTCGGCAGCACTGCGAGAGGCGCGACGAATTTCAGGCACTGCAAGCAGGCCGGCGCCTACGATGCCGGCGAGGTTGCCCATGCTTGCCGGGACGACTTCGCAGCCTACTTTCTTCAGGTAGGGAAAAAACTTCTCGGGCTTCTTGCTCACGCCGCCACCGATGATGAAGCGATCTGCGCCGATGAGATATTCGAGCGTGGTGAGGTAGCGGTCGACATTCTTGCCCCACTTCTTCCAGCTCCATCCATTCTCTTCCCTGGCAGTGTTGGACGCCCAGCGTTCGGAATCTTTGCCTTTCATTTCGATATGTCCAAGCTCGGTGTCGGGCAGCAGAACGCCATTGTGAATGACCGCTGTGCCGATACCCGTGCCCAGCGTCACCATGACGACTGAACCACTCACTCCCTTGCCCGCGCCGAATCGTGCTTCGGCCAGGCCGGCGACATCCGCGTCATTCCCAACTGCGACGATGGATGCGCCCAGGGCGGTTCGGATACCCTCTATCAGATTGTAGCCGGCAAAACTGTCATCAAGATTTGGGGCGCGGCGGACCACTCCTTCCTTGACCAGACCGGGAAAGCCGCAGCCGACAGGGCCTTTCCAGCCAATGTCGTCGACCAGTTTCTTCATGGTGCCGATTACCGCTTCCGGTGTGGCCGGCTCAGGTGTCTCCAGCCTGAATCGCTCGGTTATCAGTTCGCCTTTTCTGAAATCAACGACGGCGCACTTGATGCCAGTTCCTCCGATATCAACACCCAGGACCTGATCAGCTTTCTTAACGGCCATAGAATCCTCCTTCAGAGAAATGTTCCTCGCTCCTGCCAGCGAAAGGTGAAATCCCGATGCCATACTCGGGGCCGGGGAATGTACTTGCCGTGACAGTTGGATTCAATGGTGATTCGTGCCGCCCAGCCTATTGCAGAAACACCACGCACACCGGTATCGGAGCATCTGTCTGGTGTCCAGTCGGAGCGAGTCTCCCGGTTTCCTGATCGATGCTGAATGAGACGAGGTTGTTATCGTCACGGTTGGCTGCAATGAAATAGGTGCCGGTCGGGTCGATACCGATATGCCGCGGATGGCCCCCCAAGGTCGGCTCGATCTGGATACGTTCCAGCGCGCCGGTCTCCTGATCGATCGCATATACGGCCGTGCTGTCGTGGCCTCGATTCGAGCCGTATACGAACCTGCCGTTGGGGTGAACAACCGCCTCCGCGGTGGTGTTTTCACCGTCAAAGTCTTCGGGCAAAGTCGGGTAGGTTCCAATCTCTGTGACGACGCCTTCCGTTCCATCGTAGGCAAGCGCTGAAAGTGTGCCGTTGAGCTCGTGGATGCAGTAGAGCCATTTGCCGTTCGGGTGAAAAGCCATGTGCCGCGGCCCCGAACCGGGCGCGGCCTTCCAGAACGAGACGGGCTCTAATCCAGCGCCGTCGAGCATGCGATAAACATCCACGTGATCCGTGCCAAGGTCGGCAACACAAACGAACTGGTTCTGATGGTCGATAGCGACGCCATGCGCGTGCGGCTGTTTCTGACGATCGTGAGCGCTTGAACCTTCGTGTGGAATGTTGACAGCCAACTCGCCAATCGAACCGTCCTCGTTTAACGGCAATGAAGATGTGCTCCCACCGCTGTAGTGTGCGACCAGCAGGGCCTTGCCCTCGCGGTCTGCTTCCAGATGCGTTGCGCCGTTGTCACCGGTTGGCTGCTGGTTTATCTGAGTCAGCGTGCCTTCATCGCGATGGATCTGGAATGACCGCACCCCGCCGCTGGGGTCGGTATCTTCTCCAGTCACGGCGTACAGAATTGGCTTGGAAGGATGAAACGCGAGGAAGCCCGGCCTGGGTGCTTCTCCCGCGAGCTTCGATTCGCTGAGCTCGCCGGTCTCCATATTCAGAGTGCAGGAAAAGATGCCCTGGTCTTGTGTCGATGTGCCGATGTATAAAAGCTGTTCGTTCATGGGGTTCTCCAGAATGGTTTAATGTCGATGGCTAATGCTAATGGTTGATGGCTTACGGTGATGATATGTTGGCAGATGGAAACTGTTTATTCATCTGCCATCAACCATTTCTCTTCAGCCATCAACAATCTCACCATGCTCATCATCGACTCACATCTTGACCTCGCTTACAACGCCCTTGAATGGAATCGTGATATTCTCCAATCTGTCGAGGCCATTCGCGCTTCAGAAGAAGGGATGACTGAAAAGGGAAGGCAGGGAAACACCGTCTCCATTCCCGCACTTCGCGAAGGCAATTTCGGGCTCTGTTTTGTGACCGTCCACTGCCGCATTGAATCCTGCGAAGGCAGGTTCAAAGGCGTAAGAACTCAGGACATCGCATACAGCAAAGCGCAGGGCGAGTTGGCATTTT
Source organism: Planctomycetota bacterium (assembly GCA_030740295.1). Next base: position 5,718 of record JASLXP010001238.1, read on the forward strand.
ATCGCCTGCTGCAGCGAAAGGGCATCCTCCGACAGGTCGACGATCTTGAAAGCCTCAACCAGCACCTTTCGGACTGGGAATCGAACCCGGACGAGACACCCATCGGGTTCGTGCTCACCATGGAAGGTGCGGACCCGGTGGTCGATCCGGACCAGGTAGGCGACTGGTGGGAACAGGGCCTGCGTTCCATCAGCCTTGTCCACTACGGCATCAGCTCTTACGCGCACGGCACGCATGCGCCCGGCGGTTTGCTGCCTCGCGCAAAGCCGTTGCTGCAAGCGATGGAAGAGGTGGGAATGATCCTCGACATCAGCCACATGGCCGAAGGCACGTTTTACGAAGCCCTCGATATCTTCAATGGCCCCCTCATGGCCACCCACAACTGCTGCCACGTATTTGTGCCTGATGAACGTCAACTGAAGGATGAACAGATTAAGATTCTCGCAGAGCGGGATGCGGTTATCGGGGTCGCATTCGACGCGTGGATGCTCGTGCCGAACTTCGATAAGGACAATCCGGACCCTTCGAACTGCACTCTTGAAACGGTGGCCAACAACATCGACCACATCTGCCAGATTGCGGGGAACGCGAACCACGCGGCCATCGGAACAGACCTGGACGGCGGCTACGGAAACGAACAGACCCCCAGCGATGTAGATTCCATCGCCGACCTGCAGAAGCTGCCCGAGATCCTCAGATCCCGGGGCTATTCAAATGATGATGTAAGCAACATCATGCACGGGAATTGGATCAGGCGTCTCGGGACGGCGTGGGCTTGAAGAGGTGAATGGTGAATGGTGAATGGTGAATGGTGAATGGTGAAGAGTGAATGGTGAATGGTGAATGGTGAAGAGTGAATGGTGAAGAGTGAATGGTGAAGAGTGAAGAGTGAATGGTGAATGGTGAATGGTGAATGGTGAATGGTGAATCGTGAATGGTTAATGGTGAATGGTGAATGGTGAATGGTGAATCCTGAATGGTGAATCCTGAATCCTGTAATTGTGAATCCTGAATCGTAAGAAGAAACGACGCTTCAAGACCGCCGCTTTTTGACCATTCACTCTCAACGCTTCACATGATTCACCACACACTCTTCACTCTTCACCATTCACCATTCACCATTCGCCTCTTCACCTCTTCACCTCTTCACGCCCTTTTGGCTTCTATCAACCGTTCCTATATACTGCCGCGCCTTATCCGACTGGGTAGCCGTCTACTCTTCCCTGGGATAAGGGCTGAGATGACGGCACTCAAAAATAACGCTACCCCATCAAGGATCATGAACATGTCGAAGCTCTCTCAGAGGCTTTCTCTGGCCGGTTTTGTCGTTATTTGTCTGCACGCTGTGCAGGCCCAAAGCGTCGAGGATAAGTTGCGCGGTGAAGGAGGCAAAATCAGCGACGCCGGTGAGACCCAGCTCAGCCGCAGCGCGCAGCTCTATCAGGAAGAGATGGCCAAGAAGAAAGAGAAATGGTGGAGCATTGATCTTCGTCTCTCCGCTGAATACGACAGCAACGTTCGCCTGGATGATGACGCTACGGGCAAGGATGACGCGCGGCTCGTCATAAGCGGGACCGTCAAG
>JASLXP010001239.1 GCA_030740295.1 Planctomycetota bacterium
GAAGAGGTGAATGGTGGGGGAAGAGGTGAATGGTGGGGGAAGAGGTGAATGGTGGGGGAAGAGGTGAATGGTGAATGGTGGGGGAAGAGGTGAACAGTGAATCTTGATTCGTGCTAAATGCAGGATGAGCCAGGCCGGGACTCAATACCTCCGGCTGGGTTTTACTGATATCATCGGGCCGCCTCCTGAGGCTCTGCGGCGGAATTCTGCAGGGCTGCCGCGGAGCGTCAGCAGCACCATGTTCAGCCCAACATGATTCAAGTCACCAATTTATGGAAGTCTTACGACCGGCTGGTCGCTGTGCGTGAGTTTGACCTGGAGGTCGAATCCTCGCAGACCGTGGGGCTGATCGGGCCAAACGGTTCGGGTAAGACGACGCTGTTGAGGATGATCACGACCATGGCGAAACCGGACCGCGGCAGCATCCAGGTCTGTGGACACGACGCCCTGCACGACCCTCGAAGCGTTCGCCGCAAAGTGGCATTCATGCCGGCGGAGTTTGGGTTTCCCCAGGATGCGTCCATCAAGGAGTACATGGAATTCTTCGCGTGCGCATCGGGAGTGCCCCGCCGCGAACGAGCGCGCACCGTTGATGAGGTAATGGAGCTCACCGACCTGAAGGGCCGCGAGGATGTGTTTATCCGCGGGCTGTCCACCGGGAATAAACAGAGAGTTCTGCTTGCCAAGACCCTGCTCTCCGACCCCGAGATTCTAGTTCTGGATGAGCCTTCAAGTGGCCTCGATCCGCGTGCGCGTTCCGAAGTGCGTTCTCTGCTCAAGGAGCTGGCAAGCATGGGAAAGACCATTCTCATCAGTTCGCACATCCTCGCCGACATTGAAGATATCTGTTCGCATATCTGCATTATCGAGCAGGGACGGCGTGTCACCGCTGGCCCGATTGAAGGACTTCGTGAAGAGTTCCGTACCGCACATAAAATCGTACACCTGAAGCTCAACGAAACCGATGTTGATGAAGCTGTCGGCCTGCTTTCCCAGCTTGAGGACGTGGTTGAGTGCGAGAGAGAGGGCACAGTTGTTCACCTGAGCAGCCTGCTGGAGAACTGCAACTTCATCCTTAGGACTCTCATCGAAGCCGACATCGAAATCCTCGGCATGAGCGAAGAACTGCCCGACCTGGAAGACATTTTTCTGGAAACAACAAAAGGGGTGGTCAGTTGAAAGCTCTGGCAAGGAAGCTCGAGATTCTCTGGGACAGCCCGAACCTGTTGAAGGACATCGGCAGCCTGCTTTCAGCATGGCGAATTGGCGCGTGGTTCTGCCTCATCAATATGGTGCTCGGCCCTCTGATGGCCACCATGATAGTCATGGGATCGATCGAGAATGAAGAGCCCTTCGTCCAGATCAGTCAACAACTCGGGCTCGGCCAGTATCTCGCTGTTAATCTGATGCTGGGTCTTTGTGGCGTGCTGACGTTGTTGATCCCGCTCCGCGCAAGCGGCCTCATCGAAGGCCCGCGCTGGGCAAAGTATTTCGATCAGATTGTCCTGTCTGGAATCAGTCCTGAGAGATACCTTGCCGGCCGAATCGCCTCGCAGAACATCTTCTTCGTTCTGATCCTTCTCGCCTCGATGCCCTATGCCGTTTTTGGACTCAGCCTGGGCGGCACAAAGTTCTCTTACATCGTTGGCTGCCTCTTCGCATTATGGGTCTATGCCAATCTTCTCTCCGTTGCCACGGTCGCAGCAGGAGCAATTGTTCACGAGACCGGCGCTGTATTCTTAACAGTCACGCTTGCCGGAGTCATGTTCGGGCTCGGCCTGATCCCCGTCGCGGTTTTTGGGTTGTCCCCCACCCACTACATCATCGAACCATTTCATCAGGCGTTGGCCTCGGCGGGCAAATTGTCGACCGGTTATCAGTTCGTCATTAATTACAGGGGAGCCACGTATCAACTCAGTTCACTGCTGCTATTCGCTTTTAATGGCGGTCTGCTGGGCCTGGTTTGCTTTCTCTTCTGTCTGCTCGGACCGGTGAACTGCCTGGTAAAAGAGAACAGCACTTTCGGCGAAGTAGTGATGCCCGGGGACACAAAGCGGAAGCGATTATTTCGGATGCGTTTCATTCTGCGGCGGAGGTCAGAAGTGGCTTTCTTCTATGAGAACAGGAACCCTCTCTTGACTCGGTGGGAAGTCCCGCTCCGATACTTACCAATCTGCGCAATTCTAGGAACCACTATTCTCCTGGCTTTTGGTGTCGCCCACTACTACAGCTATGAGCTCGATCTCGAAGATTTCTCAGGCTTAAACCTGTTCTTGATGTGTGCTGGGCTGGTCGCCGCCGCCTTCACATTCACCGCAGATCGGATGACAGAGACGACGGAGATGAGGTGCGGACGGTTCACCTTCACCAAAGGAGCTCTTGATGCAACGGCCTTTCTTTTCTTTGCAGCACTCGTGTATGCCATTGGCTTCTGGGGCATCAATATGCGAGAGGCATTTGAGCTCAGTGAACAGCGATCGCTCGGCCAGGCCGAAACTGCCTGGTCATGGCTGAGATCACCGCCGGATGTGAGGGAGGTGGCTTATGTCAAGAAAGTCACAAAGCTCTGCCATTTCTTCTTTCTTCTGGGTCTGGAAATCTATGCCTTGATCCGCCTGATGGGCTGCCAGTTCTGGGAACGCTCTACTTCTGTTTTTGTCATGCTGATCTTTCTCCTGGCTCTCTTTGGCGTGCCTCTTGGCGGCACGTTGGTTTTTTTCAGTCACCGTGATCTGCGGCACCTGGCCCAATCCGTTGCTTTCATTTCTGTACCCTCGCCCATCCCTCTGATCGTGGCAACGGTAGACGACTACGTCGGGGGTGAAATGGGCCGGTTGCTCGATACCGGCTGGTATCGGGTGACTCCTGTCTTTCATTCACTTCTTGTTCTCACCCTCGCGGGCTGGACGGTATTCTGCCATCGGACATTAAAGAGAGCACGGTCCAAGTCAGCGGAGGAAAAGTCATGATTTTTCCCACGCGGCACACATGCCTGAGCCTCCTCGTCAGCGTGGGGGCAGTGCTTGCCCAGCCCAGAGAGAACCCAAAGCTCAAGGCGATAAACTCAGTCGGGATAGAAGTCGACGTCCGTTGCGGGATCGCCAATCACGTAGAAGAATTTCTCTCGATGCCCGTGACAATGACTGTGTCGAACACTACCGCAGAGTCCATCAGTGCAGTATGGGAGGTGGAGTTTCTTGATTATGCTAATAGACAGTTGCGGTCGGTCCGGAAGGAGGTCGAGCTTCCGCCGAATATGAAGACTTCACGGCGAACGCGCGTCTACCTGAAGAGACAGGGAAATTTGACGGTAGTAAGGCTACGCCGAAACCGTGAGGTCCTGTGGCAGCGAATAATGCGATGGGAATCGATATCACGATCCGCAATTAACATCCTGACCGTTTCACCTAATCGCGAACGCTTGAGGTTTGCCGCTCGTAATGACGCGGCCGTAGGAAATATGCCCGGTCCTGGAGAGAGAGAAGTAAGATCCTATGCAATCCAATCCTGGGAATTGCCAACGCACTCACTGCCTTTGTGTATGTTTAAGGCCGTAGTCATATCAAAAAATGCGGACCTTTCTCTCTCCCCAGCCCAAGAGAGGGCCCTTACTGATTACCTGGTCTTTGGCGGTTCCATTGTTGTACCTGGCGGAAAGTCTTCGGTCCTCGAATTACTGAATGCCAATCTCCCTCAGGCGGCAGTGGATGCCACCCAAAAGGCATCTCAGATGAAAATG
>JASLXP010001240.1 GCA_030740295.1 Planctomycetota bacterium
GATCTCATCGTGCGTAAGCGCGTGCAGCGCGGGCTCAGCGAACTTCTTTCGAGCGTCGAGAAAGATGCCGTGCAATCCACGGAATCGCTGATCCGATTGTTATCGCTGCAGGCGGGCAAGCTGGGTGAGGCCATCGAACTGCTGGCCAGATTCCATGAATGCCTCGATGACGTACGCGGTTGCCAGCGCGGCGGCGTTGTCTGAATCGTCGGTCTTGAGGATGGACTGCGCGATGCTGGTGGCTTTCCTGAGAAGCTTCTTTACTTGCGATGCTGACGGCGGAGGCGGTGGAGGAGGCGCAGGCTTTGCTGATTCCTCATCTTCTGCCGGCGGCTCGGGGAGGGCGGTACGGACGTATACGTTGACGAGCTCGGCAAGAGTTTCGCGGAGGCGAGAGTGGTTGGGGTGACGAGAGAGGGCGTCGGTCAGGAGTGATGATGCCTGGTTGAGCTGGTCGGCCTCACGGTAGTAACTGAGGAGCAACACACCCCCGTGCTCACGGGAGGCGTAGTGCTGGTAAGAGGGGTGATCTTGAAAGATCGTGGCGAGGGATGCAGCGGCCTCGGAGAATTTTTCTTGCGGTTCATAGACCGCGGTAGCGAGCTGCCAGGCCACCTTGACGTTGATGTCCTGATGGTCTGGATATTTTGCCAGTGCATCTTTGAGCACTTTCTCCGCCTTGGCGTAGGCCGCGGTGATCTCTGGCGTGATTGGATGTTCTTCGACTTCGGGATTTTCTTCGGTCTGCTTTTCACGAATCTTTGCTACCAGCGCGAGGGGGCCGGAGCTCATCCGAATGAACAGGTCCCCGCTCGGCTGACTGGCCGCGATGTCGGCGAAGGTCTTGAGGGCCTCGTCGTACTGCCCGGCCTCGTTCTGCATGCGGGCGAGCTCGAGCCGATCGTCAATGCTCGCAGACTCGGAGGATGCGACCTTCTTCATCTCAGTGATAGCGTCCTCCGGCTTTTCGAGATCCCACAGGAGCTGGGCAAGATTGCGGCCGGCCGTGCGTGACTCTCGTGTGTTCGGATTCTTCTCGATGAATTCTCGATACGCCGGCAGGATGCGAGCGGGATCCTGCGTCTTCTCGAGAGCGCGCAGGCGGGCGAGGCGCACTTGAGGGGTGTCGTTGAATGTCAGCACTCGCTCGTAAGCATCCGCGGCATTCTGAAACTGCTTGAGATGGTTGAGATAAAGATGGGCGAGCCGCTCGGCAATCGCCTGCTGGCGGTTCGACTTCGGATATTTCTTCAGATAATCCCGGTAATGGAGCGCAGCTACTGCAAACTGCCTCGAGCCGCCTTCATCGGCAACCTTTGCAAGGCGGTATAAAGCTTCTTCCGCCAACTCGTTTCCGGCAAAGGATTCAGTAATACGCACGTAAGCATCACGGGCCCTCAGCAGATCGCCCGTGCTCTTCTCATGGGTGCGGCCAATCTCCATCAGAATCTCGGGTGCCTTCTTTCCCTTGGGATCACGCTTCAGTAACGCCTCATATTCCGCCACCGCACGATCCGCATTGCCCAGGACATCCTCATAGATCCGGCAAAGGTGCATCCGCAGCTCGTGCCCGTTCGGCAGAACCTTGAAGCGTCCGAGCAGCTCCTTGTATGAAGCAACCGCCTTCAGGAAATCACCGTTCGCCTCGTGCAGTTGCGCCACCTGCAAGCGCACCGCGCTTTCCCGCTTATCGCCCGGCGACTGTTGCACGAAATCGCCAAGGACACGTCCCGCCTGGATCGGCTCACCCATCTCCAGCAGGGAAGAGGCCAGGTTCAATTGGACCTGTTTGTATTTGCTGTCCCGCTTGGCACCGCGCATGAACTGCCGGTAAGCCTTGACTGCCTCAGCAAACTCGCCTGCCCGGCGATGCTTTTCGGCCTGTTTGTAAAGCTCAGCCGATGATTGAGCGAGAATAGAAGAGGACGCGAGTAAAAGGAGCGCTGACAATGCGACGGCGATTGGAGTGGTCGCAGGGCGCCCGCACCACGATGTAAATCGCATGCGATGATCTCCGGAGGCGTACAATTATCATTAATTAAGGGAGGCGGATGTTATATGAGGAGGGAGGGAGTGGCAATTTTGGGAGGATGGGTTATCAGGTGGAATTTCCGAGGATTCGGGCACGCGAGGAAAGGCGATGCTGTGGACTCGACTCCTGGCTTCGCACACTATCACCCAGACTTCGCCAAATGTGAGTTTGTGGTTACGATCCATCTGACCGATTCACGATCGCTTCAGGAGACACCGCCATGTCAGTAAAGCCACGCTATCCCAAAGAAGAATTTACCCGTCTCGGCACCGAAAGGTTTATGGAAATCAAAGACCAGTTTACCGAAGAAGATAAAGGCAAATATCTGGTCATCGATATCGAGTCGGGTGATTACGAGTTAGATGAGGATGAGATAGAAGCATGCTTGCGACTGCGAGTGATCAATCCGGATGCCCAACTGTGGAGTGAGAGAATTGGATATCGAGCAAGACGTTTCTTTGGGGGAGTACGAAGGTGAAAGGTCATGTGAATGAGGAATTAGAGGGCGAAATTGAATTGACCGTCTTTGGGCCGAAAGTGGAAGTTCAGATCAGTGCATTGATAGATACAGGCTTCAGCGGATTCATGACTCTACCAACCGATGTTATCGACCTGCTGGAGTTGGAGTGGTTAATCGAAGGCCGACTTACGCTTGCTGATGGTGAGGATTTCTCGACAAACTCCTACCTGGCCGATGTCGAATGGGACGGCAGTCGCAGACGAATTGTCGTTGACGAGTCCGATATAAAGCCTCTGATCGGAACCGGCCTTTTGGCCGGGCATAAGCTCGAAATGGAATTCAAACTTGACGGCAGATTGCGGCTTGAATCCCTTGTGAAATGAGTGCGGGGCAGATGAAATCGCGTCAGAAGAAAGTGGCCGGTAGCGAGCCGCCTTGCTTTACGGTGAATGAAATTACAGTCAGCAGTACACAAGCCCAAGAGAGGCAAACATGTCAATAATCAGACGCTATTCGATAGAAGAGCTTGCACGTTTCCAAAGTACTATGAAATACATCCTCCTTCTTGTGATCGCTCTACCAATATCTTCTTCGGCCTTAGCTGCCGGTTCGATCACCCTTATCAAGAACGGCAAATCCAAGGCTGCTATCTATGTCGATTCGGAGATCATGGATACTCGAGTTCTGAAGCGTAATGCGTCAGCCGAGGAACGCCGGCACGAGCCGTTGCGCGTCCGCGTGCGAGAATCGGTTAAGGACCTGGCACTCTACCTGAAAAGAATCGCGGGGGCCGAGGTGCCGATCCACACTCGTCTCCCAAACGATGATGAGAAAATGATTCCCATCCTCATCGGCGACTACGCGGACAAGGTTTTCGGCCAATTTGCCATGGAGTCTGAATTTAAACAGGGCTACCGGCTGGTTGTGTCAAAGAAAGCAATCGGAATCCAGGGCGAGACTTTTGAGGGGGTCAGCTACGCGGTTTACGAAATACTCGACCGTCTCGGTTGCCGCTGGATAATGCCAGGCGAACTCGGTGAGGTGATCCCCAGCCTGCAGGAGGTGGAACTTCCCGTGATGGACATGAAGGCGTCCGCAGCCACTGGCTCGCGTCGGGTCTGGTATGCGGATGACGCCTTCCGGCGCCGCAATCGCATTGGCGGGTTCAAATATACTGCGGGACACGCTCTCGAGGGATACATCACCAAAGAGCAGTTGGAGGCGCATCCCGAATGGAACGCGGAGATCGCTGGCAAACGGGCTCTTCAGAGGTGCGATGTCGGCCATCGTATATGCTGGGCCAATCCGGACGTATCGGCCGCGGTCGCCGACACGATCATAGCCAAACTGGATAAGAGCTACGCCCCTTGCGTCTCCATCAGCCCCGGGGATGGCATGAATTTCTGCGAATGTGCCGAGTGTAAAGCTCTGGATACAGGCGACTGGGATCCCTCGATGGCCTGCACATCTATCACTGACCGCTATATCAACTTCGCCAATCGGATCGCCGAGCGCGTGGTTAAGAAACATCCGGACGTGAAGCTCGGATTCCTTGCGTACGTTCAATTCACCCGGCCACCACTCCGAGAGAAACTGCACCCCATCCTCATCCCCCAACTGGCGCCCATTACCTATTGCCGTGCGCACACGCTGGACGACGCGTCCTGCCCCTCTCGGCAGCAGTTGAAGCCGATACTCGATGGCTGGGGAAAATGCAGCAAGAACATCGCGATGTACGAGTATTACTTCCACTTGGCGGAGGTCGCCGCGCCGTTCCCAGCAATCCGGCGGAACCTGGTGGAGTTGCCCGTTCAATATGCGAATAACGTGACCATGTGGACGCCTGAGACGATGCCGAATTTCGAATCGTTCACACCCGGACTGTATATCGGCATCCGAATGTCTTGGTACCCAAAGTCCAATCCTCAGGACATCCTGAGCGAGTTCTACACGAACTTCTACGGCGCGGCCTCAACTAGGATGAAAGACTACTGGCAATACATCGACGACTGTTGGACCACAGTGCCCGAACACGCCGGCTGCGGATTCGGCTACATGCGCCGGTTCACTGCCGAGCGAATGGCCGAGGCGAGAAAGCTTATGAGCGCGGCCCTTAATGCCTGCGAAACTGTGATGGAATACCGCCGGGCGAAGCTTGCGGACGATTCGCTGCGGCAATTTGAACTGTTCATGAAGCTGCGACGGAACCTGTTTGCCGGCAGATTCAAGAAGCTCGAATCGGATGCCGAAATCTGGCGTGGGACGCACCAGTCACTTGCCGAGGAATACAAGGAGAACCACGCATTTACCCGTACCTACTGGGCGGCCGATACCGTCTCCGTCCGCTACTTCAACATTTTCTATAGTCGGACTTATACCGACGCTGCCAGAATCGCCCGCGAATTCAAGCTGCTGACACCGACTGTCAATACCTGGAAATACGCCGTCGACCGGAAAAAGGAAGGCGAGGCGGCAGGATGGCAGCAGACCGTCTTCGACGACGCGAAGTGGAAGACGACGGACGTATCCGTCGATACCTGGGCAGGGCTCGAGCTGATGGGTTACTACGGCCCCGTCTGGTATCGCACACAGGTGAAGGTGCCCGCGGTGGCGGAAGGCAAGAAGGTCTACTTGTGGGTCGGAGCTACTGACGGCGCCTGCAAGGTGTTCGTCAATGGCCAGCACGCTCCGTTCATCAACGCAAAGGGCGAAAAAACCGATGAGGCCAACGGCTATTGCAGGCCCTTCTCTTTTGAGGTCACCGGAAAGCTGAAAGCAAAGGCCAAGAACCAGATCACCATTGTCGGCACTCGCAATTTTCTCAACGAGTTGGGCACCGGTGGCCTGCTGGGACCGGTCATTCTCTACGCCGAGAAGTGAACGTAGTTGGGGATTACAGCGGCCAC
>JASLXP010001241.1 GCA_030740295.1 Planctomycetota bacterium
GATTCCCTTGTTGTGGAGCTCGATGGGCTGGCCCTGGCATTCTTCCAGCAATCTCACCACCCGGTTCACCCAGCATCTGTCCTTCGATGAAACCGAATACCCCCAGGTTGTACTTTCACCAAGTGCAACAATTCTGCTCACCGGCTCGGAGCGCGTGTCTTGCTGTCTTTTGAACATCGTTTCTCAGTCCTGTAAAAGTGCCATCGCGTAAATTCGTCCAACCCGATGGTTCTTATCGCTTCCAACAGATGAAATGGCAATCAGTACGCATTCTGACAGATAGCAATGTTATGAAACGCCGTCCTGGTGAGCACTGTTTCGCAGGAGACACTTTACCCATTCAAGCTGCACGAAATTGAGCCAACACCAACCCACCGTTTCCCTCATCAGCCTCGGATGCCCGAAAACTGTTGTCGACTCCGAGAAGATTCTCGGCCAGGTCGCTGAGGCTGGCGGACTGATATGCGAAGAGGTCAGCGAAGCGGACATCATCGTCATCAACACTTGCTCGTTCATTGAAGAAGCAATATCAGAATCCCTCGAGGTCATCTACGAAGCCGTGGAGAGGAAGGAAGCCGGCGAGTGCAAAGCCATCATCGTGGCAGGCTGTCTGTCCCAGCGGTTCGGTAATGATCTGAAAGATGAGATTCCAGAGGTCGATGTATGGGTCGGCGTGGATGAGGAGCACAAGATCGCTGGCATTTGCCGCGCCGTGGCCGAGGACAAAATAGAGCATTGCGCTCAACTCCAGATCGAGCGCACCCGAGACCCTCTGCACTCTCAGGCCGGCCGGCTCCGAATCACCCCGCGGCATTACGCATACCTGAAAATCTCCGAAGGCTGTGACAACGTGTGCGCGTTCTGCATCATCCCCACCATTCGTGGACGCCACCGAAGCAAGCCAATCGATATTGCTGTGGCAGAAGCTCGGGAACTGGCCAACGATGGCGCGAAAGAGTTGGTGATCGTTGCCCAGGACTCCACGGACTACGGACGCGATCTTTACGACCAGCGAAATCTTGCAGAACTCATGAAGAGATTGGCGGAAGTGGACGGCCTTCATTGGATGCGCCTGCTCTACGCGTTCCCTGCTCATTTCAGTGACGCAATGATCGAAGAGCTCGCGACCAATCCCAAAGTCTGCCGCTACCTCGATATCCCTATCCAGCACATCAGTGACAATATGCTGGATCTGATGCGCCGTGAGGTTGGCCGTGCGGAAACCGAAGGCCTGGTTTTGAAACTCCGCGAAAGAATCCCTGACCTGGTCTTGCGCACGTCAGTGATTGTTGGATTCCCCGGCGAGACGGATGACGATCACCATCAGCTCGTTGATTTTCTGGAGCAGGTGAAGTTCGAACGGCTCGGGGCATTCCGGTATTCGCATGAAGAGGGGACAGCCGCGTTCCGCCGTGAGGATCAGGTGCCAGAAGAGGTGAAAGCAGAGAGGCTGGATCGCGTGATGGCCGTGCAACAGAAGATCGCTTTTGAAAAAGCGCAATCCATGGTGGGCCGCGAGCTGAAGATCCTTATCGACAGGAAAAACCTGAACCAAGACGGCCTCTGGGAAGGTCG
>JASLXP010001242.1 GCA_030740295.1 Planctomycetota bacterium
GCCCGTGGTCAAAGGACGACGATCCTCCACGGGCGAGACGCCCATGCCACGCCCGCTTAATTAAGTCAGCGCCATTCGGACCAGGCGCTGACGCTTACGAATGTAGAGTTCTCTTTGACGTCGTGTCTAGTCGTCTACAAGTCCCAAAATTGACAAATGGGTCAAGTTTCGGTGAAGCACTGTAGCCGGAGTTTCGCGTGCGAGCCCTCGGCTCGCATAAGACGCCGCCCTGGAGGGCAGCGCTACGATGGGCTGCTCGACGGTTTGAAGCGAAGCTTCGCTAACTTCTCAGACGCCTTTAGACACCAGAAACTCGAAGCTTGATTTGAGACAATCGAATGGGTCGCGGTAACAGCGGTCCTGTTCTACTGCGTACCACTCAACGCCTGCCCGTTGTCCCGATTCGATGATGCCGTCCCAATTGAGATTCCCTTCGCCGATGGGTGCCATGATGGCTTCGTTGTCCACCACTTCTTTGTCCTTGACGTGAATGACCGGTACGCGGCCTTGGCAGCGATCGAAGATGGCAATGGGGTCGGCGCCCGCATGGACGGCCCAGTAGGTGTCGAGCTCGAGAGTGAAATCGGGGCCGCCTTCATCGATAAAAATGTCGTACCAGGTCTTCGGTCCCGGCGCGTAGCGCACGAATTCGTGCGCGTGGTTGTGATAGCCCCAGGTGATGCCGGCTTCTTTAAGCCTGGCGATCGTTGCAGCAGAATCCTTTACGAATTCGCGGAAACCGTCAGCGCCTTTTTCACGATACGGGCCCGGAATGCCGCCAATGGCGGTGTAAGTGCAGCCGAGCGTCTGGTGAAAATCAATTTCACGCTGCGTTTCGTTCGCCAGATCATCCCAGCCTCGATGGGTAGCGATTGTCTCGAGGCCGTTGTCGTCGAGCATTTTCCTTCCATCTGCAGCGTCCACTTCCGGTCCGTCTCCGCCCATGCAGCCGACCGCTGACAGTTGGACTGCCTCGTAGCCGATGTCGCTGATCTTCTTCAGACTGTCGGCAAAATCTGAGGCGGTCTTTGTCTGATCGCGAAGGGTGTACATTTGAACTGCGGCTCTACTTCCCATGATGGTTCTCCTGGTTGGTTAGGTTACTCACAAAATATTTTCAGGATCTGCGTTTCGTTTTCGATGTCTACGTGCAGGTCCGGCAGGTGCTCTAACAGCGTTTCCATGTCTTCAACGTCTACAGTTTCAAAGGTGGCTTCGATCCCGTTTTCTCGGAGTATCCGATTCAGTTTCCGGGCGGCAGCCTTGGGGAACATTTTTGCCATCTTGGCCACGGTTCTCAGCAGCGGAAAAGGAATTCGCATATGCGTGCCTTTGCCGTTGAGCTGACCGGGCTCATTGGAAACGACTCTGAGAAATCTCGGTTTGGAACTGCGCCTGCTCGTGTCGACCGGAGGGAGGGCCAATTCTCTAAGTAGGACTGCGGCCTCATCCGCGCCGATCTTTCCCTCTGAGAGTAGGTCGATAATCCTGGCCCTTTCACTCATGGCGCATTCATACCGAGGCGACAGCGCGAGCACAAATCGTTCGCCTGAATGGTCCCGCTGGAGTGGAAGATTGGCGTAGGTGGAGAAGTGGTCCTGGTATACTTGTTCTGTGAGGTCTATGGCGGCTTTCTCTTCGTCATAGTCTTTGTCTTCGTCGCTATCATCCAAGGCAAAGAGCTCGTGGAGACAGTCACATATCCCGGATGTATTCCGCTGCGTACGTCCGCACCTCCTTGCCATTCAGGACATGAAACTGTCGCAGCCGTTCCACGGTTTGCTGGCTGAACCGCTTCAGGGGGAGGTGCACTATTTTGCGTCCGTAGCCGCGTGCGAGCTTGCGCCAGGAGCTCTTGGGCGGGGCAGGAGAGACGAGCGCCACGTGCCGCTCTTTTGAATTCATGAAAGCGCCGGCCAGGAGGCGTTCCTCGAGTGTGAAATCCATGGGAATTCTCGGGTCGGTCCACACATCGATGATGGACCTGGGCGGAAAGAGGAAGAACGCGCCGCCGTACGTCGCCTCCGCGATACCCGGGCCGATCAGGTTTTGCTGATAGTCGGTGGCAAAGAAACAGAGCGTGGATTCTTCGTGGTGCTCCGCATACCAGGTGCACTGCCAGGAATACTTTTTCAGGTCTGCAGGGGTATCGAAAAGAAAGATGACCACCTCGATAGAGCCGCGGGATGGCGGGACGACCTTTACGTAGATATCACCTTCGTGCCAGTGTCGGAGAGTCTCACGCATGTCGAGCCCATCCCGGATGCTGGTGGTGAATTTTTCACTGCGGGCAAGGTCGGCACCGATGATGGCTTTTGCCTGTTCCCGGACGTGGGTGTGGAAGCTTTCAATCTTTTCATCTTCCGGCGGCCAGGAACATTGTCCGAAAGGATTCCAGCGCTGTTTCCACCGTTCGATATCGCGCTCTCTGGGAGGTGGCTTGAGCTCGAGAGTGCGCCAGGAAACCGCGAGCCCGGGCAGTCTGTTTTTGATCGTGACGACGCCGCACTCCGGGAATTCGGCCTGATTAATGCCCACCGACGCTTCCTGCCACGGCTGGCCTTCGCCCTGGTAAGGGAACTTCCGCGCCGTCTCCGCTATCTTGATCGCGAACTCATCGCCAAAAATCTGCTGGGCCGCGAGCATCAGGTTGTAGAGGTCCGGCGAGAGTCGCCGATCCATGAGTGTCAGGTTGCGCACATAACGGAAGTAAACCGATAGCAATTGGGGTGTGATGCGCTGGGCGCGCCGTTCGTCTTCTTCGAGCCAGCGGTCACGGGCTTCAAGAACCAGTTCCTTGATTCCTTCGATGCTGAGGTCGTCATCCGGCAAAAGCTCGCGGCGGCTGCGGACGTAGAGGTGCGTGATGTAAGGCAGCTCGCCCAGAATGAAGAGAAGGGTGGATTCCCGGACCTTGTAAGTGCGGACAGGCGCAAAAAAAACCGCGTGCTCGGGCTCGGCAAGTTCTCGTGCGTAGGCATCGCGTATCCAGGGCCAATCAAGAACGGAGCACACGAAAAGAACGGAATCGTAATGCGACTCGAGCTCCCGAAGCCGCGCCGACATTTTACGAATGCGTTCGCTATGCTGGGCTGATCGGGGCGGCGGAATTGCCGGCAGAACGGCCGCACCGAATTTTTCGATGGAGACCTCTTTGAGCGCGTACGGGTCGGGCAGGTAACCCGGATAGCTCTCGAAGCGCTCAGTTTCAAGGTCGATGAACTCCGTGGCGATGCGTTCCTGGCTCGCAATCCAGAGAGCGAGGATGACCGGCTGGCACGGATCGATGGGGACGTAGCTGTAAGTGTTTTCCTCTTCTTCTTCTTCTCCGCCGACCAACTTGCCGGGATCGAACGGCATGGGTTCTTCCATGGCGACTATCGATATGGCCGGCAGTTTGTCTATGCCTTCTTGGACCTGTTCTTTGAAAGAAGTCGGCAATGGAACTGCGAGGCAATCCCATCTGTGTGCGAGCATCTCTTCGCGAACGGCAAGCGCGAAATCGCCACTGCCATGGATTACCGGCAAGAGTTTTATTCTCTCGCTCAACCAGAGGATGTCCTGTGCAGTTTCAGGCATGCGGGGGGAGATGGTTGATGATCGACATTATTCCTCGTCCTCTTCATCTTCCCAGTTCTCGGGATTCAGACCTTCGATATCACCGAACAGCAGACTGCCAAGACCCATTGGTGGAAGCTCGCCACCGAGCGCCTGTTTCTTCTTCTCTGACATGGCTTCGAGGTCCAGGGCCTCCTCGCCGAGAACCATCTGCAATGCCTCGTACCAGGCACTATCTCTCGAAAGTGGATGGGATGACTCCTGGCTGAGCCGCTTGAGCATGTATTGCAGCAGATGGAGGCCGTCACGGGGACTGAAGTCGAGCTTGAGCTCGTGGGAGCTCTGCAGGAAATCGACGGTCAAGGCAAGCAGCTCATCCTCGGCAAAGGGCAAGTGGTATTTCAGGATGGCCATCTCATCGTCACGCTCGGGGAAACCGAGCGAAACTGTCGGCTGAAGGCGCGAGAGAATGTAGTCCGGAATCTCGTAGGTGGATTCGTCTTCGTTCATCGTAATGGCACAGCGGAATTCTCTATCCGCATGAATGACCACACCGGCCACCACGGATTCAACATAACGACGATGGTCAAGAAGAGGCGCGAGGCTGGCCCATGATTTTTCGTTCATACGATTGCCTTCATCGAGAATACAGACGCCACCCTTGACCATCGCGGTCACAAGCGGGGAGGCGTGATACGCAATGCTTCCGGATTCGGCCAGGACAGGTGTGACGAGGAGATCCTCCGGCCGCGTATCCGCGGTGCATTGATAGATGTACAGCTCCTGGTCTCGCTCGGCCGCGGCGGCCATTCCCAGAGTTGTCTTTCCCATGCCGGGCAGGCCCGCAATGCGTGGTGAGAGGGGCAGGTCTTCGTCGGCCACGGTTAGCCAGCATGCAAGGAGCTGCCGTAGAGTCTCGACCTGTCCGATCCACTTCTGACTGGATCGGACGGGCTCGCAAAGGTGCAGATGGATGCCACCGATTTCAATGGATCTTTCTTCGGTTCTCATGTTCTAAGGTGAATCTGGTGAGCCGTTCCTGATGCGGAGAGTCACAATCCAGAATGACCGAATATGGCGAAGAATCAACGCACTCGATGGGGTGGTTCTACACTTTTCACAGGTTCCGGCTTCAAACGTATTTTCACCATTGCCTACGATCATTGCCTGCTGTAATATGCCGCGGCCTTAGGAATTACGGCAGTTAATCCCCCGAAACAGACATTGAGGTCGAAATATATGGCCGATCAAGAGTCCATGCCTGACCCCCACAAGAACGTCATCAGTGAACTCTCTCGCTACCACGAAGACAACGGGTTTTTATCGGAACAAGCCATACACGATATCGCTCACAAGCTCGAATTGCCGCTTTACAAGGTCTACGGGGTCGCTTCCTTCTATCCATCCTATCGATTCACACCGCCTCCCAGGGCGGTGGTAAACGTATGCCGCGATCTCTCGTGCTGGATGGCAGGCGGGACGGATCGCTTGAAGGAAGTGCTCCTCAAGATGCCGGATGTGGAAGTGAATGAAGTTTCGTGCATCGGCCGTTGCGATATGGCCCCCGCGGGTGACATCAACAACCGCCCCGTGCAGCTTGGCGATACGGAGCAGGCCGTCATCTGGGCGCGGCATCCTGACCTGATAGAAGAAAAACACCCGACGCCCTGGAAGCGTTGGCCGACCGATCCGTACGACACTGAAGAGGATCGATACGGCGCAATCCGCTCATGCCTCAGAGGCGAAAAGGCCCCGGACGAAGTCATCCAGATTCTGAAGGATTCCGCATTGCGGGGGCTGGGCGGCGCTGGTTTTCCCGCGGGTCTGAAATGGCAATTCGCACGGGCGGAAAAGGACACCCCCAAATACATCGTCTGCAATGCAGATGAAAGCGAACCGGGGACGTTCAAAGACCGCGAGATCATCTCTACCGCACCTTACCTCACCCTCGAAGGCATGCTCCTCGCCGCCTGGGTAGCCGGGGCTGAGGACGGCTATTTCTATATCCGACACGAATACCATATCGAAGAGCATGCCATGCGAGCGGCCATTGAAGATGCCTATCGCCGGGGCATGCTGGGCAAGAATATCCTCGGCACCGATTTCAATTTTGATGTGACCATCTTCGTCTCGCCGGGAGGCTACATCCAGGGCGAAGAGACGGCCCTCCTCGAGGCCCTTGAAGGCAACCGCGGCGAGCCGCGCAACAAGCCGCCATTCCCGGGCGTGAAGGGCCTCTTCGGCAAGCCTACGGTCATCAACAATGTTGAAACGCTTGCGATGGTGCCCGTCATTCTGGAGCGCGGCGTCGACTGGTGGAATGACCAGGGAGTCGCTGAATACCAGGGCCTGAAATTCATTTCGATCTCCGGTCACGTGGAGCGGCCGGACGTTTATTGCATTCCGATGGGCACGACGATTCGTGAGTTTATCGAAATGGCCGGGGGCATGAAGGATGGCATGGAGCTCCAGGCTATCCTGCCCGGCGGCGCGTCCTCCAACATCATCAGCCCGGACAAGATTGACACTCCCATGGATTTCAAAGCGATGAATGAAATCGGAAGCATGATGGGATCCGGCGCCATGGTCGTGATCGGGGAGGGGGTCGACCTCATCGAAGTGGGGGCCAATATTTCTACCTTTTTCCGAAATGAGTCTTGTGGCAAATGCGTTCCCTGCCGGCTGGGAACATCCAAAGGAGTAGCCATCGTGGATGAGTTTCTCTCCGGCAATTGTGGCCCCGAGAAGCTCGCGGAGCTCAACGAGCTGAATGAAGTCATGGGGAAGACTTCCATCTGCGGTCTTGGCCAGGTAGCGCTGGGCCCCATGGTTTCAGTTCTCAAGAATTTCCCCGACGCAGCAGGCGAACGCGCCCGAAATGCTGACACGGGTAAGGTATCGTGAATTCAATCTTATTCGCAGGCGACTGGAGTTAGCCCATGAGTGACGAAATGGTCACACTCACGATTGATGAAAAGGAAGTCTCTGTTCCTCCCGGCACCACTATCTATGACGCGGCCAGGGAGAACGACATTGACATTCCAGTCGTTTGCCACATGCCCGGTCTCGAACCGGTAGCGGCCTGCCGCATGTGTGTGGTGGATGCGGGCGCGCGCACCTTCCCCGCAGCGTGCATTCGTGAATGTGAAAAAGGCATGGAGGTGAAGACCAACACGCCGGAGGTAGCCAAAGCGAGAAAAGTGTTGACCGAACTTCTGATGACGGATTATCCGGAAGTCGAAGAGTCCGATCAGCATCTCGCGGATTTTGAGATCGAGAATCTCAGCAAGCGTGAAGGTGTTGCACCCGGGCATACTCGTTTTCCCGTAAAGGAAGAAGAACGGGCCAGGGACAATTCTTCTTCCGTTATCAAGGTCGACCACAATGCCTGTATCCTCTGCGACCGGTGTGTGCGCGCGTGTACGGATGTGAAAGGAAACCTTGTCATCGGACGTAACGGAAAGGGTTTTCTTGCACAGATCGGTTTTGACAACGATCTGCCCATGGGGCAATCGAGCTGCGTCAGTTGCGGCGAATGCCTGGTCTCATGCCCGACCTCTGCACTGACGATCAATGACGGCGGATTTACCGTTGGCGACGCGTTTAAGGAATCCGGCGACCCGGTCGTAGCTGACGAGCTCCTGGATATTTCGATTTTCCAGGGCATCTCACCGGCCTTCCTCCAGCGCAATCTTGAAGCATGTGTTCGCCGCACGTTCAAGAAGGGCGAAATCATCTGCCGTGAAGGCGAATTCGGGAACACAGCTTTCTATGTGATCGAGGGCGCAGTCGAGGTGTACATCTCTACTCCAGTCGAGCGTCAGATCAAGAAGACCCAGCTCTCGGGCCTCTTCGGGCTGGTGAACAGGATGGCCAGCGGATTATCGCAACGAGAGAAACACCAGGAAGACCCCGAAAGCATGGGGTTCATTCCCATCGATGCGCCCATCGACCTGGACAAGCAAAACCCGGTGGCGCAGATGATGAAAGGAGACCTGTTCGGCGAACAGAGCGCGATGAATTTTTATCCGCGCTCGGCCACTGTACGCGCGGCAGAAGATTGCGTGCTGTTGGAGATGCTCAGGCCGGTGCTCCAGATCCTCCAGAAGAACCCGGCCTTCAAAGAGGAGATGGAGGAGAAGTACAAAGAGCGCGCCCTTTCAAACCAATTGCGCGGCATGCCGATCTTTAAATCTCTTACTCCTGAATTCATTGACGAGCTTCGAGAAAAAGTCGAGCTCATTCGATACGAACCGGGCGAAACCATCTTCTCTGAAGGGGACCCCGCGGACGCGCTTTACATCGTCCGGCTTGGATTCGTGCAGGTGATGAAACGTTTCCCCGGCGGAGACCTGACTCTTGCTTATCTGCACAAGGGCACTTATTTCGGGGAGATGGGTCTGCTCGGGGAGATGGTGCGAACGGCCTCCTGCAAAGCCCTCGACCACGTCGAGCTTGTCAAGGTATCCGCAGTGGATTTCCGCATCATGCTCGAACGCTTCCCCGAAGTTGAGGCATCGTTCCGCAAGGAAGTGGAGGACCGTGAGGAACAGAACCGTGCCATCGCGGAAGCGGGGATGGTCGGTGACCAGAATATGACGGACTTCCTGGACCAGGGCCTGATGAAAGCCCAAAGTCTGTTGCTGCTTGATCTTGATAAGTGTGTCCGTTGCGATGAATGCGTCCGCGCGTGTGCCGATGCTCACGAAGGAGTGACCCGGCTTGTCCGCGATGGCCTGAGATTCGATCGCTACCTGGTCGCCACCGCCTGCCGCTCGTGCACCGATCCTCTGTGCATGGTGGGTTGTCCGGTCGGCTCTATTCGCCGGCGCAACTCGCTCGAGATCATCATTGAAGACTGGTGCGTTGGATGCGGGCTCTGCGCAGAGCAATGCCCGTACGGCAACATTAACCTCCATCCTTTTGAAGCCCGAGAAGAGGACCCCGAGCACCTCGGCCGCAAGCGAGTGGTCGTCAGAAACAAAGCAACCGGATGCGATCTTTGCTCCGACATCGGAAGCCCGAGCTGTGTTTACGCATGCCCTCACGATGCGGCCCATCGAGTCAACGGACAGCAGTTCTTCGAGAAACATTACCTGGGCGTAAAGTCATCCGAAGGAAGGGAGAACTAGGATGCTTGTAGATGAGAAGCAACATCATTGGATTGGAATCAGCCTGGCCATATTCATTGTGGCTCTCGTAGTCTACGTGCCGTATCACGCAGGCAGCGGGCCGGAGGGGCCGACGGGCAAGACGCTTCATGGCCTGGCATTCGGCATCGCCGGATTCGCTCTGATGATGGTCTGCGGCCTGCTGGGAGCACGAAAGGCCATCCGGACCTGGCGTATCGGAAAAGCACAGTCCTGGCTGCGGGCCCACATCTGGCTCGGTCTGATCAGTTTCCCGCTCATCCTGTTTCACTCCGGGCTTTCTTTTGGAGATGGCCTGCTCTCCCAGGTTCTGATGTGGTTGTTCGTAGCGGCAATCATCAGTGGAGTCATCGGCGTCTTCATTCAGAGTGTCGTCCCAAGGATGCTGCTGGAACGAGTTCAGCGCGAGACCATCTATGAGCAGATTCCGCACGTCATCGACCAACTCCGCCGTGAAGGCGACGACCTGGTAGAAGCAGTCTGCGGCACATTCGAACGAGAGGATACAACAGTTCCGGCCGGGGATGGTTGGAGAGCGAAGGAAGAAGGGCCCGAGCCCGTTCAGGCACCCATCGCAGGCTCAGAACGTCTCAAAGAGTTTTACGTCGATGAAATTCGGCCGCTGCTCTATCCTGAAGTGGCCGGCGAAGCTGCCGCCTTCAATACGCACAGCGGCGCGCGCTTCGGGCGCATGCGCACGCTCCTGGCAATCGAATTACATGAAACACTGGGAGATTTGGAGCACTTGTTTGGCGAACGTCGTGAACTGGACCTGCAGATGAGAATGCACTTGTGGCTGCACGGCTGGTTGTTCATCCACGTCCCTGTCGCATATTCGCTGCTCGCACTCAGCATCGTTCACGCGATCGTTTCTCTCTATTACTAATGGAATATTACTTTCCCTTTTGGAGTGAATGAATGGCCATCGTTCGGACGACAAAGGCTCTCGCCAAACGAATCGACTTGACCTACTTCAAACGGGTCCATCCCCTCCGCCGTGCCCGTTGGATGGCCTCACTGGTCGTCACCATACTTGCCCTGACCTGGCTCGGGTATAAATCTCTCGAGTCCAGAGAGGTCTACATGAATGGGGATGTCTCGACGCCGCACAAACTGTTCGGTGTCAACTGCAACCGCTGTCATACGGATTGGGGCGCGCTGAACGCCGTCCTCGAAGGCAAGCCATCCATTCCCGACCAAGTGTGCGAAGAATGCCATGAGGGCCCCGCCCACCACTGGAAGATAGCCCCGGCGGAAGACAATCCCGGCGTCAAGCTGAACGAACCCCACTGTATCGAATGCCATCACGAACATCACGGCGCGCAGGACCTCGCTAAACTGCCTGACGATACGTGCCTGGAATGTCACAGAAACCTGAATTCACAACGAACGGGTGGCTACCAGCTTACCAACGTCAGCGACGGAGGGGTCGCCATCCGGGCATTCAGTGAGCGAGGCGGGCATCCTGAGTTCGCCGCTGCCATGAAACCTGACCAGACCCAGTTGAAGTTCAACCATAAGCGCCACCTGAAAATGGAGGACATAGGTTCCTGTGAACAATGCCATACTCCGGACTCGAGCCGTACGTATATGCGCCCGATCGTTTACGAGAAACATTGTGTCTCCTGCCACCCTGTCGGCATTACCGGTCTGTATGAATCCATCACCGAAGAAATGAAGCCAAAAGATCTTCCGGTGGAAATCCGCCTGCCCCATGGCCGTCAGCCGAAGGCCATTCACGACGCCGTCCAACAGAATCTCGCCGCGCTCATGATGAACGAGCCCGGCATCAATTCCGAGGTCTACTCCAAGGAAAAGAAGGGTCGCGGCCGGCGGGCCAAAATCACGATCGCCTGGAAGGAAATGGCGCTGACCGAGTTCTTCGAGAGCCAGGACAGATTCCTTCAGGAACAGGTCGTGGCCAACCTGAAGAAGGTCGTCGATGACGACACTAACGGATGTAAGCTCTGCCACTTTGTGAATGACAAAGACGAGGACATCCTCAGTTGGACGATCGCCAAAACCGGCATCCCCCAGAATGGCGAATCCCGGCGATGGCACGGCCACAGCAAATTTGCCCACAACCCGCACCGAATGCTCCAGTGCACGGAATGCCATTTCGCGACCGTTGATGGAAAGGAAGTGAAAGTGGCCGAGAGTACGTCAACGGAGCATCTCCTGATCGCTGGCGTCGAGACTTGTCAGCGATGCCATCACCCCGGCAGCAACGGCGCCAGATCGGATTGCGTCGAGTGCCATCACTTCCATTCAAAAGCGGATGACCGTTCATTGAACGGCAACAACACCATCGAGCGTATTTTTGATGACTATTTGAAAGGCGTGAAAGCCGATCAAACCACCACGGCCATGCCCGAAGAGCTCGGCTCAGACCGTATCACGACACCCGTCCCAGGCGGCGGTACAGTGAGCGTCGAGGAAGAGGAGGCCGAGGACAAGAAGGAAGAGCCAGAGCAGAAGGAGGAAGAAAAAGCCGAGGAGAAGAAGGAAGAGCCCAAGAACGAAGAGCCGACCGAAGTCAAGAAGGCAGAGGAGGCAGAAGAACCGAAGGAAGCGGAAACGAAGGAAGAGTGAACATCACTCTAAATTGATTCCCAATTCGCTTGCCCTCAATTCGCTTGCCTTCAATTCGCTTGCCCTGAATTGGTCTCCTCTTCTTCTTCCTCGTCTGTCCGAATCCTCGGGAATCCTGCCTTTTCCTCGTCTGTCCGAATCCCTGGGAATCCTGCCTTTTCCTTGTCTGTCCGAATCCCTGGGAATGATTTATGCCTCAGCGCTTCATCCCCTGCAGCCCAGGGCCTGCATGATCTCATCGGTCTTTTCATAAGCTTCCGTCACCCACTCGACAATCTTCTCCGGCTCTGGCGAGTACTCCAATTCGATGCTGACCGTCCTGTCGAAGCCGGTATCGCGGATGGCCCCAAGATAGTCCTGAATCGGCGTCACCCCTCTGCCCGGCGGCAGATCACCATGGACCTTTCCATCACAATCCGAAAGGTGGACGTGCGCTATGCGGCCCTTTAGCCGGGCGACCTCTGAGAGAGGCGTATCCATGAGGTCGAGGTGTGAAATGTCACAGTTGGCCAGCACGTTCGGCAGGTTTACGTCATCCAGGAATTGCAGCATCGTGTCTACCGTGTTGACCAGGGACAGCTTGAACGGTTCCAGTTCTATCGCTATTTCGAGACCGAGATTCTGCGCGTACTCGCCCAGGACACGGGTGTTCTCGACACCCATCTTCCACTGCTCTTCCGGCGGGATGACTTCCTGCTGCCAGATATATTCGCCAATGACAAGCAGCAGGTTGTCCGCCTCCAATTCGTAACAGAGGTCGAGAAACGCTTTACAGCGATCCAGATGAAAACGCTGAACGCTCGGATTGAAATCGATCAGCCCGACCGCAACGCAGCAGACGCTTTTGATGGGCAGGTCGCAGTCGTCCGAGGTTGCTTTGATGAGACCGCGTTCTTTGATGTCGATGTCCAGCGGGTCAGTGAAGATGTCGATAGTATCGAAACCGATTTCCTTGATTTTTCGGATTCCGAATTCAGTGCCTTTTCCGGCCTGTGCGAATGCTGAGTTGATGAGTCCGAGTTTCATGGTGTTTCTCCTTCAAGCGTGGTTATGAATTCAAAATCTCTTCCAGCTCGACAGCCCTGTGCTCTGCAACGGATTGATAGGCAGCTTCTACCAGGGCCATCGTCCTCAGATTATCCTCACCACCAATCTCAGGTTCCGTGCCGTTCTCCAGAGCGCAGAGCAATTGCGCCATCGGACCAGCGAACGCGTCCGGAAACCAGACCTCGTCCCAGCGCGGCTGCATCCAGCCCGGTTGCCCTTTGGTGGTGAAATCCATGGTGCTGGGCGATGGGTCGGGATACTCCGGCCAACCGATGGTGCCGCGGGCCATGCCGTCCGTGCCTTCCACACGCCAGCGGATGTAGATGTCTCCCTCGGCGCCCTCGCGAGCCGGGCCGGTCCAGACGTCATCACAGGAAGCCGCACGCAGCCCGGACTCGTATTCGAGGATGTAAAGGCAGATGCCGTCCTCGTGAGCAAACTTTTCATTCGTTCGAGGGTCCGGCCGAACACTGGCAAAGATGCGGACCGGATCGCCGAAAAGAAATCGAAAGGAATCCATGTGATGGATACTCATGATCCGCAGCGTGACCCATCCCAGCCTCTCCTGCCAGGGCATCCAGTGAGGGATGGCGCGCATATCTATGGTGGCCAGGACCGGCTCGCCGAGATAGCCCCTGTCAAGGATGTCCTTGCACGCTCGGATCGACTGATCGTACCGCATGTTCTGATTCACACCAAGCGTGATTCCCGATTCTCTGCACAGCCGGACGATTTCCTTTGCCTCGGCGTAATCTTTGCCAAGAGGCTTTTGAGCCAGGATGCCCTTGATGTGTTCGCGCCTGACCGTTTCTCTTACCATCTCGATCTGATTATCCGGCGGCACTGCGATATCCACCACTTCGATGTTGGTGTCATCAAGCAGTTCCTGCCAGGTGTCATAAATCGCGGGTATCGAGTGCCGCTCAGCAACAGCCTTCGCATTGGCCGGTGTGCGTGAAGCAATCGCGATCGGATTGAACCCAACGTCACGGTATGCCACCAGGTGGCAATCGGCCATGATGAAACCAGAACCGATACACCCGATCGGCGTATCCATGCGGCTGGGTAGAGTGGGTCTGTAATTCAGGTCGAGATTGATTTCCGACATGGATGCATTTCCCGGGGGTGATGGTGAGGAGGATTGGGGTGATGGAATGTTGGAGTTGGAGACTTTTCGTTCCAGCTACCCTCGGCCTGTTTACTCCCAATCTGAAATCAGATGAGCGTAAACCTTGGATGTCTGAACGAGGTCGCGAATGTTCACCCGCTCGTCAATAGCGTGGATGTTCTTGCCGGCCGCGCCGTAGCCAACTCCGGGCATACCGCCTTCATTCACGAAAAAGTGCAAATCTGTAAAGCCCTGGGTCACGCTGTATTTTGGCCTGCCTCCTTTGGCCTTTTGCACCGCCCTGGCCATATTCACTGCGATCTTGCTCTCGGTACTGGTAAGACACGGATCCAGCGCAAGTCGTTGGCTGACCTTTGTGCGCAGGCTTGGGATTTCCTTTTTCGAATCCCGGATTCGACGGACGATTTCATCCCGTGCATTCTTGATCTTCTCGGACGGGATGACGCGGCGGTCGATAGTGAATGAGGCGCTCGCGGGCACGGTGTTTACCTTTGCGCCTTCACCCACGTGAAACGATCCGCCGATGTTCATGGTGGGATGAAGATCCTTCCCCTCAGGTGTGGTGTAAGTGCGCTTCGGGAACTGCTCTTTGATTTTGCGAAGCTCCATGGTCAGCGCCGACATATTTTCAAATGCATTAATGCCCTTCTGCGGCGAGGAAGCGTGCGCCGATCTGCCGGCCACTTCAACATCCAGCCACAGGATCCCGTTGTGACCACATCCTACCTTTTTCCCGCAGGCACCCTCCAGTACGACCACGTAATCGGCTTTTGCCAGCCCCTTGGCAGCGACGTACCCGGCGCCCAGCACACCACCGATCTCCTCATCGCACGTGAAGGAGACCTCCACATTCACGCGAGGAGTGGTGCCTGATTTCTGGATCGCCTGCAGGGCAAAACAGAGCGCAGCATTCGGTCCCTTCATATCGGACGAGCCCCGGCCATACAGCCAGCCGTTATCAATTTTCGGCTCGAAAGGCCCGTACTTCCATTTCCCGTTCACCGGCACGACATCGTAATGACCGTTGAAGTGAATCGTCTCCTTCGCACCCACATCCCATCTTGCAATCAGGTTGTAGCGCGGGCATCCATCCGCACCCGGAACGTGTTCGCGCACGAGTGCCTGGGGCACTTTGACCACCCTGGTGGTCATTCCAAGCGACTTGAGCTTGTCCTCAAAAATGGAAACGCATTCCAGGTAATTTTCGCCCGGCGGATTGACGGTCGGTACGCGTACAACCTGCTGTAGAAACCGGCACAACTGACGCTCCTGTTTATCGATTCTGGCTTCCATTTTTGAAGACATGAACTGTTCCTCTGTTTTGATATTTTGCAGGGCCGTCGGTACAGTCCCTGCCCGCAAGATGGCGGAGTGTATTCGTTATCGCAGGATTTTTGCAGACAGAACAGGAGCTTTTTCATGTCCAGACTTCCAGTCGCGCTTCAGTTGTATACGGTTCGTGATGTCGCAACCGAAGATTTTGTGGGCACACTCGGGCAGGTGGCCGATATGGGCTACGAAGGCGTCGAGTTTGCCGGCACTTACGGCATGGCGGCCGGCGAGCTGAAGAAGTTAATCGACGACCTCGGACTTCGCGCCGCTGGCGCACACGTTGGAAAGCCGGAACTGACCGACGATCTCCAGGCGACCGCTGACTACTACGGCGAGCTTGGCGCCAAGTACCTGGTCACCTCCGGTCTTACGGAGAAGGAGTTCCAGGAGACTGCGGAAGGCTGGAAGGAAGGCGCAAAGATCTACGAAGAGATCGGAGCTAACTGCAAAGAGCTCGGATTTGCGTTCGCCTATCACAACCACAGCTTCGAATTCGTTCAGTTCGATGGGAAATACGGACTCGACATCTTATACGATTCAGGCGACCCGGATTTGGTCAAAGGCGAGATAGACGTCTACTGGGTTCAGCACGGCAACGAATGTCCGGTCGAATTCCTCAAGCGCCACGGCGACCGCTCGCCGCTGATCCACATCAAGGACATGGTCGCAGACGACAGCCGCACCTTCACCGAGGTAGGCACCGGCATCATCGATTTCGCACCGGTGTTCGAGGTCTGCGAAGCCACCGGCGCGGAGTGGTACATCATCGAACAGGACACATGCGAAGGACCATCCATCGAGAGTGCGCGGACGAGCCTGGAGAGCATGAAGAAGTGGGGGAAGCTTGGGTAGGAGGTGAATGGTGAATGGTGAATAGTGAATGGTGAATGGTTGATGGCGGAGGCAGCCGACGCGTCTGTTCCCTGGGAACGTCTGCCTTTCGCAGGTGTGAGTCCGATCTCCGAAGATGTCGATTTGTTGATGACTTGCAGTGAGCTTTGGCTCATCAACAAATCGACTTGATGTCGATTTGTTGATGCGTCATACTTTGGCTCAAGGCATCAACAAATCGACAGGGGTTATGGCCGCAGAGATGGGAGACCAAGATGTTCGTCGGCAGGGACCACGAATTGACACAACTGCAGAGGCTGCTCAAGCGTGGAAGATCTTCGCTTGTCGTCTGCCGGGGACGGCGGCGCATCGGCAAGAGCACGCTTGTCGAGGAGTTTGGCAAAGGAACGCCCCGCTTCTACGAGTTCCAGGGCCTGCCGCCGCGCCCGGGCATGACCAACGTGGCACAGCTTGACCATTTCGCTGCTGCCATGGCAGACCAGTTTGACCTGCCCCGTCTCAAGATCGAAAGCTGGGCGGATGCCTTCGCGTTACTCGCCAATCAGACCCGGGTCGGTCCGACGGTCGTGCTCCTGGACGAGATTTCGTGGATGGCCAGGAAAGACCCCGACTTCGCAGGACAGCTCAAGATCGCCTGGGATACGAAATTCAAGAACAACGACCGGCTCATACTGGTGCTGTGTGGTTCCGTGTCTTCGTGGATTGATCGCAACGTTCTGCGCAATGCCGGATTTGTGGGACGGGTCACGCTGAACATCAAGCTTGACGAACTGCCTCTTGCACTTTGCTCGGCCTTCTGGGGGAAGAGGGCAGGCCGGGTGTCCGCTCGTGAGAAGTTTAGACTTCTGTCGGTGACAGGAGGTGTGCCGCGTTATCTCGAAGAGATCGACCCCTCTGAGTCAGCGGCGAACAACATCAAGGCAATGTGCTTTGACCCGGCAGGTCTGCTGTTCAGTGAATTCGATCTGATCTTTGAAGACACCTTCTCCAGCCGCGCAGTCATCTACAGGCGCGTCGTCGAGGCATTGGTCGCCGGCCCCAAGGGCCTCAAGAGCATCTGTAAGAACCTTGGGGTCGCTCCCAGCGGCGTTACCAGCGAGTACTTGAGCGATCTCGAGCAGTCCGGGTTCATTGCCCGGGATTTCGTCTTCAGCACAAAGACCGGAAGGAAGGGCAAGCTCAGCCGATATCGGCTGTGTGACAACTACGTGCGATTCTACCTGAAGTATGTGGCCCCGCGTACCGATGCCATCGAGAAGGGCCTCTTCAGGTTTCGCGACCTGGACAGCCTGGCCGGTTTCGATTCCATGATGGGCCTGCAACTGGAGAACCTGGTCCTGCGCAATTTGCCTGATGTCCTGGAGAAGCTCGGAATCCCATCAGCAAGCGTGATCTCCGCATCCCCCTATTTCCAGAACGCCACACGCCGGAAGCAAGCCTGCCAGATCGATTTGCTCGTCCACACCAAGTCGGCGCTCTTTGTGTGCGAGGTGAAGTCCACGAAAAAGGTCGGCCTCGATGTTGTTTCGGAAGTGGCGGAGAAGATCCGTCGATTGTCCTATCCCCGTCATCTGTCGATACGGCCGGTGCTCATCTATCTCGGAGATCTTGTGCCGCATGTGGAGGAGGAGTGTTTTTTCGACCGGCTGCTCAGCCTGGACAGCCTGCTGTAGGGGATGTGAGGGGCCGACCATCGGGGCAGGCCCGAGCTTGGCCTACTTTCGCACCAGCAGAATGAAATCCATTCCAAGTCCGTCCCCGAGGTTAGTCATGCGGATAGTGTGCTTGCCTGCCTTCAATGGTACTACCACCTCCTTTTCTTCTGCTGTTTCGAGCGTCTTGAATCGCCAATGACGGTGATCCGTGCCGTAGCCGCCGGTTCTCTCGAATTCGATTTCATCGGGCATACCCTCAACCCGCTTGCCGTCGAGCTTGAGTCTGCGTCGGGTTTCTGTGCCGGCGGTCGCGTATCGGAAGATGATCTTGTAGTTGCCATCTGCCGGTATCTCGAAACTCCACTCGAGTGCGTGACCGATGTGGCTGTGCCAGCGAGTGATCATTTTGCCCCAGGTGGCCATGCGGTCGTCACGGACATCCACGATGCCGCCTTCCTGCTTGGAATACGATTCCGCCTGGAGCACGACATGCTCCTCGGGCTTGAGCTTCTTCATCCAATCCGGCTTCTCGAATTTGGCTGCCGGCGGGGGCGGCGGTCGCTCGTTCACGGTGAGCCCGGCAGCATCCAAATCGGCAAGGACGCGGGGTGCGCATCGGTAGAAGAAAGAGAATCCTTTGCCGTAGCCGCTGCCTTGTGCTGCGATGGCCATCCCCTCTTTGACGACCGGCAGGAATCGATTGTCTTTCGTCCAGCGATACGCCCGGGCCACACCTTCAATCATCAGAGGGTTCGCGCCGCGGCCGTAGGTGGTCTTGGGGCATGAGGTGTAACGAAAGCCCTGGGTCTGATTCGACCAGCATTCGTCCAGCAGAAAGTGCGCGCCGCGGATAATGCATTCCTTGACACGAGGATCCCCAGTCACGTCGTGGTAATACTTCAGGCCGGACAACAGGACGGCGACCATGAATCCTGCGTTGCCGCGATGCCGCGGGGTACACCGGCAATGTCCGGGCACCATCTGCCGGGTCCATCCACCGATCTGATGCGTGCGCATCCCCTTTTCGAACTGATGCTCCGGCATCGGCAGAGGGAGCCTGTCCTGATTCTCAAGCACTCGATCTACGATCACTCTGGATGCGTTGAGGTAGTAAGGGTCGCCGGTCGCGGCGTAGGCTGAGGAATTCATGATGAGATGCCAGCCCGGCACGCGACAGCTCGAAAAGTCGTACGGCCTTCCGAGATGTTTGTGAATGAAGAAGTCGGAGATGAGCTTGCCGGTCTCGTAAGAGCGGCGGTCACCGGTCAGGAAGTAGTGGGCGAAATGACCCTCCGCCCACGCGTGTCCAATGCTGCCGCCGGCCCTGGGTATACCGAGGGTGCCGGGAACGGACTTTGTGTAATAGCCGCCTACGTGCCCCATCTGGTGGACGTAAACGAGGCCCCTGCTTTTTGGATTAGCGGCCCAGTGAAGCGTGTCTATGTCCCGGTTGTGGAGCTCCGTTACTTTCCCAAGGACAAACGCGTCGGCATTGCCGGAGCGAACGTATTCCTGAAAGAACGAAAACTGAGTGTCGTATTCCACATTGCCCCAGTTGGCGCCGCGCTCACCGTACCAGTCCCCGTAATTCATGAGCCCGTAATCGTGCTGCTGCTCGCGGCGGAGTTTGTAACGCTCAAGATTGTGGTCGATTCCCTCTTCATAGAGTTTGAACTTCTTGGGATTTCGCGGGGCGATGTCATAGAGAGCTTTCGATTCGCAATACCATTCTGGTGGAGCGGTGGCGATCAGTGGCCGTTGAAAGAGCGTGCACATCGCTTCGCGCTCTTGCCGGTTGCCGGCGCCGATGAGCATTTCATGCGTCTTCGCCATGCCGCTCTTGAAGCGATAGTGGCCGTCCCGCAGGTAATAATAGAGTTGGTGTCCCTCGCGCTCGAAGGGAAAACTGTCGTAAAGGCCGGGCTCGAAATCCGGGCAGAGACCGATAACGAGCGCCTTGCTGGTGACTGAAAAAGACTTGGGATAGTTTTGCCAGAAATCTCTGACTGCGATGGCCAGGCCGCTGTCAGTCGTACTGATGATAGATCCGTTCAAACGTCCCTTTGTTTTCTGCTTGTGGTGTACAAACTCTGAATCGAAATGCTGCTGCACCGATCGGGTGGGGGTGAGGCTGACCGTTGAACCGTCCACACGAAGGGCATCCCAGTTCGGTTCAACATTGGCAACGACATAGGAGAGTTCATCGATATTCGTGAAGGTCGGTGCCAGCGAATTCAGGAACGTGTGATGCACACGGACAAAGGGAACACCGCGCCAGGCTTCAATTCTCTTTTCAATCGTGAAGGATGCCGAGCCGTCCTCATTCGAGAGCGTTGAAACGGTCTTCACCACAGCGCGCACGGGCCCGTTACTTTCGAGGGTGATCTCGGCCTCTTTTCGTGGGCGAGCATCTCTGTCCGTAATATCAATCACACTCGTTTCGCAGACATTACCCCGAATGTGAAGACGCCCCATACGATCGATCGATGCGCCAGGCAGGGCGATTCCCTCTTCCGAAGCCTTCGCTATCGGACTTGCTGTGCCTGCCCGCTTCACCTGTTTGCCGAACTCGAGCTCGTAGGTGGCTGTCGACCGGGCAGGGACATCCGCAAGAAACGAAACCAGCAGCCATTTCACACTCGCGTCCGGCCATCGGGCCGTGACCTCGATCTGAGATTCCGAATCTTCGCCTGGAAAAATGAGTCGGACATTTTCGGATGAGCCCAGCCGGCCCTGTGGTATGGGAACACCCGAGCTGACGGGCCAGTTCTTCGCCTCAACATCATGGATGTTCTGCACTTTCAGTGGAACGCGAACGGTCTCAGCCACTGACTCCGGAGCTTTGGGCGGCGAAAGGCTGAATTCAATGACCTCGCTGGCGTACGGGCTGTCATCCAGCTTCATGCCGATTGCACGTCCCTGAAAAACCTTGCCCTCAGGCAGGTCTCTAAGAACCACGCGATGGACCATGTGGGGATAAGGATCTTCAATCCTCTTTCCCGCTGGTTTTCCATCGCCAAACTCAAACACCGTTTTGGAGGGCATGGTCGTCGTCCATGAAATCGTCACCTCGCCGGGCGCGACAGGTAAGACTTTCGATACCAAGTTCTCGACTTTCCAATGCATGCGTCGCGGTTTGGGCGCGCTCTTCAAAAAGAGCAGATTGATCACTGCGTGCTTGCCATTGGCGCCAACTGCTTTCAGTTCGATTTTTTCGTCGCCTTTCAGATCGACAGGATCCCTTAGCCAATAGAGCCAGGTCCGGTAGTTGTTCTGGTTCGAAACCGCGAGCCCCTTGGATTTGCCGTTAATGAGAATCTCTATTCGTTCGTCTGCGCCGTCGTCATACATCATGAATCCAATGGTGTGTCTTCCCTTGACGGGAGCGGTGCACCACGCCCTGGCCCGCGATGTGGACAATGAAAGGTGAGGAAAGCGCCTTGACGTCTGGTGGTCCACGTAAAAGCCATCTATCTCGAGTTGGTCGTGCCGAATCTCCGTCGCGTCTTTGTGAAGGAGAATGCGATGCAGTTCATCGAGACCGAACATCGCATCTACGTTGAAGTTTTCCTTGTGATCTATGGCCCGGAGGATCTTCTTCCGTTTTGAAATCGGTAAGCCACTGAGCTGCACTTTGCGGGAATAGTCACTCATCGTTGCGCTCTTCCCATAGCTGGTCAGCGTATGGCTCAGGACGTAAAGAGCGTAGCGGATGCCCTTGCCATCGCGATCCAGCGGCGCATCGCATGCGACGAACAGGTCCTTGCCCTGCGCAAAAAAACTCACCGCGGGCCCGGCTGTTCTCGTGCCATCCGGCGCGTAATAGGCACATCCACCACGCCCACCGACAACTGAGATCATGTAATCAGTACCTGTAGCGGACGCTCCTTTGCCTGCGCGGCGGCCAGTTTCATTGTTGGCGTCCGAATCGACGTAGAGATGGAAGACAGCGTTCTTCGGCGTGGGCGCTTCGGCGAATGTGGCCTTCCATATGGAACGACCTTCTGCCACGTTGCAGTGTTCGATGTGCAGAAAGTCTTTCGTCGGATCGTATGACTCTCGCTTTCTGTGCTCTTCAGATTCGAGGCCGTCGTTGATGACCAGCTTGAAAGTCTCGGCGGAGTCTGGGTCAGAACCGAATTCTGCTTCGATGTGGTCTGGCAGACCGTCTTTATCGCGATCCTGCGCGTGAAGGAGGGGAAGTGCCAGGATGAGGACGATGGTTAGTTTCATGTGTGTTCGAATCTTGATGGCGGTCGTTTCGAACAGCGCGCTGGCCAAGCCGTCCAGGGCCGGTCATGCGAGGTCGCGTTGACGGAGTGCCATTCTTCAGGAGCCCGGTACAGAAAACAGCAACTTGGCGGAAGCTAGCCGCAGCCCAGCCGCGTTGCCTACCGAAAGATCGTACTGCAAATGAAATGGCTGGGTGGCCGTCTGCGGGCGTAGGAAGGAGCGGTGCCCGACCGCTCTGGTCTCACAATCTGCAGAGGCCCGACGGCCGACTTTCGGAGCAACTTCCTTCCGATGGCCTGAAGCGTTGCACTCCTGGCAAAAGAGGGAGCAACAACAGGGCTGTTCGAATAGTAAACATTCGTAGCGGCCACGCCCGGCGAGCTCTGTCTGAGCAGATCGTCGCGCGCCGAACGTAATGTGAAGAGCTCCGATGCGCTGTTACTCAGCATCACCGTGGCCACGCAGCAGTTGGACTGGTTCTTGCCCTGTGTTTTCTGGACATCCGCACCAGAGGATCCACCGCCGGTACTTCCCCCTGTATCGGGAATCACGACCAGGCCTCCCACCAGAGAGGTCAACTGTCCTGTTTGTTGCCAGATAATGGCTCGGGGCTCCGCCTCGGTAGTAATGTCATCGTCCGGGTCAGCGGCAACATCGACCTTTAACGTCGCCTGAGTCCCAGCAGGAGAGACTGCAACTATAGAGTGGGTGATATCGGGTCCAGTAATGACAAGCTGGTTGGGGTTGTTCGTATCCTCCACAAGCCCTACACCACCCAATGTCAGAGTAATCGACTTCCCTACTGCAACGTACACCGGGCGCGCCTGTCCGTCCACGGTATTCACTGCGATATCGGCAGCATTAAGAAACAGGCCCACACTGTTCGTAACAGAATCTCCGCCTCCCGCTGTGATGTTAAAAATCAGATCCGTGGCGGCAGAGTTGAAGTTTTGTGCCAAGGTGACCGATCCCGTATTCGAAGATGTTGTATCGTCCAGGAAACGGCCGGGAGCCGTCTCATCAAAAGAATTATTAGGCTGGAACGGTACATCATCCCCGGTGATCGGTCCGTCATTCGGCTCAATGAGAAACTTGTACTCACCTGGTGGCAAACCATTGAAGTCCTCATTCATGAAATCCTCATCGCCCGCCAGGGTCTGATCAGTCGTCATATAAGCCGCAGGAATGATCCCGGTTTCGTTATTAATCGCGACCACATGGGCACCGACATACAGATCGATTTCCAGCGGGACGATTCTCGTTCTCTTACCCAAACGCATGGTCAATTGCCCAAAGAACGTCCTGAAGTTGGCGCTGGGATAAATAATAGCCATCCCGCTCTTATCGTCCTGCGTGAGGGCCCGTTTGTGTGTATTCCCAACATTGGGGAATGGATACATCACTGCAGACATCAGAGTCGAAACGTTCAGACCGCAAGCCCGACCGAGAAAATGCAAAGCGAGGGACTCGGCATCCACCTGCCCTCCGCTGGGTTCTGTGGCGATGGTACTAGGTGGATTGGGATTAAAAGCAATATCGACATCAACGATCTCACGCTGGAAGAGGCCGAAATTATTGCCAGTGCGACCAAAAGCGTCTGTATTGGAAAAGGTCAGGAGCTGATGCTGCGTGGTGGTAAAAAAGACTCTACCGAATTCGGAACTGTCAAACGTGACCCCTGTTGGCAAGGTTGCGGCAAAGGAGATGATGTTAACCCCCGCCTGAGTCCCAAGATTACTCTCATCTTGAACGGTATTCGCGTTCGCAGTGCGTCTTGTAACAATAGTCAGATCAGAAAAACCATCCACGGATCTCACATTGTTCCAGGTTGTGGCGGCATTCTCGATGGCAGTCTTCAATTCCTCTGTCGCGGCATCATCGATATCAAAAGTCACCGTCACGGTCTCGTTATCTGGATCGTCGGGATCGATCCCAGCGTTTCCACGGTGGCTGATGGGAACTGCCCCCTCAAATGTAAAGGTGTAGCTGTAGCCAGGCAGTGCAATCAGTGAGATCGAAAGGACGGCCACTAAAATCCTCTGAAACATAAGAAATACTCAGTGTTGGATTTTGCCCGCGGGCAGGATTGGGGGAAGCTCATTCAGCAGCAGCCATCCTTGAAATGGCGTTGGAGTCTAGCAATGCGAAAATCCTTACGCAAGTGTTACATCTCTTCCGAGGCACGCCGTAACCTGATGCAACCTCAAACTTTAGCGCCGGCTGTCTGAACCTGTGGCCGTTTCCATTTTCAGCGTAACAAGTGCTATTAACAGAGCACTTGAAAACTCCTTCAATTTCGCGCCTGGCTGTGACAGAAGGGACGCGAGCCACGCGAATCGTTACTTCAAGAGCTCACATTGTCTGATGAGCTCGTAAAGCACGATCGAGGTGGCGTGCGCCAGATTCAGGCTGCGTCCTGAAAACGCCTGGCACATCGGGATTCGAACGCTCCGTTCCTGATTCTCACTGATTAACGTGCGGGGAAGGCCGGCTGTTTCTTTACCGAAAACCAGGAAGTCATCCGGCCGGAATGCGAACTCCGTATAAACCTGATCCGCCCGCGAACTGCAGTAGACAAAACGGCGGTCGGGGAATTCAGACTCAAGCCCCTCGAGTGTCTCGTGACGCTTCACGTCGAGTTGGAGCCAGTAATCCATTCCTGCTCGGCGGACGGCTTTTTCGTCAATGGAAAACCCCAATGCGCCGACAAGGTGAAGGTCTGTATCCGTGCACGCGCATAGTCGGCCGATGTTGCCGGTGTTCTGGGGAATCTCAGGTTCGACAAGTACGATAGAAGCCATTGGCAGAGGGTGTGAGTCTGTTCTTCCTGATCCTGACCGTTTAAGTCCTACTCGATAGTCTCCAGGCGCAGTCCAATCAGCCTCTCAAGACGTGACGCTTCATCAGTTCTTTCGCAGCGGACAGTACCCTCTCATGCTGCAGGCGTTCCATGCACCTGTGATCAATGGGACAGACCTTGAGCTGGCAGGGGCTGCAATCGACCTCTTCACGGACGATGATTGTCTTCCCGAGATTCACGTCGGTGTACTGCGTGCTCGTCGGACCGAAAACCACCACCACCGGTTTATCCATGGCCACCGCGATATGCCGGGGGCCCGTGTCGTTCGTCACCATCAGCGAACTGCGCTTGATCAGTGATTTCACCACACTCAGGTCCACATCCTCTCCATCGAGTCGAATCGGCCTGCCTGCAAGGTCCCCGCAGATCTTACCGGCAATATCGATTTCTTTGGGTGAGGTAATCAGCAGGATGCGGGCGCCATGCTGTTCCGCCAGAGCGTTCATCACTCTGGCGTAGCGGTCCAACGGATAGAGTTTGGCAGGGCCGTACCCGGCCCCCGGCGCGAGGCCCACGATCGCATCGCTATCCTTCACTCCATTCTTCTTGAGAATCTCATCTGCTCGTCTATCGCTCTCCGTCGAGGTGAAAAGCTCCTCTGTCCGACTGAGCTCCGCGCAACCAAGATGGGCGCATATGGCGAGGTAATAATCGACCATGTTCACAATCTTGAGTTTGCGTCCGTCACGTGGCGCAGGAATGGGATCGGTCAAGAGAAGTCCTCGGCCCTGCCTTGCGTAACCCACCCTTCGTTTTACGCGGGCGAAACGCATCTCCCACGCGGCCCTGAACGAATTCGGCAGCAGTACGCCGAGCTCGAATTCTCTGTCTCTGACCTGGTACAGAAGCCGGTAATAACCCTTGAGACTCTTGTGCTCGCCGTCCGCGTCATACTCGATGATTTCATCAATGTAAGGGCAATCGTCGAGCAACTGCCGCGCGTATTTCTTTATAAGAACGGCCAAGTGCGCATCGGGATATGTTCTCCTCAAGGCCCGCAGCACGGGTGTCGCCATCACGACGTCACCCACCCAGTTGGGGAAGCGAATCAAAATACTCTCCGGTGAAGCCATGGAAATGATGTTCGGCTGGGGGGCAGGTCTGTAACCTGCCAACTGGGTCTGGTTGGCGGCCCCTTTCGACTTTCGCAGGCTGAAAACCTGCGCCACCTGGTCGCATCATATTAAGTGAAGGCCGACGCTTCACAATGAACATCATTTCCATATCCGCGGCACGTGCTCCCCGAGAGTTGACTTAGTCTGATCTGCCAGGTACTTCCTCTCGGATTCCATCACTGCCCTTTCCTTAACAGATATGCCGGACACTTGGAACATCTATCTATCCGGTGAAATTCACAGCGACTGGCGCGAGCAGATCATTCGCGGCATCGAAGCTGCCGGCCTGCCGGTGAGCGTCACACAACCCGAAACCGACCATGCCGCGAGTGATGATGTCGGGGCACGGATTCTGGGCGAAGAGGAAAAACCGTTCTGGCGCGATCACAAAGGCGCAAAGATCAATGCCATCAGAACTCGCACTCTCATTTCGCGTGCAGATGTGGTGGTCGTACGCTTCGGCGACAAATACCGGCAGTGGAACGCCGCGTTCGATGCCGGCTATGCGTCCGCGCTCGGCAAGCCGGTCATCATTATGCATGACCCGGCCCTCGCTCATGCGCTTAAAGAGGTGGACGGCGCCGCGCTCGCAGTGGCAGAGACTCCGGAGCAGGTGGTGGAGATATTGAAATATGTGACTCCGTGACCCGCGTTCATTCCGCAGGAATCGAATCCGCGACACTGGCCGCCACGCCATCTGCAGCGGTCAATGCGAAGTTATCCAGTCCATAGCTCTCCCCGAATCGGTTGCCGCCAATGCCTGATCGCAGGTACTCGGCAAAGGGGGCCGCGATCTGGAGTTTCTGGACAGAGTACTGGCTGGCTGACGGGAGCTTCTCCTTGAGTGCCACCAGCAGGTCGTAACTCACCGAATGCCATTTGCCGTCAGCTTTCACTTTGATGGGGCGCAAAACCAGAGAGTCAGAAACATCCTCTTCGGCAGTCATCGGAATCGACAGCCTTGCGCCGTTCACGACTGCAGACAGGTTCACCTTGACGCTCTTATCAGCACGAAAATCAAAAGAGAGTTTCGGAAACTGGACCGCATCGAATGCATTAAGGCTCGCGGCGATGCCGAGGCTTCCGCCTGCGATTCGATTCCTCACCTGTAGATACTTCCGCCTTCCGTCCTTCGCTTGCCCGGCTTCGGTTTCATGATCGTCTTTCGTGCTCCATCCCCTTGTACCGTTTTCAAAATCGCAGATCAGCCGTACAGGCTTGTTCGCCACCTTCCAGGAAGAATCATCTTTATCGGCAAGGGGCGAGCCGTAGGTGGGACGCTGCGGTAATGAAATCTTCTCCGCGGCTATTCTCGTTCGAGCGACCATCAGGCCGCCGCGCCATGTCCACAATGCCACGTGCCCGCCGGGCAGAGGTTTTGAATCTTCGTATTCAAGGGTTGGGATGCCGTCGACGTAAAAATCAATCTTCTTTCCGCTCCTGATGATGCGCAGATGGTACCAGTGACGCTGCCAGCCGATGTGCATGCGGCGAGGCGCTATCATGCGCACGAGAAAGTTTTCACCGACAACTTTGCTGCCCTTGCGAATTTGCGAAACGGTATTGCCCTTTGCACCGAATTGAAAGCTGTAGCCGCTGTCGAGATTCCGCCCGTCCGCGCACATGGTGACGTTAAGATCGCTGACATATTTGTAGCCGACCCTGGATTCGCCCACGTTATCCATGTACAGCGCGATCCAGGCATCGAGGACCATGTCGCCATCGTATCGGCGTTTGCTCCAGAGGACCGGGGATTCGCTGTTGATGCCGCCCAAAAATGACCATCGATCGTCGCAGGGCCAACGGGGATGAATGTCCCACTGCCCGCGTTCGGCCCACCATTGAACGGGAGCTCCGGAGAAAATGATGTCGGTCATCCGCGGGGAGCGGACACTGAAATAGGAGGGACTTAATTTGGTCGTCACCGGATGGAACAGAAGACGATTCCAACGATTGCTGTTCGACACCTTGGCATGAATCAAAGCCTGATCGCCAAGAGCCAATTCAATAGAGCGTTCCCGCTTTTTCAGCTCCAGGTTGAGACCACTCTTGCGAAGACCGGGAGGCAGTCCGGCCGAGCCAACGGTCTTTCCATCGATCGAAAGTGAAACATTGCCCGCGCTGACTTCGAGCCTGGCCGAAGTTTTCTGATTGGCGTCGGACAGGGCCAGGGACCAGTCATCGGACGCGGTGATATAAGCGGTGTTTGTCAGCTCGATATCCATGTCCCCGAAGATGCCGCCTTCGTAAAGGTACTCACCGCTTTCGAGGGCCTGCCAGACTGAGGAAGGCGTGGACCACTCGAGCATGGTCCGTTCCCTGAGGAACTGGTTCGTTACCCGGCCCGGCGGGTAGAGCGAGAGATCCTGTGACACGTCGAGCCCTTCGAAAGGAACGGGCTTTCCGCGCTCCCATGCCAGCCCCATGGCTCCGTCCGTTTCGCCTGGGTCGTATACCGACAGCAGCGGTTTGCCATCAGCAGACGCATACACCGTGTGCCCTTCCGGCCGCAAGGTGATGTTGCCGAAGCTTCCCGTCGAAGCCTTACCGAGGGATTGGGCGCCCTCCCCTTCGTTCACTCTAAAGAACTCCACACGCCGGGAAGAGATCTGCATCACGCCGAAACTGTACCGGCTGAGGCCGTAAACGATGGCCGCATTTTTGGATCTCCTGCCCGACAGACGGCAGACGATGTTCCGCCAGCCGCCGTGGCCAAAGGTGACCAGCGAAGCGCTGCCAAATGGAAACATGGTTCTTCTTTCAGGAGCCGGCATCGTATCGGCCGTCGCGTGCATGCCATCGGTGGACAACACCTGCACATCATCGAATTCCGCGCCGGAGCTCTCCGCGATAATTCCAACGCGCCCGCACTGCCAGCCATCGTATGCAATCGTGCAAACGGGCTCGCCATCAATGCGTGCCGCGATCTGATTGCCGACAGTTACCACATCCAGGCGATACCATTGCCCGGGCTCAAGCGTGGCGTCAGCTTCTGCTAGCTTCCTCAGTTTTCCCTGCCGCATTTCCATGAGACGGCTCTTGCCGCCGGGGCCGCTGTCACATCCAAAGGCCACGTAGTTGTCTTCATCCTGCACAAGCACGCACATGCCGGTAATGCCAAACGTTTTCGGGCGAACCGATAAGGCGTAATGATAATTTTTCCAGTTCCACCTCCCTGCCGCAGCGAAGTTCGTATCCTCAGGATCGCTCTGCCAGCGGAATGCATTTGCGCTGTGGCTCGCCCCCTTCTGCGCCTTCTTGGATTTCCCCTGGATCTGTTGCACATCAAAAGCGCCAGACCAGACATCCCATTCTCCTGTCTGCCCCTCGCCCCGGGTGAAATCATCGGAGAAATAGATGGGCGCGACGGGCTGCAACGAAATCGATGAAAGCTCGATCCCTGATCCTGCAACGTAAAGCCCAACTTTCCCCGCCTTCATCGTCCCTTCGTTGGCGCTGATGATGCGCATTCCTCCAATGGTCAGATAGACCTGCCACTGATTGCGAAAGAGCCGCATGCTCAACGCGCCTCTCAGGGATGGCAACTTCGCCTCCGCCAGCGTGACCGTGCCTTTCTTCGTGATTCGTTTGACCGAGGCTTTGCCTTTGACCAACTGAATCTGCATGTGCCCTTCACCGCTGTGATGGACGGCGATGGAGAGGGTGCTCCTCTTGACGTGCGATGAGTTGATGTTGAGCCGCCCGCGCAGCACAAAGGCAGCGGGGCATTCTTGCGGCATGAATTCGTATGAAATTTCAGCGGGGAACAGGCCGCCGAGGCTGGCGAACGCCAGCGGTAACCAGAGTCTGATTGCTGTCATCGGAGAAGGTGGGAGATCTGAGAGGACGCGAAGTTTATCTCAAATGCCGTTGATTGCAGAGCGGATTACATAAAAGTGATGACGGTCTCTGTTGATTCCTTGATGGTGATCTTCGATCATGGGCGAGCGCGATTTATTCTTCCCGGGTTGTTCCTCCGCTCTCCCCACATGGTTCAATACCTGGCTGTCATCCGAAATGAGAAGGGTCTTCATGCCCGCCCTTCTACGCAGGTGGTGGAAGCCGGCAAGCAATACCAGGCCGAGGTCATACTTCATTACGATGGCTATGATGCGAACGCATCACGGCTGCTGGAACTGCTTTCCCTTGGCGCGGAATGCGGTGCAGAGATCCAGATCACTGCGGATGGTCCGGACGAGGAGGATGCGCTGGAAGCCATCAAGGCCCTGGTCGAGCAGGAATACGATCTTGACTGATCGCTACCGATTTTTCGCTTTCATGGCCTCGTTGCGAAGCCTGGTCTGATGCCTGGTCAGATCGCCGCCCAGTTCCATGACGCGCATGTCTTTAAAATAGACCTTTACATTGTGCATATTCTGTAGGCCTATGTACCCCCTCGTATATTGCAGGCCTTCAAAGTGATTCACCAACTTGTCATTCATTCTCACAAAGGCCTCATCTGCGATGCATATCAACTCCAGTTGGTTCCACTTGCCTGCTTTAGCAAGAGCGCGGAGCGGGCGTGAATATCCATAAACAGCCCCGGTGGAACGACGATCCCAGCCGAATGGACCGATCTGAATTTCGTACCCGAATTTGTAGACCCGACTAATACTCCCCCGAGGTTCCTGGAATCGGAACATGACGCCGGAGTTGTTGCCTTCTTTCTGCTGTTTGAATTGAACCTTCAGAACGAAATCGCCAAACATCTTGTCTGCGAAGTACCAGATACCCAATCCGCCGTCCTGACTGGCAACGCCGCGTTTTACGTCAAAACGGCCATTACCAACGAAGCTCCATTTCTTGAGTTGATCCGGTCTGAAAAGCTCCAGGTAGCCCGCCCCTTTCTTGACGGAGACAGGGGGAGTGGAGGGGGCCTCTTCATCTTCCTTACTGGCAATGCGCGACTGGATAGACCGGATATACGCCACGTCTGTGCCTTCACGTTCGGCCTTTTCAATATAGGTCTTGGCTCGAGTCACGGCGGTGGTGTCCGACGCAAAGC
Organism: Planctomycetota bacterium; assembly: GCA_030740295.1. The sequence goes on from JASLXP010001242.1 coordinate 30,529, forward strand.
AGAGGAACGCGGCCATCGCGTATGGCTCTCTGGAGACGGGCAGGCTTGAAATACGAGCGTAGGAGCTCAACTGCAGGTGCGACATATCAGCAAGTTTGCTCCGAATCTTCCCCTTCCCGATATCGAGCACTATCTCACCCTCTTTGACACTCAGCAAGACCCCGCTCTTTCCCTTGAGAATGATGTTTTTGCCGAGCTGCTTTCGCAGTCCTTCACCAGCGGCCTGGAAGATTTGAGCTGCCGCCGAAACCGTCTCTTTCAGTCTGTTGATTTCATCCACGCCCTCGGCAAGGAGCGGATCGATGAGGGCGGTGGAAATCCTCTTTTCGGCCGTTGAAAAGTCCTTGGCCTGGCCGAGACGGATGATGTCGCTCATGAGCTGTTCGAGGCGGCCGCGGCCCTGTTCTTTTCGGATGGCATTCTGTTCCTTCTGTTGCATGAGTTGGTCTCGCATGTCCCCGACTGCAGCCTGCAGTTTCGGCAAGCCAAATCCTTCAACTTTCTGCAACAGCTCTTCCGCTCTCTGAAAGTCTCCAGCGAATGAGTGATTGCGTGCCTCTGCGAACAACGCTTCCGATTTCGTTTTTGCCTCGGTCTCGATCGTCTGCCTCAGCTCCGGCAGCGTCTCGGAGCGGATTCTGGCCTGAACGTCCGGCGAAAGGCCTTCTGAAACTTCGAGCGCTTTCAAGGCTTTGCTGAAGTCTCCCAGTGCTATTAGCCGCTGCACATTGTCGCTGAGAATCTTCTGTGCGCGGTTCACTCGTTTATCAAATGCAGTCTGGATGCTTGCTGCCTGGTCCTCCGCCTTTTTTGAATACCGGGTGCCCTGAAGGAGGAGGCCGGCCTCTTCCAGTTTTCGGAGATTTTTGGCGAACTCGGCGGGGTGCTCTCGGATGTGCCGGACCACAGAATCAAATTGTTCTCTGGCAATCTCATCAGGGGTGAGCTCCACAGAAACCGGTATCGAGGTGGTGGTGGTGGTGGAACTGGTGCTCACACTGGCTACGACCTCCGGTAATTCAGGCTCTTCAGGCTTCTTGCTCGCGAAGTAGGCAAGGAGCAAAAGGCCCCCCACGACGAGGCTGGCGGCAACCAGCATCAGCGAAGAGGATGCTTTCTTTCGCACCAAGTCGGAATAGCTGTCCCCGGTACTGGCCGACCGCGCCGTGCTCAGGTCGATGGAGGCGCTGGCTTTGGCATGGATGGGCGGCTCGCCTTTGCGTACGAGCTTGAGGTCCTCGATGAGCTCATCTGGTGTCTGGTAGCGCGCCGCCGGCTCCTTTTCTGTCATCTTGCGGATGACATCGCAGATGCCGGCCGACAGTTCGGGATTCCGTTCGTGCGGATCGGGCATCGGCTCTTTGAGGTGGCACTCGGCGATGACCGCGGCGGTTTCACCTTTAAACGGCAGCGTGCCGGTGGCGAACCGGAAGAGCATGATGCCGAGTGAATAAATATCCGTTCGACCATCGATACTCAGATCGCCCATGACCTGCTCGGGCGAGGAGTATTGTGGGGTACCGATAAAACGCCCGGCCTGGGTCAAGGTGGCGTCATCATTATCGGTGGCCTTTGCCAGCCCCAGGTCAAGCAGTTTCACCAGGCCATCATTGGTGACCATGACGTTCTCGGGTTTGATGTCTCGATGAATAATGCTCTTTCTTGCCGCGTGCTGGAGGGCCCCGGCCACCTGCAGAACCAGATCGATTGATTCCTTTTCGGTGAATTTGCCTTCTTCCTTCACCCGCTTCTGAAGGTTGACGCCTTCCACGTGTTCCATCGCAAAGTAGTAATAGTTGCCTTCCTTGCCCACGTCATAAGCGGCCACGATATTGGGATGATTCATCGCCGCAGCAGTCTGCCCTTCACGCAAAAAGCGTCCGACATATCTTTCATTATCCGCGTACTTGGAGGCAAGGATTTTCAGCGCTACCGGCCTGTCCAGCTTGGTATCGGTCGCCTGATAGACAATCCCCATCCCGCCCTGGCCGAGCCGGTCAATGACCAGGTAGTGCGCAAGCTTCTTAATCTTTCGTTTTGGTTGCTCTTCAGCGCTCATGGATGTGGGGTAAATGCAGGCTTGGTAGGGCAAGATTAATTGAAAAGGCAGCCCCCTGCGAGCTTTTCGGCATGTCGGCTCGAAACTACCCCCTCTGGGGCGGACTCCTCAATGTTCCTTTAGCCTTCATAACTATGGAGTAGTGTTTTCAGGCTCTGCGCCATCGCCAATTCTGCCATTGGTGTCATCCGGCAATAGAGTTCCTCCCAGCTTCCCCTCTATTTTCAGATACAGCCACGTCCCGCCGATAATACTCAGCGGCATCAGGGCGAGATTTATCAGCGGCAGTGTCATGATGAGAAAGCAGACAATGCCGAAGCCCAAAAAGTAAAAGAAGTGGTTCTTCAAGTAGACCCACTTTTGAAAGTATTTGAAAACGCGCTTCGAAAGCGGGATATCAATGAACTCCAACGAAAGGACCAGTGAAGCGAAAAGGATATCGAGCCAGACGAAGGCGAAATTGATGAACGGAATGATAGCAAGGATGGCCAGCGGGATGCCGATGGTCAGAGTTATCGACAGATGCTGGCATGTGTGGAGAAGGCCTTTCCAGATGGTCAATCCCGGCAACGGCTCATACTTTTCGCCGAGCAGGAATTTTTCCGTCCTGGCTGAGATGACATCATTGATGGGTGTGGCCAGCGCAAGACCGATGGGTGTGAAAACCAGATAGCTGAGAAGAATCGCCACCAGGATCAACACGAGCTTCCCCAGAAAGTTAACTACTCCCGTAAAGTAGGTTGGAATCCAGTTATCTGCCAGAGCAAAGATATCGACATTCGAGATTCCATATATGACGCAGGCTAGCGCGCTGCCCATAGTGAAAAGGGTAATGATGACGGGCAGGATGCACAGGCCGCCAAGTTGCCTGAAATTCCTTCTCAGGATGGCAAGCCCGCGCAGCGGGGCGGTGGCGCCTGTCAGAATCTGTTGAAAGGGAGAAAGCAGTCGTCGCGCCATCAGCAGCCTAGCCTTCGACGTTCAGATTAAAGTCTTTGGCGAATTTCTTGAGGGCCTCGATCTGTTCGGGAGTCGTCGCTTCAGGGATCTCCACCTGGATCTCCACGTAATGGTCCCCACGTGTGCCGTTGGGTTGTTTGAGGCCAAGCTCCCTCAGGCGCAGTTTCGCGCCGCTCTTTGTACCTGGCGGGATGCGCGCACCGCGGGCTCCATCCATCGTCTGCACCTTCACCTTGCCTCCCATCATCGCCTTCGGCAGATTGATGTTGACCGTCGAATGGACATCGTTGCCATCACGGCGGAAATCTTCGCTGTCCATCACATGCACCACGAGGAACATCTCTGTGGGCTGGTTGTTATTCCTGCCCGGGATGGTCGTGGTCACACTCATCTTTGCTCCTTCCTCTACGCCTTGAGGAATGTTGACGAGCATCTTGTGCTCATACCTGCTGAAGCCGCTGCCGTTACACTCGGTGCACGGGTCGGTGACGATATGCCCGCGGCCGCCACAGTGAGGGCACTCCTTGTTGACCGTGAAGCCGCCCTGGCCTTCGGGCACGCTGCCCTTGCCCTGGCACAGCGCGCAGCGTTTGTTGGCCGCTCCTGCCTCTGAACCGGCGCCTCTGCACCCTGGGCAGGGATTCATCAACTTGAAGGTAAAGCGTTTTCGAGTGCCGTGGACCGCTTCTTCGAAGGAAATCTCAATGTCGCGGGTAAGCGGCTCGGGCCGTTCATGCATCTTGGTTTTGGGCCCGGTCTGCGGCGGTCCTTCGCCATCTTTCTTGAACATGTTCGAGAAAATGCCGCCGATCTCATCGCCGAGCTCGTTGAGGAACTCTTTGCCCTTCTGTTTGACGTCACCTGTCTTTGATGCTTTGCCCCGCGGCGGCTGGCTGGTCTTGGATTTGGGCTGAGCCTTGGATTTAGGAGGCTGTTTCGGCGGCGTGTCCCCATCTGCCTGCTTGAAGAAATCCTCAAAGTCTTCGGGGTTGATGCTGCTGACGCCCGCCTTGCGCATTTCGTCGTATTTCTTGCGCTTCTCTTCGTCTCCGATGATGTCGTAGGCTTCGCCGACGTTCTGGAATTTTTCGACCACCTCGCTGTCACCAGGGTTGGCATCCGGATGGAACTGTTTGGCGAGGCGGCGGAAGACGCGCTTGATCTCATCCTGGCTGGCATCAACAGAGACGCCCAAGATTTCATAATAATCTTTCGACATGAATGCTGACCGGTTCAGCGGTCTATTCCGAACATGCTTCGGAGCCGCAGGCGGAAGAGGACGCTCAAGGTCTCGATGATCTCGCCCAGGTTCATCTTGGATGTCCCCAGCTCGCGGTCCTTGAAAATGATGGGGGTCTCTCCGAGGTCGCGCGTGTGCTTCGAGTAGCGATAAAGTAACTCCTCCTGAATGGCATATCCAGTCGAAATGACTTTATCGAGAGGCATCTTCCTGAGAATGTCAGCCCGGTAGCATTTGAAGCCCGCGCTGCAGTCCTTCGCCGGTATCCAGAGCACCACCCTTGTAATGAAATTCGCCGCCCAACTGTTGAGCTTCCGTTTGAAGCCCCAGTTCTCCGTGCCCCCGCCTGGCACGTATCGCGAGCCAATCATCAGGTCATGGGTCTGCATCCCCTCGAGCATGGCCGGGACATATTTCGGATCATGCGAGAAGTCCGCATCCATGGTCATGATGTAATCGTAAGATTTGTCGAGGACATGCCCGATACCGCCCAGGATGGCCTTGCCCAGCCCCCCCTTGGGCGGGCGATGCAGGACGTGCACCCGATCGTGTTTCTCTGCTAATTCATCAGCCAGCTTGCCGGTGCCATCGGGCGAGCTGTCATCCACGACCATGATGTCAAAATCCGCCGGCTGCTCGAGCAAAGCGGGAATGAGAAGCTCGATGTTCTCCCGCTCGTTGTAAGTAGGTACCAGTATGATGGCCTTGGTTGTTTCGGTTGCCTGATTCTCGTCTTGGTTGTCCACTGAGCTTTTCTGTTGGGTTGCTTGATGTCTGTAAAAGAATCGAATGGTTATGACAAGTTGGCGCACATTATAGCGTGAGTCTCGCGCGCAAAAAACGCTACTTGAGCTGGCCGGGATCTGGTCCGTGGACTCAGATGCGCGTTTCTGTTGATTCGCCCGGAGTCTTGCGACTTTCGGCTGCCCGCTGCAACGTCAATTCGGGTGCTGCCCGTATGCGTCTTCATGTATCTGTTTAGCGTCCTTCATGGCCGAAGGCCATTGCCATCGTAGCCTGGGGTATCACCCCAGGAATAGTAAAATTGTGTGTTTTATTGGCCGAAGGCCATATTCATTCACCGAGCTGAGGACGTTGTTGGTGAATATGGCCTTCGGCCAATGATTGCCACTCTCGCCCGAATTCCTGGGTTGCCCCAGGCTACGGTGAATCATGGCCTTCGGCCAATCTGTACTCGAATCAAACGCAGCCCGCCTATCTGCCCGTCTTCAGGTAGTTGAGGATTTGTTCGTTTGACGGATTTGCGCCTCCAGCCACTTTCTTTGACAGACGCTCTCTTCGCGATTTCAGCGTCTTTAGACGCGAGCTCAGTTCGCTGTTCAAGCGTGATTGTAGATTCTCGAAAGTAGTTCTGCTGCGTCTAAGATCCGATTGCAGACGCTTGATCTCCTTCTCGGTTGTTCGCCTTGACTTTCCTTCCAGGAAATACTTCTTCTTGTGGCCGGCGAGAATGTCCTTGAGGTTCGCGAGCTGCGCCCCCTTCGGATAGCGTCTTTTGGTCTTCGAGAGCCTGTAAAGATACAGGTCCTCTCCGTTGACAGTGATCACAGGATGATATGAGTCGCCGTCAGAGGAGTTCGTTTGCGCGGAAGAGGTGTAAAAAAAGTTGTCAAAAGCAGCCTTACTTTGTGCCATACGGATCTTGGTCCTTTTGGCCACTGCGCTCCCCCGGTAGCCCATCTCCAGGCTGTCTGCGATCTCTTCCACTCTCGCTATTACCCGGTCAACGCGCGCGCCGTCCGCTGCCAGCCGGCTGGTTACAAATCGCTCGATGTCGACGATCAGATCATCTGATGCAGCCATAACGTCAGTGTTCGCATATTTCTCGGCGCCTTCCTTGAGCAGGCGGCCAACGGCCCGAAAGTCATTTTTTTCTCTCGATTCCTTCATTTGTTCGATGAGCTCACCAGCGAGGGCCTCCTTCTCAAACTCTACGAATGATCTG
>JASLXP010001243.1 GCA_030740295.1 Planctomycetota bacterium
GTGGATCACGTTCATCTCATGGTTGGTTTGTCCCGCACCCTCACAATCGCCCAATTGGTTGAGCATGTGAAAGTAGAAACATCCAAGTGGGCCAAGAAGGCGAGAAACGGAACAGCCAAATTCAAGTGGCAATCCGGCTACGGTGCTTTTTCCGTTAGTCACTCTCTACCTAACAAGGTCGACGAATACATTCGTAACCAGACAAAACACCATAAAAAACTATCGTTCCAGGACGAGTATCGTCGACTGTGCAGAAAGCACGGAGTTGAGATTGATGAGAGATACGTTTGGGATTGAGAAACGAATAAAAGACATGATCGATGTGTTCTCACCGTCAACGAGCGGAGGCAAAAGGCCGGGGCGTTGCCCCTCACTCGCTCTTCGTTTCATCGTTCCCAGCCCGTTGGGCTGGGCTAGGCAAACGGCCCGGGGCTTCGCCCCTGAACAGACAGAGGCAAACCCGTGACGTTGCCCGTCATTCTATCTTCGTTTCATCGTTCCCTGAGCTCAGCAAACGCCCAAGGCTTTCCCGGACTGGCCCAGGTTGCATGCTTTCGCTCCTCTGTTTGGGTGCAGAATGATGTAACATTTTCAATCATGCCGATGTCCGGAGTTCTGCGCAGGGACTGCGAAGCGGAATTCTTCCGGCTCGCGAGGAAAAATCGTGAATCTCCACCGGGCAAGCCGGTGGCCTCTCAGACCGAGAGACCCGTCTCCCCACGGAAAGCTGCTAAAAAGCACGTGTGGATCGCAACCACACTCTGTTGACCTGGAAGAACATTCAACGCTGTAATACCTATTCTCGCGCTGTGGCTGGAGGGTTCTCGAGGAGCCTCTGTAATGCATAGTAGGCCGGCTTTGGCTTGTATTGGCGATCGAAGAGACAGCCATCCAGTTTCTCCATTTTTTTCCATGAATCACCATCACTCAAGTTCCATACGTTCCACGTTACGATCCCGCCATCTCGCTTCTCGAGTAGGGCTCGCAGAATGGCGGCAAATGTCTCTGCCTGGGCCTCATAGTCCTTTTCCTTGCCCTTGAGCCATACGTTCTGCTCGGTGACATGAAATGAGAGGTCGTTGGCATGGGCCCAATCGATTAGCTGGCTCAGACGTGTCAGGTTCCCTTTTTTCTTTTCCCAGCCAACGTGGATGTGTGCCTGCCAGCCAATGCCGTCCACACGCAATTCCTTGCCCCGGAGGTAGGCGACAAGGGCCTTGATCTTTTTCCAGGCGGCATCTTCCATGCCCGCATGCTGGTTTATGATGAGTTTGGTGTTGGGCGCGTGCTTTGTAGCTATTTCAAAGGCCAGCTTGATGTAGAGCGGCGGTTTAAGGGGATGCGTCGTGTCGTAGCCGATCTTCGGCCACGGGTTCTCCCATTTCGTCGTGCCCTCCCTGGGGCCGAACCATTTCCCGTTTTGCAGGACCGTCTCATTGACCACGTCCATCCACTTGACGTGCTCATACTTGTCGTAGCGTTTGCACAGCCTGGTCATGAAATCGGTGAGGCATTGCCGAAGCTCTTCGGACGTCCTTGTATCGGTCTTCGCCCAGGTTGAGCACTGTGGGCTGATCGGGCCGTGCATCCGGAGGACCTGCTTCGCCTTTGCGCAGTGCGCGACCCATTTGTCGGCAAGCTCCCATTTCCAGACATCGGGCTTAGGGTGAATCGTGCTCAGCTTGAAATCGTTTTCCGGGGTCACATAGCTGAATTCTCGATCCATCGTAAGCCCCGACCCGCGCGGCCGCTTCCGCCAGCCAGTCGTACCGCCGACATACACATTGCCTTCCGGATACTTGTCCGCCACGATTTCGCGTATGCGGCGACCTTCTGGTATCGGAGGCTCTGCCCCATGTAAACCGGGAGCCAAGAGCAGAACAAGAGCAAACCAATCATTACGTCTTCTCATATTACTGATTCCTACAGCGCTACATTCTGGTAGGCCGAAAAGTCTGTTGAAACGGCATCGGCTGACCGATCCGGGAATGATGGAATTCATGGGTTTCTTACAGAAGTGCGGCTGATTCCGCTTTGTTTAGATTCTCACTATTCCACAGCTCCATTACTCCATCATACCAATGTTGCAGGAACTGTATACGCCCCGTGCTGTGATGAGTCACGTGGGAGAACTTGAGGACGGGTGTGGTAAATGGCCGAATGGAACGCGGGACTTCCTGCCAGCTCAGGCGCTGTCGTACTCCCCGATGATCTTCAGCCGCATGCCGCCGTCCACGTAAACGGTCGAGCCCGTGAAGTGGTGGCTGTCGGGCTCGCAGAGCTGTGCGACGGCCAGAGCGATGTCCTCGGGGTCGCAGAGCTCCCCGGTGGGGACCATTTGCTCGGCGCGTGCACGAATGCTCGGATTCTCACGCATGGCTGCCGCAGAGAGGCCGGCATCCACAACACCGGGCGAGACGTCGACCACCCGGATGCCGTGCCGGGCGTAATGGGCAGAGAGGCACTCCATGAGCTTTCGCACCGCGACCTTGGTGATGCAGTAGGTGGGCAGGCTGAGGGTGACGCCGTCCGCGGCCGCGCTCCCGATGAGGACGATACATCCGGACTGATTCTTCTCCACCAGCCGATTGGCGACTGTTCGGGCCAGGTAGAAGTAGCCGTCGAGATTCACCTCAAATTCCCTGTCCCATTCCTCGAAGCTGATGGTGGAAATATTCTTGAAAGTGCAGACCGCCGCGGTCGCGATGGTGATGCCAGGCAAGCCCAGCTCTGTTTCCACTCGTTCGATCCACTCAACCACCGACGCCGAATCCGACACATCCAGTTGCGTGTAATGGCAGGGGCGCCCAAGGGCCCGGATGCTTTCAACGCGCGGTTGGGCTTCGTCCGGCGTTTTGGAGTCTCCGATGGCAATGGCCGCGCCTCGGCGTGCAAGTTCTTTGGCAATGGCGGCGCCGATGTCGCCTGCGCCGCCGCTGACGATGGCGCATTGGCCATTAAGCGTTTCTGAATGGGTTGGCATAGATCATCTCTCCTTGAGTGCTCGAGCAAGGCTGTCTGGAAGGACATTACTCCTCAGAACATCACGAGAGTGTTCGGGTGTCAGTGGTCAGGAAAGACGGCGACAGCTTTCTGCCCTGAACACTGAAGCCTGAAACCGAGTTCGCGAGTGCGGTCAGCATCCTCCACTGTTTCGTGAGTGAACGATGGACGCGGCATCGCGTCAATGGGAACGAAGTCCTGTTTCATGAATTTCTCGCCATCCATTCACTGATGGCAAGGAATCTCTCCAGCGGAACGGGGATACCATCGGCAAATGGACCGAGGACAAAATTCGCGTTGCGCAGACGGGGCGTGTATAGCGCATCCAGTTGCGAGCCAATGTTCTCCACGGGGCCGGAAATGAAAATGCTGGGATCGAGGGCACCGATGATGACCGCGTCTTCGCCCAGCACGTCGAGAGCGTTCTCCCACGGCGTGTTCCCGGTCGGCGGGGGAGTCAGCGCATGGACGCCATCGAGCCCGGTTTGCTCTATGTCCGGCAAGATGTCCACCACGTGGCCACACATATGAATGATTGGCACTTTTCCGGCGTCATGGATGGTATCCACGAAATCCTTCACGTGAGGCCCGTTGAAATGGCGGTAGATGTGCGGACCGATGTAGTACGTGCTCGTGTTCTCCACCAGCATGACCACCTCGCAAGGCCCTCGACCGAGAATCTCGAAAGCCACCAGCTCCCGCTCGTGCATCAGGGCGATGAGTTCCTCCATCTCATGTGGGTAATCGTGCAGCAGGTAGTAGAAATTCTCGGTACCCATCTCAAACTCGAGCAGGCGAGGAATGGTGCTCGGCCCCCAGAACCGAGTCACGATGCCGTCATCTTCGATCAATTCGTTGACCGCATCGAAGGACGGACGGTCGTCCGCCTCAGCGAAGGCCGCCCCCTCCCAGAGCTCGCGGTAAATGCGAACGTCCTCAATGGTCTCGACGGGATACTTGATCGGATGCGACTTCCTGGAAACGCTCTTCAGCGTGCCATTCGGCGTCTGTGTCTCGGTAAATCGCCGGCCATTTTCCGACCAGTGCGTGGTCTGCGCTTCCGGCCCCCATTCAAGCTTTGGCGAGTTGAAACCGTGCGGCGTTGCCCAGCCGTTCAGCATGAGAATGTCGCAGCCAATGTGCCGGTAGAAGTCGATGGCGGAAATCCCCCGCAACTCTCCCGGCAGGTTGTCCAGCGTATTGCTGTCCACCAGCGTGGTCCAGGAGAGCCGGTCCACCGGTTCCTTGTGCATAACTGCATTGAGACGTTCGCGACCGGTCATGTTCAACTAGACATTGACAGTGACTCCGAAACTCCTAAAGTTTACGGCTTTCCCGTACTGATCTGGAAAGAGATGAGCCTGCCAGATTTATCTCCCAGTATCAACTTATCAGGGCAAATTTGCCTGATACTTAATTAGTTGAACTAACCCGCTTCGGTGACAGTTAATGTGGCTTGAGATGGCATTTTGGGTGGCTTTCGATTAACGACATTCTGATTCATCCTTTCTCCTGAGGTTCGTCCGTCGTGGACGAACGGTTGTATTCATTCAGTCAGGAGGTAGGGATATGTCTCATTATCG
>JASLXP010001244.1 GCA_030740295.1 Planctomycetota bacterium
TAATCTGCTTAACAAAGAAACCGTTGAAGTTGATGTCTGCGTTGTTGGCGGAGGCATGGCCGGAATCTGCGCTGCGATTGCCTCGTCACGCAATGGGGCACGGACTCTCATCATCCAGGATCGTCCCGTCCTGGGCGGCAACGCTTCTTCCGAAATTCGTATGTGGATTTGCGGTGCTCATGGGCCCAACAATAAAGAGACCGGGGTGCTGGAGGAGATCCAGCTCGAAAATCTCTATCGCAATCCCACGCTCAATTACGCCATGTGGGATCATGTGCTTTATGGGAAGGTATCCTGCCAGCCCAATCTGCAGACGATGCTCAATACCAGTTGTGTGGATGCGCAGGTCCGAGACGGCCGTATCGAATCCATCCGCGCCTGGCAGCTTACGTCGCAGACCTGGTTTACGGTGCACGCGCGCATCTTCATCGATTGCAGCGGCGACAGCATCCTCGCTGCGACCACGGGCGCGGCTTTTCGAGCCGGCCGGGAATCGCGCCACGAATTTGATGAAGACATTCAGCCCGAGTCTGCGGACAAAAAAACCATGGGCAACAGCATCCTGCTCCAGATGCGCAAAACGGACGAGCCGCAGCCTTTTACACCTCCGCCCTGGGCTTATGAGTTTGATGCGCCGGTTTTCGAACGTCGCATGCGGGGCATCGTCGGCACAAATTTCTGGTGGATAGAACTCGGCGGGCTGCAGGACACGATTCGCGATGCGGAGGAGATTCGGCATGAATTGCTGCGCACCGCCTACGGAGTCTGGGACTACATCAAGAATCGTGCGGACGAAAAAGACAGGGCGGAGAACTGGGCCCTGGAATGGATCGGTTCGCTGCCCGGCAAGCGTGAGAACCGCCGTTACGAAGGCGCTCACATCCTGACGCAGAACGACGTGCGCGACGGCGGCCAGTTTGAAGATACCGCGGCATTTGGAGGCTGGACGATGGATGACCATCATCCGGCCGGTCTGATGTTCCCGGGCAAGCCGACGATCTTTCATCCCGCGCCTTCGCCCTATGGCATCCCTTACCGCTCTCTGTATTCACGGAACATCGACAATCTGATGTTCGCCGGCCGGAACATCTCCGTCACTCACGCCGCGCTCTCTTCCACTCGAGTGATGGCTACCTGCTCAATAATCGGCCAGGCCGCGGGCACGGCCGCGGGGATCTGTATCCAGCGAAAGCTCCCGCCGTCAGGGCTGTATCCGGACTACATCGCCGATCTCCAGCAGACGCTCATGGAAGATGACGCCTGGCTGCCGGGCTTACATCGCCAGCCCGATCCCCTCACATGTGAAGCGCGCGTCACCGGCGATGGCGACGGTACCGAACGTGTCACCGACGGCACCGACCGCGATCGTCCCGATGAGATCCATGCCTGGGAAGCTGTGCCCGGCGACGAAATCTGCTGGGAATGGGAACAGCCCGTCCAGGCCGGTGGCGTCCGCCTGGTCTTCGACAGCGATCTCAGCAACAACAAACGAATGCCCTGCGCCTATCCCGTCTCCAGTCGTCCCAAGACCCCCAAGCTGCTCGTAAAGTCTTTCCGAATCGAATCCCGATCCGCGACGGGCCAGTGGGAGGCCGTTTACAGGGAGGATGAGAATTACCAGCGCGTCCTCGAGATCCCGCTGGAGGTTGAAACAACGGCGTTGCGATTCATCCCGGAATCCACCTGGGGCGAAAGCGATGTGCGAGTCTTCGGCTTTGAACCATTGCGATCGGTGACCGGACGGCGTCCAGCCCCGCCTCAACGCGTTTCCTTCAGCACCAAGATAAAGCAAGCCGACCCGGCGGATCTAGCTCCTCCGCCGGAGAACGATTCCGCCGCATCAGGCAAAGGGACATCAGCCTGACCGGGCCTGGAGATTCCAGCAGGAGCTCGTATACCCACGGATCACAGAGATGAGTTTCCGCCCAGCCTTGTGGCGACAGGACCAGACAGCGTGAGGGCGATACCTCTTGCTTCGTGAAACCGTCCTCGGGCGTCAGTACCGATTACTTGTTCACGCGTAATCGAAGTGTCCCTCTCATCAACATTGGCTCATCGAGAGTCACCTGAATTTCCCCTTCCTTTTTGTCCATCGAGACATCCACGGGCTTGAAGTCGCTGTCAAAGACTGCCAGTGATGTGCCTTCGAGGATGAGCTTCAGCGAGACGTTCGCCTTTAATTGCCAGTCCCCTTCGTCCATCTTTCGAAGTGAAGCAAAAGCAGTCATCTTGAGCTCATCGCCGGGACCGAATTCATAAACTCTAAGCGCACTCAGCTCCGGAAAAACCTTTTCTGAAACTTCTTCGCCGGTGAGGCGGTAAGTGAATCCTCCCGCGTTGGAGCCGCCGAGGAATTCGCAGCGGTAGAATTGTGACCGCGTTTCATCGGTCGCGGTCAGCCCGGAATCCATCCCCCGGATCTTCCCGCCGGCCGGAGGCATTCCCAATTTGGTTCTGACCGTGCCTCGCTGCGCGTCCACGCTGATGACCCGTGTGGTGACGATTTCAGGGCTCTTCCGAAAACTGAATCTCCGGCCTTTCACGCTCACCACGTGAAGAGAAGTTCGATGTTGTTCGTTCCCCACCTCAAAGAATCCATCATCAAGCAGGGCTGTTGGAAGAGGCGTATCGAGAGCGCCCGTTCCGGCTCGATAATCGATGGACTCAATTTTCGCAGTGTATGCTCGTCGCGAAAGTTCCATCGAAATACCGGGAGCAGAAAGGACTCTTCCTCCCACGAGGGTCATCTGCCGCAGCCCGTCCGGGCCCTCGGACACGAAGGAAAATTGGCCGGAAAGTTTGAACTCTCCGACTTTCCTCACCTTCTCCGGGCGCCCATCCGAAAAACAGACATCCTTACGAGCTGAACGCTTGACCCTCTCATCATCTTTGACATTTACCTGCACCGCGACGGCTCTGCGGGAGTCATTCTCGTTTCCATCGATCGATAGATTTTGCAGACTCTCAACGGCAGGCTGGCCCGCGTAGGGCTCGATGACCGCTGCGAATGCCGATTCGAGCTCGCCATCATCGATTCGTCTCTGAACAAAGAGCTGGTCGAAATGGTTCTTGCTCACGGGGCTGCCCCATGTGGCTTTCATTACCCGGGCGTCCTGCTCTCCAATGAGGTGAACTGTGGTGAATTTGCGGGGCGCGGCCGGATCGTAGCTGGCGGCGAGGTTCCCCTGCTCGGCAGCTTTCGATAGGTAGGGCGACTTGATATTCCGGCCGTAGCCTCCCAACTGCTTGAGGTAGGCATCCACATCAAAAGGTATCTCCCTCTTCTCCCGGCTGAGTCGCCAGGTGGCGGAGATCTGCTCCCGTCCTTTGCCCACCCATTTCGACTCGGGAAGGAGAGAAAACTTTCTCAGGTATTTCCTCGACGATTCGTCGAGGGGCGACGTGGCCTCGATGTTGTGAGTGAACTCGTCATTCTGTCCGCCGTGAAAACAGTAAGTGTGAATCTTCCCTCCGGCCACGCGGAAAACATCGAACACATAAGAGTGCGGAGTGATGACGTCTGCCGGCAGCTTCGCTCTGTGTTTCTGATGAGCCGGAGTAACAGGCTCTTCGGAGATTTTTCCCTCATCAACGTCTATGAGGGCCACAGATCGTTGAAAGAGCTTCACCTGCTGATGCGAGTAGGGCGGGGTCGATTCCGCCAGTAGAAACTGCGCTCCCGGCGAATCCGTCAGCGAACGGATCCAGGCGTGGCCATTCCAGTTGCCACCGGAACGCAGGCTGCCATCCCCATCAACTTCCACCACGTTGTGGACAAAGGTCATAAAGCTGGCGGGGATGCCGTACGCGGGGCGCTGCCCGCTGTCGGGGGCCATCACGCAGCCGTGAGCGAAGATATTCAGATCGAGGGTATCGTTGTGCGCGTGGCCGTGGCCGTTGCCGACTCGCACCGTGACGGCTCTGCGGAAACGAAAGTCTTCGTGATGGGTACCCGCTTCGAGAACCCCAGCCCATTGGCTCAGGGCGCGGGATCTGTTTGCAAACCAGGGATGCCTCTGCCCTTTCGCAGATTTCAGGATCTGATTCCATTCGTCTTCGGACTCGCCCTTCCTGCCCCAGTAATGTTTCAGGAAGAAGGCGAAGCGAGGGTCTTTAGTCCAGCGCCACCCCTGGCGGATCGCCTGCTCACCTTTGTCAAACCAGTGAGCGAAATCGACGGTCGGGCCGTTCACGTCGCCGATTTGCATTGGATACATTCCAGCGACCCGGCCTTCCAGCGCCCAGTAACAGGACGAGAGTATCTTGGGGTATTCGCTGAAGTTCGTGAGGTCATATTTGGGATCGCCTCCGAAGGCCAGATACCTTTTGAGAAGCTCCGCGGTCTGAATGCTGCGGCCACCGCCAGCGCTGTAAAACCACGATCCGATCCAGGTCGTCCCGTCGCGGGTGGTGGAGGTGTTCATGTAGTCCTGAATGCCCGACAGGGGCATGGGGTAGTCGTAGGTCCGAGTGAAAAGGTAATCCATCCACGGCCGTGTCACTTCGGGATCGGCCTGGACCACCGCGGTTTCGAGCATCTTCAGCGGCGTCTCGTGGTCGGACTTCATCCGGTATCGCACGATGAGGTCCGCGGTGTACTGCAGAATGTTCGTGTCGAGAAAACGGACGAGATCTTCCGACGTTCTTATGTCCGGCAGGAATTGGCTGACCGCAAAGGCCAGCTCTTCATTCCCCTGAATGAAATCAAAAAGCAGGTCGTAGACGCGGACGTTTTTGATTCTGATGCCCGGCGCGTAATTCACCATCGTGCGTTTCCGGCAGCTTGTCTCCTGTTTGAAAGTGTGACGATAGTCAGCCACCGAATGCACCAGGGCCTGCCGGTTGTTCCAGGTGGGGAGCACTTGCGCGATACGGACGAGCTTGAACGCCGCGCGGCGTGCGGCTTTGCGGTCGTTGTAAAGGTAGTAACTCTCCGCATCGGCCGCGGCTCGTTTGCCGCCCTGCATTGGCCAGACGGAATTGATGAAATCGCGCTTTGCGCGGTCATTCGCCCCAGCGAGGGGCGCCCAGAAAGTCTGTGACGTGGGCAGATAGACGCCCCAACCCCGATCTACTGCGCCTTCACTTTGCGCGACTTTGAGCTCCTCCTTGTCCGGCGCAGGCATGGCTCCCCAGCCATTGAGGAACTGGCTGTTCATCGGGGGCATGGTGTTCCACGCCGCCCGATCCCACCGGGTCTGCTCCTCCGGAGTCAGCGGCTGTTGCGAGGCGATCTTCTCGGTTTTGGCAGGATCGGCCGCATGTCGATCGGCTCTTCTCTGCTTCTCCGGGTAGAGCGTGGCAGCTTTCTTAGCGCCGCGCCGTGCCAGGTAGGTGAAGTGATCGTGGAGATCGATGGTGTGGACAAGGAGATCGATTTCCGTTCCCTCCACAAGCGAAAGCTTCGCCTCAAACGATCTCTTGTCCCAGGCGCGGAAATACCATTCAGCGATGGAATAAAACTGATCGACCGCTCTCAGCCGCCGTGTGAAAGTTCTCACCTCGCCATCCTTCCCATCGTTGATCTGAAAGCGCATGATCAGTTGCTTTGGGATTCGCCGCACGTCTCTGGTCTCGACCGCCGCAGTGACTCTGAGGACGTAATAAGAGGGCTCGAGCGGGCCGAGCTCGAGTTGGACAGCCGGGGATGAAGACGACCACCGTCATCCATCCTTAAAGGCGTTTCCCCTGCCAAAATCTTCCCCACCCTCTCTAAACGAAAATTCCTGATGCGCTCCGCGACGTTTTCCGAC
>JASLXP010001245.1 GCA_030740295.1 Planctomycetota bacterium
GAATACTTGTGATTTCCCTTGTGTGTCAGTCCTGGAGCAACAACTGCGTTCCCTCGGGCGTCTCAGGCTCCAGCCACCTTCTCGATTGGAAAAGAGTCTCGCCTTTCCGAAGTATAGCCTGGGCCCCATGCATGGTGCGGACAGTGACGACGCCCTCGGTGATTGTTGCAGTGTAACCGTTGCCGGTTGCCAGAAAATCCAGACCGTCACCTGTGTCCATGAGAAAGGCGGCGTCCGGCGTATTCGCTTCTGCATTCACAATGACGTCGTTAACGGAAACAACTCCGCTGCGGTCATCATATTTGAGGCTGACGCCCTTGCCCTGCTCCACCTTTGTGATGACATCTGCGATCTCGATGGACAGGTCACCCCTGACACTCATCACCTTGGCCCGATTTTCTGTTTTGTTGTATCTGACCGTTGCAGAGCGGTTTTGGGACAGATCCATGGCCAGACGCATGGATGGAATCTGATGCGTCAACAAGCCCAGGTCTGCTGCGATCCTAATCTCATTCTCAGCCAGCAAGGCGCAATCGACAAGAGTGCCCTTGACAGCCGCGACGCCGGCCGGCGTTTTAAAAGTAGTTCTCTGTCCGGGGTATTTCTTCACATCGCTCCTGAGGGAGCCCTGCACCAAAGCGATCTCACGCTTGCGGCCATTGATCTCGATCTTGACCTTGGACTGGCTCGCCAGATCGACCCGAGTGCCGTCCGAATAGAGGATGGATGCCTTGCTTTTTTGAGCGGTATAAACCGTGTCTTTCTGAAACAACGGCGTGCGTTTTCTCCTGACGATTTCCTTCTTGCCATCGCGGTGCTTGAGCCCAACCTTGCCCTGATACTTTGAGATCGATGCCACTCTGGAAGGCGTGGCGAATATGGGCGTCATGTAAAGGCCCAGAAGTATGGATAATGCTGCAGATTTCATAGCTCTTCCTCGGAAAACAGGAGCGACCTTAATTCGGTTAAACAAGTGGTGTGCCAAACAGTCTCGTTCACCTTGCTCTTGAGGGAGCCAGGTACTCCCGCTACGGTTATTTTCCTAACACGCAAAGGCGTGAAGACTCCAAACTCCATTACGCCTGTAAAGCATGCGCGTTGAGAAGATGCCCCATCAGGCCCCGTCGATGTAGTCCTGAATGTCCAGACAGACACCACCTCGATCCGCTGACTCCCAGCCGGCCAGGATTGGGGCGAGCGAGAGGAGGCCATCCTGATAGTCGCTGAGAAGGAGGCTGGGATCACCCGTCCGGACCGCTTCAAGGAAGGTCTGATCCTGCTTCAGCCACGGATTCATCTGTTCGCCTTCCCATTCCCAGACCGTCTCGCCATTGACCTCGATACGATCGTACCCATGAATCGCGAGGCAGCCTCCTTCATAGAAAATAGTAAAGCGCGGCTCGTTTGGATTCTTATGGCTTGCTGCCGCTGTAATCATCGCCATCGTCGCGCCATTAGTCATTTGCATATTAAAAGAGCACGAAAGCGCCTGATCGAATTCCTCCGGATGGTGATAAAACGCCTGCGAACGAACGACGTCTTGACCGGTCATGAATCGGATGTAGTCCACGCCATGCACCCCCCAGTCAAATGCCGGCCCGCCTGCTTTCTGAAAATCTCCCCACCAGGATCGGTTTTTATTGTCTGAGGACGGAAGGCCACGAAAGCTCTGATACCGGCAATGGACTATTCTCTTGTCGCTGAGTATTCGCCTTGCCTCCTGAAATATCGGCCTGTAGCGTTCGCGAAATCCGACCGTACTGATGACGCCTGCGTCTCGGATGGCCTTGTTGATGGCAACCGCTACTTCCATTCTTCTGGCTTGCGGCTTCTCGCTGAAGATGTGGATGCCTTTCTGTGCCGCCTTGATTTCTACATCAGTTCGTGCGAAAGCCGGAACAATGGAATAGAGCACATCCAGCTCTTCGCTGTCGATCATTTCATGCGCGTCGGCATAGGAA
>JASLXP010001246.1 GCA_030740295.1 Planctomycetota bacterium
AGGAAACAGGGTAGCAGGAACGACAGATCGGCAGCCGTGGCCAGCCCATCAAAGCATCTGTGATGTTTGGCTTCAACAGGCGACCTGTGGCGCCAAAATGAATTCTGGGCGATGCCAGGAAGGCATCTGTGCCGTCTGAGAGCCTTCTTGCAGCCCCCGGCGGATAGGAAGTAACTATGTTAAAATAAGTTGAGCCTCGATTTGTGGTTGTTTATCCTGCCAGTGGCAGATGGAGGCAGTCCCACAAAGGAGGCTCATGATGCCAAGGTACAAAGCGGAAGCGTGGCGTGGTAAGGATCTTTTCATTGGGATCGATATTCATCGGAAGCAGTGGCATGTGACGATCCTGAACGAGGACGGGTTGAAGCTGCATTCGAATCGAATCCCAGGCAGCTGCGAAGCGCTCTCGCAGTTGCTGGATCGTTTTTCGGGAGCCCGGAAGATCACGGCGACGTACGAGGCCGGGTACTTCGGATTCTGGGTGTATGATTTCCTGCTGGGTATGGGTATCGATGCCCGAGTGACGCCGCCCAGTCTGATTCCCAGAGAAGCTGGCAATCGCGTGAAGACGGACCGAGTAGACAGCTTCAAGTTGGCCGAGTATCTGAAGAATGGCGTGCTCAAGTCGATCACCGTGCCCAGCCCCGAGGAACGAGGACACCGGCAGGTCAGCCGGCGTCGGCGTCAGTTTGTGCAGGACCGGATACGGGTGCAGAATCGGATCAAGGCCGAGTTGCGGTTTACAGGTTTGGAACTGCCCGGGGAATCCATTGGCCGGTGGAGTCGAGTGTTTGTGAAGAATTTGCGGGCAGTGCGTTTTCGAGACACCTATCAGCAAGCCAGCTTTCAGAACCTACTGGACCAGTTCGATCAGACCTCCGAGTTGATCGGACGGCAGAAGGATCTTTTGAAGGAGCTTGCCGGAAGCTCGAAATATGCGGACCGGGTGAAGATTCTGGAGTCAGTCCCGGGTATTGGGTGGCTTTCGGCGATGGAGATTCTGTTGGAACTTCAAGACGTGGCCCGTTTCCAAAGCGCCGATGCGCTGGCTGCCTACGTGGGATTGACCCCCTCTCAGCATTCTACAGGGGAGAGGGTTCGGATGGGACGCATCACGCGTCAAGGGAAGCCGACTGTCCGTACGTTGTTGATCCAGGCCAGTTGGAGGCTGATCGACACAGATCCTGCGATGGAGCAGAAATACGAGCGAATCAAAAAACGCGCAGGAGGGAAGCGCGCCATTGTGGCGGTTGCCAGGACTCTGGTGATCCGAATGCGCAGGATCCTGCTGGATCAGCAAATGTACCAACTCGGCCTGGTCTCAGGCTGAGAGCTGTTCCTGGGGAAAGACCCTCGATTGTGAAGGCAGGGGGACGGCGACCGTTTATCGGTAGACTTTCAGTACTGCGTTAGGAAGTTTGCGCGCCCCCACGCAATCGGACACCCTTCGGATCGATTACATGCCAGCGCCGTATAGACGGTGACTACGAATAGTAGAATGGTAGGGTCCCCAACACATTTGAGGCCGAATTCCTGAAGCTCCGCTCTTGACTTTTAACATAGTAGATATACATAGCTTAACGTTAGCTCGGCATCTCTCTATTTGTCAATGTTTAAGCCCAATCAAATATCGTACCGCCAATGCAATACGCCGCCGCAGGGGAGAACCTGATTTCGTCGATATCGGAGCATGAGCGGAGGGCGGCGTCGGAGCGGCGAAGCGAAAAGTGCAGACCGAAGCGTCGAATGTGCGGTCACTAGGAGATACCCCTGCCTACAGCACAAAGCTCGCGCGCTCCAAGGTGAACACAGGCGGCAGCGAACGGTGGTCTCCTCTCACGGCCGCCACAGGTTTTGCTTGACATTCCGTCCTGCCGTTGGACTAATTTTCAGTCAATTGTGGCGACTAAACCGAATGATCCAGACACCCCTTCGGGGAGGGTTGCCACTGGCAGACAGCTGTCACTAATCCAAGCAGGGATCTGATTTTCATGAGATTTGGTCTGTTTTTTTCTATTTCATTCGGCAAAGGTAA
>JASLXP010001247.1 GCA_030740295.1 Planctomycetota bacterium
AGGAAACAGGCAATGCGGTGCAATGTTGGCACCGCCCTGCTGCCAGGAGAGGGAATCAGAAAGTGGTAACTTAACTTACCACCTTCTGAAACAGCGAGGCCCATGGAGCACGCAAGGGCAGATCGCTGGAGTGCTTGTCCCGACTCTCTTGTGTCAGACGTAATCAACAGAATTCAGAAGGGGGAAACTTTCCCTCTTCTGAAAAGCGACATAGTCGGTGCAAACTTTGTCCCGACTTCAAGGGGCGTTAATGATGAACATCCAGGAAACTTTCCTGAATGTCCAAATCTTAGGTTCCCATCTTTTCTGGGATACGTGATCTATATCGAGAGGATAATCAGAACGGGAAAAATGAGAAAGCTTTTGAAACTTACCACAAGCTTCAGAGCAGATTCGAACGAGGTCCCGTAAGGAGGTGGTAAGTTTCCACCGCCTTCCAGCACCCACCAGAAAAAGGTGGGGAAATTTTCCCTACCTTTTTGGCTCAGTGTGTTTGATAAAGGCGAAAAAGGTAGGCATGCTCTGCCAACCTTTTCAGGGCTATTCGAAACATGGCGGGACGTGCCATCGGTTCTCTCAGGAGTAAAAGCTGGTGGAGAATCTCACCAGTGTTCAAAGGTGGACCGATACAAAAAGGTGTTGAAGATTTCCATAACTTTTTTCACCTTTGATTTCCTATCACTTAAGGAAATTTACCTGAAGTGTTTCGGTTCATGGATTCTCAACGTTTAATTCGTCATCGAAGTTGGGACAGGGAACCTGGGCATCGAACATCCGGGAAAATTGCCCAGATGTTGATGCCGAGCCTATCATGAAAAAGGTAAGGAAATCTTCCTTACCTTTACTCTTGTATGACACGACACCTCGGAAGGCGCGGGAAACTTTCCCACTCCTTCCGATCTCCTGTCTCGCCTACCAGACCGTTTTCTACATTACCTCCTGAGAGAGCGTGACAAACGTGACTGGCGTGACACTTGTCTCTCCTTCTCGCTTTTTAGCTCTGGAGGGTGCGTGACAAACGTGACTGGCGTGACAGCGGTGGCTCACCGGTCGTTCCCATTGTCTACGTCTACGCGTCTACGGAACTTATCAGGCCATCTCTTCTGTCAATGGCTGTCCGCTCCTGTCGGTCTGTGTGCTCGCCATGGGTCGCCTCTGTCGTTCCATGTACGATTGAAAGAGCGACACGCAGGCAGGGTTTGGTAGGCGCTTGCCATTGGGCGAAGCTTGGCATGAACACAGGTTGACTCCGCTACTGGAGATCTGGCCGCGTGACACAACGTGACAGAGGGTCTGTCCGTAAGGGGAATCAAATGGCCGGAAGAAAAATGAAATGGTTCCTTCCCGGCCAATTTGAAAAGCAAGGCACGTGGGAACAGCCGCACTATTAAGCACAGTTTGTTTTCTGCGCCGAATTTTTGAGGCACGCATTAAATCATAAGGAGGAACAGGTTATGAGTGAAACGTACGACGGACAGGACTGGATTGAGGCTGCAAAACGCATGATCCGGGAGTGGGAGAATGAACAACATAAAAGGTAGAGATCGAGGAGAATCCGCCGAAGACCTGGGAGGAATTTGCGGAACGGGCCGTACAGAAATGGAACCGGGAGCGAGGGAACGGGCGTAAAAATCCGATTCCAATCCTGGCTGCCTTTCGGGCTAACGTGAGGGAACACCGGCGATTCATTCAGAAGTGCGGCCCTCTGGCCAATCCGGTTCTTGCTCTTGCGCTGGGTCGAACGTGGGCGCTTTGTGGGCAACCCCTTCTGCTTTGTAGCTATCGGCCTTGCCGCTGCGCAAGCCCGAGCAAACGTGGGCGAACACGGGCGCCCCTGTCGGGTCGGCGTCCGGTTCGTCGAATCTTTTCAAAGTCTTCAACATGGGCCAAACGTGGCATTCTGGGGCTATCCCTGGCGCGGGGATACTTGGTGAGTTGACTGTTGGGAGGGGCGCAGCGTGAGTTGGCAGCGATCTCACCAACGAAAAACACGCCAGGCTGCGCTGAGGTGTTCTCTCGGGAAGGGGCGTGTTGCCCTATCCGTTCAGAGCGAACTTGCCGCGTTCGGTCTTCTTGAAGCGGGCGTCTTTGCCCTTCTTCTGAATCTCCCTAAGGATGGCCGAGTAGACCGTGGCGTGGGGCGTCTTGCCGTTCGTCTTCCAGTAGCCCTTCTCCAAGGCGCGGTCGACGATGTCCTTGCAATTCATCGGTTCGCCTACTTCGCTCAGGACCTTGACCGCGGCGTCAAGACCCGATGGCCTTTTCTCTTTTGCCTTCTTCGGGGCAGCCTTCTTGGCCGGCGCCTTCTTCGCTGCTTTCTTGGAAGCTGTCTTCTTGGTCGCTTTCTTCGAGGCGGTCTTCTTGGAGGTGTTGGTGGTTGCGTTCGTAGCCATGGTATGTGTTCTCCGTTCTGTTGGTTTGAGAAGAAAGAAAAGTGCGACGCGTCAGTTGGTTCGTTGGGTTGGTATCACCTCCTTCCGTTTCGTAGGTGGTTACTCGTCATCCGAATCAAGCCGTTCGACCCATTCGTCGATGTTGAAGTCGCGGCTCAAGAATCCGTGGTCTGCACCGACCTTGATCTTCAGGTGGTCGATCAGGTAGGCGCGGGCGTGGCCGTCGCTGGTGTCGTCGGCTACCTCTTCGAGAAGGCAGATAGCGAAGAAGAGAGCGGTCTGCGCCGTCTCCAGTTTTTCAGCGTTCGATGCTTCGTCCGGGTCGAAGCCGTTGAGTTCGTTCATCAAGTCGTCTGCGTGAATCGTGTGCAAGGTGGCCCCCTTTCAGGCTTTCAGGTCTTCGAGGTAATCAGCGATCAGGCGATTGGTCTCTTCTTCGTCCTCTTCATCTATGCCGATCAGAAAGCCCAGGACTTTTGCAAGACTGTCGCCGATGTAGTGAAGGTCCCCGGCGTGCGCGTAGTTGATGCCCTCATCCCTGGCCATCTCCGCGTGTGCCTCCAATTCCATCTGAATTGCCGCAATAAGAGATGCGATGTCCTGCTGACAACCTTCGTAGGTTTCAGCCGCGTCGTATTTGGTCTTCGCCATTTGCGTGTTCTCCTTTCGCTGGTTGAAAAACATGAAACGCCCGTTTGCGTTTCGTCCTCCACATGTGAGCCATCTTTTCAAAGACTAATCAAGCTCTTATGTGGATTTGGACGGAATTCCAGATGTCCAGTGTGCGCCGCATTTGCTTACGACAACGCGCGATTCGGCAGATGCTCAAGAATGAGTTCGTGCGACTGGATGTCAGCGTGTCGAGCGCGCTGTAACAGTGAAGTCCAGCAAGAAGCAGCTATTGTGATTCGACCATCCCAACGATGGCGTTCTTGATCGAGTCAGGCAGGGAATCCCACCCTTCAACAACCGTTTGAAGGCCAGGATCCATTTCGCGAATATTTAGCTCTTCCGGGTCCCGTTTCGCGTATTTTTTGCTTTTTGTCTGTCCCGCCAGAGTCGCAGATGATACAACCTCTGTCAGATGGTCTGCACAACCTTGGGGTGTATCTCTTTGGGGTCTTGCCGCTTGTGTCGATACTTGCCCACCCGTGTCAACGTCCTGTCCACCACGATCAATTCCTCCAACACTAGGTAGGATAGGCTTCCAGCCTGTCCCGCCTTCCGTCGCGCAGCCACGGAAGGCGCATGGTAATGTTGAAGATCAGAGGTTCTGAATGTCGGTTGTGGCTGGCGCCACAATCGACGGGACAGGCTGGAAGCCTATCCTACGAGACCGTTCTGGGCGCTGAATGCGCATCTTACGTAGGCAATCCACACCCATGGACTTTGCAGGCAACAGATCAGAAACCAATGAACCCCAGCCCCATCGCCTTCGACCGAAGTGAACGTGGAGTGACCGCGATACGCAGCCCGAGGGATCCATTTGGCGTGCCAGTTACGAGGTCGGACATTCCTCTTGGTCTGTGTCTGCGCTACCGTTCGGCAGGCGGAGAATGTCAAGAGATTTCAAGCGATGACCTAGAGATGCGGGACGGTCTAGAAGGCGAATCAGTCGCCTACGCGCTGAAGGATTCGCATAGTCTTCTCCACGTTGCTCAGACATTTCGTTCTGATGGGCGCGTACTGGATTGGGAAATCTCAATCGAAAACACCAGCGACCGGGTTCTCGAAATCGGTGACCTGGCGATCTCGATTCCGGCGATTGAGCCCGACGGAGATAAAGAGGTCGCGTGGAACTGCGAGAATGGGTTTATCACCCATCACTTCGTTTCAGGGAATGGCTCGTTCCTGTACTTCACGCGCGGATCGGGCGCTCCGCCGTTCCTGGTCGTAAATGTTCTGGCCGGAACACATCTTGAGTATTTTGACAGCGGGGGAGGTGCGCCCTTGCCGCGTTTCTACATCCACTCGGGACTTGCGGGCACAGAAGAGACGCGTGGCACGTGGCGTCAGCAACATACCAATCTGCACTTGACGCCCCGAGGCTCGGATGACTCTTCCGTACGCTATGGCTTCCGTTTTCAGTTTGCTGACTCTTACGAGGCCATGCGTGAGATTCTCTTCGAGGAAGGCCTGTTCGATATTCGGGCAGTGCCGGGCATGACCATCCCCAATAATCTGACCGCACGTTTCTCTCTGCACACAAGGGCACAAGTCGAAAGTATTGATGCGGAGTTTCCAGACGAGACCTCCATCACGCCGCTCGGTGAATCCCTGCC
>JASLXP010001248.1 GCA_030740295.1 Planctomycetota bacterium
TGGATTCAACGAAATTTGAGATAGTTGGCGGATATTTCTGCACACAGGACCTGCTCAGTTCGGCCGTACCGGAATGCCCCTTGGCAAAGACACAGTCCGCGTGAATGGCCAGGAGCTCACCAAGTCTGCCCGATCCCAGAATCTCCCTGGCGCGAGCCACGTGAGGCACATAGAGCTGTGTGAACATCTGGCTTTTGACCCCGGCGTTTTCCACTGCCGCGGCTGCCCTTTTCGCCACATCCAGATATGGAGTCATCGGCTTGTCAATAAACAGATGTTTACCTGCCTGCGCACACTTGATCACGATGCGTCCTCTTCTCTCCGGCTCGGCGCAGACACTGACGGCATCGACCTCCGGATTCTGAAGCGCTACCTCCAAATCATCAATATGGGGGATACCAAGCTCATCGGCCCAGGCCCGGTTAAGGCTGGCACGATTGGCGTCCACGTCCTTTTCGTCGGTCAGAGCCACCAGTTTGCAGCGAGGATCCGCGGCAAAGTTCTTCGAGTGGTTTTCCTGGTGTGTATATTTGCCGGCAACGAGCAGGACTCCGAGCGGATGATTCATGACGTCCCCTCCAGCCGCACTGGCGCGTTTTCATTCATAGATTCAGCGATGCGGGCAACCAACTCGTCGCAATCCTGGATTTCTTCTTCAGAGCCGAAAGCGCAATCATGAAATTCGAGGGACTCGCTGTGAATGATTGAGCCCTGATTCCCGTAAAGAGATAAATCAATCCTGGGCTGGCCGTGCCGGGCGAGAGTGATGATTGCCGTAGCGGAGCTTTCAAATTCCGCGACAGCGGACAAGTGGCCTGCGGATGGATCTCCCGACACGAACAACTCAACGAGTTTCGTTCCCAGGCATTTGGAGGACAGCAGGATCAGGCCCGCAAATTGGGAATTGAAGCCTTCGGCCGGACATTCCATCACTGCCGTCAGCCGCAAGAAGACGGGCTGGCCGATGCGGCCAGGCTCGATGGCTGTAGCAATGGTAGAGTGCAGTGATTGCCAGTAGTTCATTGAACGTAGTTCGGTATCGCAGCCACGGGCTGCATCAGAACGATTTCCACTTGAAACACATTTACGCCAGGCAGCAATAAATCTCAACCCCGGCCCATCGAGAGAACGAAGGGGTGGTGTAACGCCCGCATCCGTAGGATGGCCGTCCCCGGCCGTCTTTCGCCCAACAGCTCAAGAGGGGAGAGGACGCCCATCCTACATTGCATCCTACATTGCCGATGCGGAATCCTGCTGGTCGTGATACTCCCGCAGACTGGTCACGCTGTAACCTTGCTGTTTCACGGATTGAATGGCGTTCACCATCGCTTGCGCGCCGAACAGCGTCGTGCAGAGCGGGATCTGATTCATCACCGTGAAGCCGCGGAGCTCGGCTTCGGCCGCAGCAGCATTGCGGCGGGATGGGGTGTTGATGACCAGTTGAATCTCACCATTTTTCATGAGGTCGAGAACGTTCGGCCGGCCTTCCTGAATCTTGTAGACCTTGGTAACATCGAGGCCGTTTCGTGTGAGGACCTTATGTGTACCGCTGGTGGCCACGAGCTCGAAACCGAGGTCTTCCAGCTTTTTCGCTACGAAAACGATGTGCCGCTTGTCCGAATCGCGCATGCTGATGAAAACTTTGCCTTTCTGTGGCACATCCTGTCCTGCGGCCATCTGAGCTTTGGCAAAGGCCATCCCCAGATCCTGATCGATACCCATTACTTCACCCGTCGAGCGCATCTCCGGACCGAGGATGACATCCGTGCCCGGAAACTTGTTGAATGGAAAAACGGATTCTTTGACGGCCTGGTATGAGATGTCGACCTCGCTGACGCCTTGCTCTTTCAGGCTGTGGCCGACCATTACCTTGGCGGCAATTTTTGCCCAGGGCACGCCGGTGGCCTTGCTGACGAAAGGCACCGTGCGGGATGCGCGCGGGTTTACCTCGATGATGAATACGTTTGTATCCTGAATTGCGAACTGAACGTTCATCAGGCCGCACACATTCAAAGCAAGCGCGAGGGCCTGGGTCTGATTGCGGATGTCTTCGACGACCGCGTCGCTCAGACTGAACGGCGGCAGTACGCACGCGCTGTCCCCGGAATGAATCCCGGCCTCTTCGATGTGCTCCATGATGCCGGCAATGAGGACCTGCTCGCCGTCCGACACCGCATCAACGTCGACCTCGATGGCGCCTTCGAGGAACCTGTCGATCAGGATCGGTTTCTCCGGCGAAGCGTCCACTGCGAAATCAATATACTTCTCCAGTTCGGTGTCGGTATAGACGATCTCCATAGCCCGCCCACCGAGTACAAACGAAGGCCGCACCACCGCGGGGTAACCGATCTCGCCAGCCACTTCGAGTGCGCTCTGTTTGTCCACTGCGATGCCGTTACGCGGCTGCTGGAGTTCGAGCTTTTGCAGAAGGCTGCGAAAGCGATCCCGATCCGACGCAAGACCGATGCTGTCGGGAGAAGTGCCGATGACTTTAACCCCCGCCTCCTCCAGCCCGGCAGAAAGATTCAGCGGGGTCTGCCCACCGTACTGCACGATCACTCCATCCGGCTGAAGACGGTCGTAGATGTTCAGGACGTCCTCGACCGTGACCGGCTCGAAAAAGAGTTGGTCGGAGGTGTCGTAATCGGTGCTCACCGTCTCCGGGTTGGAGTTTACCATGATGGATTCGATCCCGGCCTCTTTGAGAGCGAACGACGCGTGACAGCAGCAGTAGTCAAACTCGATCCCCTGCCCGATGCGGTTCGGCCCTCCGCCGAGGATCATGACCTTTTTTCGATCGGAGACACGCGCCTCGTCCTGTTCGTCCGCTGGAAAATTACTGATGAAGTTGTCATACGTGGAATAGTAGTACGGCGTGTAAGCCTCGAACTCGGCGGCACAGGTATCGACCAGCTTATAGGAAGGGGTGACGTTCAGGCCCTTGCGATGCTCACGCACCGTTGAGCCCTTGGTCTGCCAGAGGTGGGCAAGCTGCTCGTCCGCATACCCGAGCCTTTTGGCTTCGAGCAGGACTTCCCGGGGCACTTCATCGAGCTCACTGGTTGCCCTGAGCGTCTCTTCGAAGGCGACGATCTCGATCATGTTCTCCAGGAACCACCGATCTATTTTGGAATGCTCGAAGATCTCGTCCAGGCTCATCCCGGCGAGGAATGCGTAACGGAGGTAGAAGATTCTGTCCGCATTCGGAGTGATAAGCTTCTGCCGAATACTTTCGATATCGGGCAGGCCGCCGTTCATGACCTCGTCCTTGCGATCCAGGCCAAGCCCGAAGCGGCTGATTTCAAGGCCGCGAATGGCTTTCTGCAGAGATTCCTTGAAGGTGCGGCCGATGGACATTGTCTCGCCGACGGATTTCATCTGCGAGGTCAGCATGCCATCCGCAAGCGGAAATTTCTCGAAAGTGAATCGAGGTATCTTCACCACGCAGTAATCGATGGTGGGCTCAAAACTGGCCGGAGTTTCCCTGGTGATATCGTTCGGAATTTCGTCGAGGGTGTATCCAACCGCAAGCTTGGCAGCAAACTTGGCAATCGGGAAACCGGTCGCCTTGGACGCCAGGGCAGAGCTACGGCTGACACGGGGGTTCATCTCGATCACGATCATGTCGCCGTTGTCCGGATTGATCGCGTACTGAATGTTGGAGCCGCCTGTCTCGACGCCAATCTCTCGCATGACCGCAAGGCTGGCGTCACGCATACGCTGGTATTCCTTGTCGGTCAACGTCTGCGCCGGCGCGACCGTGATGCTGTCGCCGGTATGCACGCCCATTGCGTCAAAATTCTCGATGGAGCAGATGATGACCACGTTGTCCTTGCGGTCGCGCATCACCTCCATCTCGTATTCTTTCCACCCGATGACCGATTGCTCGATGAGGACTTCGTTCACGCGGCTGCATTCAATGCCGTACGCAGTGATCCGGTTGAATTCCTGCTGGTTGAAGGCGATCCCCGATCCCGTGCCTCCGAGCGTATATGCCGGCCGAATAATGCAGGGCAAGCCCACCTCAGCGAGCACTGCGTTGGCCTCTTCCATATTGTGCGCTATTCCGCTGCGCGGGACTCCCAGCCCGATATTTATCATCGCGTCTTTGAACGCCTGGCGATCTTCCGCCTTATGAATGACCTCCCTGGTCGCGCCGAGCATGGTGACGCCCCACTTGTCCAGGATGCCTTGCTCCGCGCATTCCATTGCCACGTTCAGTCCGGTCTGGCCTCCGAGCGTCGGCAGCAGCGCGTCCGGTCGCTCCCGCTCGCAGATCTTGTCTACCGATAGCGGCGTGACAGGCTCGAGATAAATCACGTCCGCGGTATCCGGATCGGTCATGATGGTCGCCGGATTGGAATTGAGGAGGACGACCTCATAGCCCTCCTCCCGCAGCGCCTTGCACGCCTGGGTGCCGGAGTAATCAAATTCACATGCCTGGCCTATGACAATCGGCCCGGAACCGATAAGCAGAATCTTCTTGATATCGTCTCGTTTGGGCACCCTTGCAGTCCTTTTGCGGGCATAAAGAAACCACAAGCTCTCGCCTGTGGCTCTCGAATTTCGCCTCTCCTGAACTGGGCGGGGATGCTAGCAAAAGGAGCCGCTATGGCCAACAGAATCGGCTTTTTCAGGGGCTGTACTCCGGATTTGGCTGGGATGCGCAGAAATTCTGTGGCCACAGGCTGCCAGCCTGTGAGCCAGAAAAAATGAATGAGCTCACAGATAGGCCCCCGTATCTACTGCTCGGCCATCAGAAACTCGACGATATCCGCCAGGTCCTGAGCCTTCAGGCCGAGGCTGGTCGCTTCAGGCATCATCGATATCTCGGACAGCTTTCTTTCAGCGATTTCATTCTTCGCGATTGATAGCTGTTTGCCCTCCTTGTCTCGCAGCACGAGCGGATCCCCATCGCTGATGAGGATGCCCTGATAAACACCGTCGTCCTTATCCAGCACCTGCGTCATCTCGAATCCGAATGAGAGCGCCGAAGAAGGATTCACAATGGAATCCAGCAAAATCTCCTTGCCAAACTTCCCACCGATACCGGTAAGGTCCGGGCCGATTTGCCCGCCTTTGCCATTGATGGCGTGACACTGAGTGCAGGTGGCTCTGCCGTTGAACAGATCTTGCCCATTCGCCTTGTTTCCCTTCATTTTCGCAATCTCGTGTATCGGTGGAAGCGAGCCCTTCGGCAGCGGCTTCGCCGGTTCGGGTAATGGCTTTTCAGATTTTTTCGAGGTGAAGACCTGGAAGGTGACCGAGGGAGATCTGTTGTTCCTGCCTTTGATTTCGTCGATAACGCCAGTGCCCTTTAATCGAGTAAACCCCCCGCCGCCGATATCGAAAGCGATGACTGACTGGGCGTGAGTGCCGATGCTGTTCCGCAGCCTTTCGCCGTTCCTGAGCAATTGGTTTCCACCGGTGTTTCGGCCTTTGAGCACTTTGCCCCAGCCGGATTTTGCGGCGGTCCAATTGATGGAAGCGAGGGGCACAACCTTCTCTCCATTGTAGAGCATCGGCTCGATCCAGTTGCACCAATCGCTGTTAATACCATCGCCAGCATCGGTGTTGACGAGGAAGAGCTTCGAGGCCCCGGTGATATCCACGTCATACTCGGCGATGGCCTTGCCTTTGATGGTTTCGCTTGACCAGATCGCCTTCTTCGGCACTCGGATATTCTGAGGAACACCCACACCGAGACCGGCCGGGAGTTGTCTGGCGAGGTCGTATTCTCGCCAGTGTGTTTTGTGCCGGTGGCGCACCCACCACGCGGCGTATTGCTGGAGGTCGCCCGGTCCCTTTTTGGCGATCTGCAGCATGGCTTTTGCCGCGGGACGATTGAACGTGAACGCCAGTGCGTCAATGGATTGTTTTCGGGCAACCGGGTTCAGCGAAGGCGACATCGCCCGAATTTTGTGAAACGGGACGGCCTGCGGCGGATGGAGCCGCCAGGCGATGCCCGCGAAGCGAGCATCCCAATTGAGGGGGGAGCCGGTCTTATCCAAAAGCATTCTGAAAACTTCACTCTCCATTTTTTCGCACGCAATCCCGAAGGCCTCCAAATACCAGCGATCTTTGCCGTCGTAGCTTTCGGCAAGTTTGAGCAGCAGGTCTTTGCTCTTTTCAAGGGGAACATCCCGCAAAGCGAGCAATACTTCACGCCGTACGGCAATCGAAGGATCGTCAGCCAGCTTCGCCGCATGTTCGAGCATCCTGTGATTGGCTCTGCGAAGGGCACGGAAGGCAAGGATGCGGACCTGCGGCTCTTTGTCTCTAAGGAGGGCTTCCACCCTGGCGATACCTTTGGGGCCGAGCTTGGATTGCAGCCAGATGCCTCTGGCTCGAATGTAAGGACTAGCATCCCTGGTCAGATTCTGGGCCGCGTTCAAGGAGGCTTCGCCTTGCTCGACAAGTTTCTCGAAACCGAGGTAACGCACGTTCGGTGCAGGGCTCTTCATCGCTGCGATTTGGCCGACCGTGGTGGAGAGGTCGATCTTGGGCGTTACAGGCTTTGCTCCATCGGGCACGATTCGGTAGATCGTTCCGCTTCCGGATTTGTCGCGCATGCGGTGCCCTCCGACGCCGGGATCAAACCAGTCAGCAACGTAGATCGCGCCATCGGCGCCTACGGCCACGTCGGCCGGGCGAAACCAGGAGCGCAGATTCGTATCAATGCCCTGGCGATTCGGATCAAAGAAAGAGAAACGTTCGAGCTTGAATCCAGCGCCTTCCGGCACCGGCAGGTATCCCCAAACGACACGGCGGGCGGACTCGCAGCTCAGCAGAAGACCTCGATACTTGTCACCGAGAATCCCGTTCTCATAAAACACAATGCCGGTTGGTGCTCCGTTGCCGTAAACATCGCCGGCCGGGATCGTTCCCGGGTCTTCCTGCCTCCACTCGGCGACACTGGTCGGTTGCCCGGGACGCTGGTCCGCTCGCCAGCTCCGGCTGCCGTCCGCGGAGGCAAAGCCCAGGTTACCGTATTCCATGAGCCACGTGGTACGACACGCGGGAGGATCGTCGTTGTCATTCTGAAACACGTCGCCGAAAGAGGTCACGCACTCTTCGTAGCTGTTGCGGAAGTTGTGGCCAATGACGGTCAACCCAGTGCCGTCCGGTCTGATTCGAAGTGCCACGCCTCCGACCCAGATCCGGCCGTCATCGCTGATCAGTCCCGGCTTATTGCTGCCCATGCTGGGTGCGCCGCCATTATAAGAACTGCCGGCACGCAGGGTCCAGCCCGACTTGTCCTTCACGATGTGTGGGCCTGCATTCCCTGCGTTGAGATAAAACTCCCCGTCCGGCCCCGCTTTCACTGCATGCAGACTGTGGTCGTGATCCTTCCCGCCAAATCCGGTGAGAAAGATCTCCTTTTTATCCACCTTTGGATCGAACTTCAGATCGTTGTTGACGTCCGTATAGAGAATCACACTCGGAGCGGACGAGACATAGATCCGATTGCCGAGCACTCCGATGCCGAGCGGCGCAACAAGGTCTGCATCCTGAACGAACACGGTGGACTTATCCGCCTTTCCGTCGCCGTCGGTATCTTCGAGCACTACAACCCGGTCACCCTCCGGGTGCTTAATGTCCACATCCGGTTTTCGAAAATTGCGATAGTTGATCGCCTCGGTCACCCAGATTCGGCCCTTGTGATCGACGTCCATGTTCGTCGGATTGTAGAACATGGGTGAGGTGGCCCAGACCGAAACTTCGAGCCCGTCGGGGAGATTGAATGCCTCGACCGGAACAAGCTGCGCAGAAGGCGTAATGCCTGGGGCCGGCTTCTTTGGCTTCCTTTTCTTCTTTTTAGTAGCAGTCTCAGTGAGCAGTAGAGTGGGGACGAAAAGTAAGCAGAGAACGCAGATGAGGGCGCGATATTTCGACATAGATGAGCGTCAGTTGTAGTTGTTGTGCCGCGAGTCATGAGGATGTTATTGACCGATTCAGGAATGGCCACAGAGTGCTCAGGCATGACCCAGTGCTCCGTGGTATAAACGCCTCGATTCCAATTGCGGCTACGTTTTTCGGGCTGTATTGGACCACACTATCGAAGGGCATACGTACGATAGATCGCCTCCTTTTCCCTGTCCTATTTCTGAAAGAGCAGGTTGATACCTGCCCCGGACCGCACCCCATGCAAACCCAATCCACAAAGAGTCTCGCGTTGATTGGCGGATCGTTGGCCGCGCTTGGAGGATTCGCTGCTGCATGGTTTCTGTGGGTTTACACGCAGGGCTCTTATCAACTGTTCAGCCGGCTTGGCCTGAACGAATACATCGAGCCGCAGGGCGGTCTGGTTTATCTGGATGCCGCTCTGCTGCCGTGGGCTGTGTTCGGCGCCGCCATCGGTCTCATCGCTTGGAGTCTGCTCGTCTGGCGTTCAAAAGAAAAGGCAGGTACTCGTGAAGCAGTTTTGCGCTGGCTCTGGCTGGGATTGCCATCAACAACATTAATTCTCCAGCCTCTGTTGAGTCTGATATTTCCGGCAACGCTCGTTCCAGTCTTTCATGGAATTCTAGTGGCTGGGCTGACGGCCGGGCTTATTGCCAATTCATTCATTCCAGGGATGCCGGAAGGTAAGCGAAACGAACGTGTGTGCACGATTGCCCTGGCCGCGCTGATGGCCCTTCACTTTGGACTGTTTGCCTTTCTGAATATCTGCCAGTTCCGTTCATTGAATCTCGGCTACTTTGATTCGGGACAGATTGCGGAGGGGTATCACCAGACGTTTCGTGGGAAATTCATGATGACCTACAACCAGCCTCACCGCGGGGCAGGGGAAGGCACATCGATGGATCATCTGTTCTGGACGCGGATTCTGGCGCTGCCAGTCTTCTGGCTTTTCCCATATCACGAAACGATTCTCGTGATTCATGCGCTCGCCCTGTGCATGGGGGCCTTGCCTGCATTTCTGCTGGCCAGAAATGTGTTGAAGAGCCCTTACCTGGGGCTTGGCTTCGCGGTGGCCTATTTGCTTTACACGCCGGTTCTGTTTCTTGAGTGTCGGGCCTCTTACGGGCCATCGGAAGAGGCACAGGCGGTCCCGATGTTGCTCGCCGCCTGCTATTGCCTGACCACTTCCCGACCAGGGCTGTGCATTGTCTGGGCGGCATGCGCGATGGCCGTTAAGGAAAACATGTCACCCACCGCAGCCATGATCGGGCTTTGGATGATAATCTTTACGCCGCACAAGAAATGTGGAGCGGGACTGTTTGGCGGGGCCCTCGTTTACTTCATCGTGGGCACAAAGCTGATATTGCCGATGCTCGATGACCGTTCCTACGGATTCGTGGTCTCATACTTCAGTGATATCGGAGACGGTTACCGCGGTATTCTATGGCGTGTGATTACAGATCCGATTTACGTCATCAGATACATCTGCGATTACCGAAATCTCAGCTTCGTGCTGCACCTGCTCGTGCCCCTTGGAATGCTGTCGCTTTTCAGTCCGAGCCGGCTCGCGATTCTGCTGCCGAGTCTGTTCTTCCTGCTCATCAGCAACATGCCCACACACCACACGATTCTGTTCTGGAATCATGCTTCGCTGGTGCCGATTCTTCTGTTTGCTGCGGTGTTTGGCGTGAGACGCGTTCAGGAATTGCTTCAGCAACATGCACCGAAACTTGATGTGCAGAATGCAGGTCTGGTCACCGCTGTCCTGATCTGCGCTGGCCTCTCTGCGTGGCTCTTTTTCGTTCGCATGCAGAGCGGCGCGAATTTCGAGATCAAGCCGCGGCATCATCTGGTGAAAGAAATTCGTGAACTGGTTCCCGTCGATACTTCTGTTCTGGTCAGCTATCGACTGTCAGGCCACTTCACCGAGAATCTCGTTCTGAATTGCACGAGGGAATACTATCCAGGCGAGCACCTCGGCGGAAAGGTGCTGCCGCTGGATCAAGAGTTCGTCGTTTTGGATCCATACGACCGATGGGCCTGGAAGGAGTACTACAAGACTCTTCGGTCCCGTGACCATGTCTTAAAAGACCCAAACTACGGCCTGGTGTATGAGCGTGGCCAGTTCTTTGTGTTCCGCCGCGGGGCACCACGTAAGAACCTGTGGAAGGGCATCAAGCTGGATTTCAAACCGTCGATGCAGATAAGGGTCGGCCAGATCCAGAGGGAAGGCGCGCGACTTCTGGGATGGAATCAGCCGCGGCGAATCGATCAGGCAACGCTGTTCGTCGAGACTTTCTGGGAATGCGTCAAGCCCATGAACGAAGAATACGAGGTCGCCCTCAATTTCCAGTTGCCCGGCGGCGAAGTTATTTCTACCCGGCACCTGATGGCGAACTGGCTTTATCCGACCACGATTTGGAGAGCGGGGGACATCATCCGCGATGTCCGCAGGATTCGTTTTGCCGGAGGTGTCCCGAAGGATTTCAAACTGGGCGTCACGCTCGTGGAGCCGAATCCCTTCAGCACGGAATAGAAACACGCAACGGCATGGCCTTCGTTAAGGAACTAAGCACATCCATCACACCATGGGATGCATTTCAGCGCATCTGCGACCTGCCTTGGGCACTGTTCCTGGACAGCTCGAGAGAGCATGAAGAACTGGGACGGTACGCGTTTATCACTGCAGATCCGATCGATAGGGTCGAGTATCGGCCGGATAGTGGTGCGGGCGTTCCGCGACCGTACAAGAGTAGTGTGGGCCCTGCGCGACCGCATGAAAAACGCCAACCATGCAGAGACATCTTTGGCGAATTGGAGGGCCTGTTGAGTCGAAGTCCCAAGGAAACGCTCGCCGGCCTTCCACCATTTCAAGGAGGAATTGCCGGGCTTTTTTCATACGACCTGCTGCACTGCATCGAAGATGTTGACCGGCCAAAGTTTGATGAGTTCGAGATGCCTTATGTTGCGGTGGGACTTTATTCCTGGGTGATCGGATTCGATCTGGTCGAAGACAGGGCCTGGATCATTTCACAGACCCTTACCCGGCGAGTTGACGAGACGGACGCGGAGAGAACCGGGATGGAGATTCTGCGAAGGCTCGACCAGCGGCCGCCGCACTGCATCAAGTACAGGAGTGCTCGCCGGACAATTCTGGCCCCCCAGTCTGATGTGCCCGCACTGCCTGGTCTCACCAGCAATTTTTCGCGTGATGATTATCTGAAGGCAAGCGAAGAGGCCATCGAATACATCCACGCGGGTGACATCTTTCAGGCGAACCTTTCACAGCGGTTGTTGTATCAGTCGAGTCATTCGCCGCTCGACATCTATGAACGGCTCCGGACGCGGAATCCCGCCAACTTCAGCGCTTATTTTGATGCTGGTACATTTCAGATAGCCAGCGCATCACCGGAACGTTTCCTATGGGTCAACGAGCGGGAAATCGAGACCCGGCCCATCAAAGGCACAAGGCGGCGCAAGGCTGATCTGGCCGAAGATGCAGCCGCCAAAGAAGAGCTCTTTCACAGCACTAAAGATCGCGCGGAAAACGTGATGATTGTCGATCTCCTGCGCAACGATCTGTCCAAAGTTTCCGAGCCGGATTCGGTGACTGTGCCGAAGCTGTTCAACATCGAATCTGCCGAGTATGTGCATCATCTGGTAAGCGAAGTGCGAGCGAGGTTGTTGCCTGATACCACGCCGCTCGCAGTGCTCAAAGCCTGCTTCCCGGGCGGCTCGATTACCGGCGCGCCCAAAGTTCGCGCCATGGAGATCATTTCCGAGCTCGAGCCCACGGCCCGAGGCGCCTACTGCGGCAGCCTGGTCTACATTGGCTTTGACGGGGCCATGGATTCGAGCATCCTGATTCGCACGTTCACTTTCAAAGATGACTGGATTCAGTTTCCCGTCGGTGGCGGCATCGTTGCTCAGTCAGAGCCCGAGGAAGAATATGCTGAGACCATGCACAAAGCGGAAGGCATGCTGCGGGCGCTGGCCTGACACAAATCGGTTTTATATGAACGTCGGATCGATTAAGAAATCGCTACAGAATCCACATCTCAAGGAACACCTATGAACGAAGACGCACAACCAAAAGAAGAAGCGGATGAAGTCTCACGTCGTGGCCTGTTCAGAAACGCCGTTCTGGCCGCCACGGGCGCGGGCCTCAGCCTGGCGGCCCTTGCGGAGGAGGCTAACGCTGAGCCAGTAGTTCCCGGCGATTACAGGATCGAGAACGGGCGTATCCGTCAGTCCATCATGGGTTGGTGTTTTAATCCGATGCCAGCCGTCGAGCTGGCTGGTCACTGCAAGGAGATTGGCCTGGTAGCGATGGAGGGGATTCCTTCCAAGTTTTATCCGAAGGTGCGCGAGCTTGGCCTGAAGATCTCGCTGGTCGGCAGCCACGGATTCGCCAAAGGTCCATTCAGTACCGCTAATCACGGATTCTGTATCAAGAAGCTGACCGATGGGATAGATCTCGCCGCAGAGATAGGCACAGACAATGTCATCACTTTCACCGGGATGACCGAGAAAGGAATCACTCCAGAGGCCGGCACGAAGAACTGTGTTGATTGCTGGAAGAAGGTAATCGGCCGTGCAGAGAAGAAGGGAGTAACCCTCTGCCTGGAGCACCTGAATTCCCGCGACGACACA
Source organism: Planctomycetota bacterium (assembly GCA_030740295.1). The sequence goes on from JASLXP010001248.1 coordinate 12,559, forward strand.
CACCCGATGAAAGGGCATCCCGGCTACTTTGGCGACGATGTCGATTTCTGTGTAGACCTCATCAAGCGGATAGATTCACCGAACATGAAGCTGCTGTTCGATATCTATCACGTGCAGATCATGAATGGGGACGTCATCCGCCGCATCAGACAATACAAGGATGTGATTGCCCACATCCACACCGCAGGAGTACCTGGCCGCGCCGAGCTCGATCACACGCAGGAGCTGAATTACCCCGCCATCATGCAAGCTCTGCTTGATATCGATTACAAGGGCTATGTGGCGCAGGAATTCATCCCGACGTGGGAGGATAGAGTTTTAGCGCTCAGACATGCGGCGATGGTCTGTGATGTTTAGAGTCTTTCATGTGACACGGATGAATCAAGAACACGGTTCGGTAGAGGATGGTCAAAGCCACGGATTGTTGGATATGAATGATTCCTATAAATCTGCCTGTCTGGTTCTATCTATCCTGGCGTGCACCTTGTTATCTTCGTGCGTTACCTCGACCACAAAGAGTTCATCGCAATCAGTCCTTGTATTTGAGGTCCGGTTCGCACATGAATCCGAAGGGGGGCTCCGAGTTGGCAATCCTGTGCGTATCGCCGGGTCGCAGGTCGGACGCGTGGTTCGGGTAGAACGAAAGTTTGAAAACTCGATCGGAGAAAGTCGCACCTATGCCATGGTCCATGTGGACGCTACCAATAGGCTGAGGGTGGAGGATCGAATCGCCATTCGATTCGATGATGCCGCCAGGGAAAACTACATCGAGATTAGCCTGAAGGATGGCGACCGCTCCAAATGGCGGCCGATTGAAAACGGCATGCTGATGGAAGGAGAGGCAGGTTCTACCCTCACGGAGAAAGTGAAGGGGGCTTCGTCTTCTCTCTCCGAAAAAATCAAGGGCGGTTTTGAGAATCTCAGAAAGAAGGTCCAGGGCAATTAAGCGATCTTGAATCCACCGCGGTTTGCCGCTTCGATTTAGCTATGGCAGAGAAGCGCAAGACGTATTCAACCATCAGCGGCATTTCGTGGCGCCAACCGATTGGCGGCGCGGTCACGAAATGGTCCGCGGAAGACTGGGTCGCGTTCGGCCCACTGCTCAGCTTCAACATCGGTCTTTACTGGATCCTGTTCCTTCTCGAGCAGTTTACGGCCTCCAGGCGCAACGCGTTCCTGGATGAGGGCTTTTTTGCGCTGTCCTGCGTTCTTGCGTACGTGAACGCTCTCTACGGGATGGGGTTCGCCCGCGACTTTGCGGATCTTTGCGGGGAGGAAACGCTGACAAAACGGGTCATCTGCCGTATCGCCGGAAACCTGGTTCCCATCAGTATTGTCTCGATTTTTGTATTCATCGGTTTCGATGGGGGTAAAGGGTTCCTGGACCTGAATACGATCTCGTCTTCCGTTGGGCCGCTGGGATTACTGCGCGCGGTAGTCGTGGTCTTTCAGCCTTTTCTGGCCCTGACGGGGTGCCTGCCTTTGCTGGTCTGGCTGTGGTGCAAGGGCAAGTTGACGTTGCGCACCGCTTGAGAAGTCGGTGGTTATCGCGCGGACTTCTGCGTCACCGATTCCATCACCTGCCCGGTCTTGGATGCAATCTTGACAGCCAGCCACCACCATTCCTTCACGTTGCCTACCCGGACGAAAATGCGATTGGAACCCTTGACGATATTGGCCTCTACGGTGTGCTCGCCCGCGGTCTTCTGTTCGGAGACCTGCTTGCCGTTTAGCCAGAGGGTGTGCGAATCGTCCACGTAGATGAGAAGTTTCACGGCCTCGTCGGCTTCAGATTGGAAGTCGGCCACTGCGAAGGCGGTCTTGTTTTCGGTGGTTGGCGGGAAGTAGAGCTCGTGGAGCGGGACTCGGAATTCCTGGTTGGTGATGGTGTGCGGTTGCCACTTGATATCGCCTTCCGCGTCTTCGTCAGTGTCTTTGTATTCCTGCTTGAAATTAAAGTTGGACGGGGTCGGCAGTTCTACCTGGGCGACCTCGGTTTTGGGTTGTGCTTCTTCTTCCGTATCCTCTGTCTGTTGAGGGGTCGGAAAGGATGCCAGCAGCATCCAATGGGTGAGGATGCCCTGGGCTTTGGCCATACGCGTGCGGCCGTCATCATCGCTGATGGGAAGCAGGATCTTGCGCGCGGTGTTCCGCAGGTTTTTGTCCGGGCTGTTGAGCATGTATGTGAGGGCCTCGAGCGCGGCTTCGAATTCGTCCGGCTTGATGTGACGCCGGAGCAGGTCAAGTGTGTAGTGGCGGATGTGGCTGTCCTGGCTTGTGAGATGAGGTGCAACGAAAGAGATTATCCCAGACTCCGGAAGGGGGCCTTTGGAACTGCGCACCACGTTCAAAGTATGATGGCGGATGTGCCGGTCGTTGTCGTTCAGCAGCGGTCGCAGGGGCGTATAAATGTCGGTCGTCTTGCATTTGCCGAGGCTGCTGATCGCGTACTGGCGGATGTTGCGGTCCTGATGGCTGAGATATGTGATGAAGACCTCGTGATAGGCATCGGGATCGAAATTGGCCAGCAGGCTGAAGCTGGTTGTCAGGTATGGCTGATACCGTTTGTCCTGTTTTTTGAGAATCTTCGCCAGGGCATCGCACCCTTTGGTCGAAGGCTTCAACTGCAGCAGCTTGAGGCACGTTGAATAATAGCTCTTGTCTTTACCGACCAGCTTCTCGATCATGGGTGTTGCCAGCGCGTCCGGCTCGAATTCGATCAGGGCCTGTTCGCAAGCCTTCTTTACACGATGGTCTCGATCTTTGGCCATGCCTTCGAAGAGTGCCTGGATCGCCTGCTTAAACCGGGCGGCCCGGATCGCCTTTGCGGCTTCGAAACGCACATCCCACAGCTCATGCTGTAGAAGCTCGAGCAAGGCATTTCTGGCCTCCCCGGTGTTGATGTATTGCAGACTCCTGACCGCGGCCCGGACAATTTCTTTGTCTTCATCCTCCATGGCAGCAGAAACGCTGTCCCACGCGCCTTTGCCCTTCAGCCGTGCAAGGGACACGATAGCAGTACGGCGAATGGAAATATCCTCATCTTTCATGGCTTTCTGAATGGTCGCTTCGCCGGCAACCTTTCCGATGATGCCGAGGGATTCGATAGCCGCATTGCGGAGTTGAACAGGATGTTTGGCATCGAAGAATGCGATAGCGTCATTCAGTAAAGCTGCGCCTTTTGTCCGGGCAAGAGCAACAAGCGCGCGCCCCCTGAGCCACGGATGCTCCTTTCCGATGAGGATGGCCCGAATCGGCTTTTCCGCCTCATCGATATTCCACTTGGCAAGCTGTGACATGGCCGCGCTTTTGAGAATCCAGTCGCCATCTGTCAGGTCAGCAAAAGCCTTTTCGAGCGCGAGTGCGGAGGGGAGAGGCTCGGCCGAAATGGAAACAAGGCCTAAAGCGAGAATGCAGGTCAGGCAAGAGTGCCATTCCGGCTGGCATGGGCGGCGACCTTCGGTCACAGCAGAGCCGGCGAGACGCCGGCGTGCCCAGGGGTTGGTGACAGACCAACCTGCGCACGACCATTGACCATCGATCAATGACCTCATCTCAACGCTGATAAATGGGCAGGAAACGATACGGCACGCCAAGGATCAAAATCGACATCGAGGTCGAATATGCCCTGCCGCCGGGGCCGCCCGACCAACTGCCGTCGGAATCCTGCTTGAGGAGGAGGGCATCGCGGATCTTTGGATACCACTCGTTGTAGTGCCGCTCACCGGCCTGATACATGGCCTGGATGGCGTAATAATGGCCGTAGTAATAGTGACTGGTCTGCGAGAAATTTGACTCGTCGGATTTGCGGAGATAGTAGAGCCCGGCCTTCACTGCGCGGGTGTCCCGTTCACCTGACATGAGCAGAGACATCACGCCAGCCGCGGAGCGGGCGAATCCTGGACCTCTCCGGCTCGTGTAGCCAAAACCGCCCTGAAACTGATTCTGAAGGCTCTTTACGTATTTCAGCGCATTCTGAATTACCTTGTCCGGCACAAGGATACCGGCCTCTTTTGCCGAGGCGAGAGCCACAATCTGCATGACGGTGACCGAGATGTCCGCGCTTTCCGGCCGCGGATTATACCGCCATCCGCCCTGTTTGTTCTGGGAGCGCAAGATGACACTCACTGCCTTCTTGAGGACGTTGCGCAGTTCTTGTCGGTCGCTCATCCCCCAGACCTCCGACAGGGCAAGCGTGGCGAGGCCGTGTTCATACATGGATTTGCCCATGTAGCCGTTGCCGGACTCCGACGCTTCGATCAGGTAATCGACCGCACGGGAAAGCTTGGCCGAGTAAGGCGGCCGGCCGGGGAAGTACCCCTTGACCATGAAAGCCATAAGGCCCAGAGCGGTGTTGGCGATTTTGTGGTTACTCTCCCAACTGCCATCGTTGTTCTGATTCCGGGCGAGGAAGTCCAGGCCTTTCTTGATGGCCTTTTCCGCGGTGGGGCTGAGCTCTGCGACGCGAACGCGGGTTTCTGCTAAGCAAGGATTGGTGAGGATCACCAGCGCGGCAAAGGAAGTGGCGAGTGTGTAGGAATTCACAGTTCTTTTGTGTCTATTCAATAATCTCGGCCAGATCACGATCTGACCGAATAAGTTCGTTTACGACCGTGGAGATGTCCTTCTGTTTCTTTGTCGCTATTTTTTCGACAAAGACCAAGTTTTCGGAATCCAGAAAGACAGGGATTCTCAGGATCGCATTTTCATTGAAGAACTTCCCTCTTTCTCCTTCCGAAAAATCGTAATCGTCTTTCATGAGTGATACTGCCGTTGTTCGTGACGGTTTGCTTTACGACTACTTATTATTCTTATCATCATCACTGATTCTCCAGCCTCAGTGAACGTGTGGCTTACTACAAGTAACCCTCCCGAATTGGATATCCCGAGAGTAATCCACCTTTCTTCGTTTTCGCTGTGTTCGTCATCTGATATGGAAATCGCATTGGGATCGCGAAAACGGTTGCGGCCTGTTCGAAACTAACACGGTGTTTGGACTTGTTGGAAAGAGCCTTTTGAGGGTCCCATTCAAATCTGTATTCCATTGGTCAGGCATCAGTTCCTCGTCGGATTCGACAACGCTTCGTAATAGTCTTTCAAGAGTTCTCTGAACTCCGGCGGCAACTCTCTCTCAAAATTCTGATTCAGGGCTTCACGCTCTCTTTCGCCGAGAGGACTCCAATTGGAGCGGCTCTTGGCACGTCGACGTTTGGCGATATCGGACTTTGAAAAGCTACGAGCCCCTTCACCACCGAGGCCAAGCGAATTACTGGGATTGCCCTGTCCCTGCTGTCCCTGACCTTGTCCTTGTCCTTGCCCCTGTCCCTGTCCTTCACCTTGCCCTTCTCCCTGGCCTTCGCCTTGTCCTTCTCCTTGTCCTTCTCCCTGGCCCTCACCTTGCCCTTCTCCCTGGCCTTCGCCTTGTCCTTCTCCCTGTCCCTCACCTTGCCCTTCTCCCTGGCCCTCTCCTTGCCCTTCGCCTTCGCCTTGTCCTTCTCCCTCTCCCTGTCCTTCACCTTCGCCTTGTCCTTCTCCCTCTCCCTGCCCTTCACCTTCGCCTTGTCCTTCTCCCTCTCCCTGTCCTTCACCTTCGCCTTGTCCTTCTCCCTCTCCCTGTCCTTCTCCCTCGCCTTGTCCTTCACCTTCCCCTTCTCCTTCACCTTCCCCTTCTCCTTCTCCTTCTCCTTCCCCTTCTCCTTCCCCTTCTCCTTCTCCCTCTCCTTCACCTTCACCCTCGCCCTCACCTTCACCGGCGGCGGCTTCGGCCTGTCCCAAGGCTTCGCCGAGGGCTTCGAGGGCTTCGCCCTGGGCCTCACCTGCGGCCTGGGTGTCGCCTCCTTCGAGGCTTTCGGATGCGGATTCCTGCGCGCTGGATGCCTCGCCAAGAGATTCCTGGACACCTGCTTCTGTTGTGGCTGCGCCGACCTGTTCCGATTGTTCGCCTAATTCAGATTGGGCTTCGGCCGTGCCCTCGGCGCTTTCACCAGAATCGCCGGCTTCCTGGGTCTCTGACTGGAGGCCCTCCTGTTCGCGGATGATCTGACCGATGCGTTCGGCGATGGCCTGTTCGGGATCCTGGAGCGCTTCCTGGGCTTCCCCAAGTTGCTCGGCTGCCTCCTGCAACGCTTCGATAGCCTTTTGCTCTTGCGCGGCCGCTTCGGCCTGGTCGCCCTGTTCAAGGGCTTGCTCCGCGGCAGCCAGGGCTTCCTGCGCTTCCGCCACGGATTGCTGGGCCTGGGCTGCTTCGGATGTCAAGTTGGCAACCTGGGAGGCTGTCTCCGCCAGGGCTTCGCCGCCTTCGACCAATGCCTCTTCTTCCGCGGCAAGGTCGGCGAGTTCTTCTTCGGGCGCGTTTTCGGTTTCGTCGAGGACTTCTTCCTGCTGTTCGATCAGGGCCTCGGCTTCTTCCTTGGCTTTCCCGAGCTCACGGGCCTGCTCGAGCTGCCGGTTGAGCTCGATGGCCGCGTCTTCGGCAAGCTTACGGGCACGGGCGAGGGCCTCTTCGGCTTGTTTCTGGTTTGGTTCGGCCACTTCGGGAAGATTATTTGTCAGCAGCCCTCCGGCACGCTCCATCGCTCCGACGGCTTCTTCAAGGGCAGCCTCCAGACCGGGGTTCTGGGCCTGCTGCTCCAGATTATTGACGTGCTCGGCGAGAGCTTCCTGGGGCTCGGCGATGTCCTCGACGCTGCGACCCTTGGCGGCCTGTTCCTTTGTTTCAATGGTGAGCTCTTTCTGGAGTCGCTCGGCTTCTTTAAGTGCTGCGGCCATTTCATGTGCGTCGTCGACTCGCTGCATCTGGTCCCGTTCGAGCTCAAGGTCATCGAGCTTCTCTTCCGCTTCTTCGCGAGCCTTACGGAGCGCTTCGAGGGCTTTGAGCTGAGCTGCGTGTGCGAGTTCCTTTTCTGACTCTCTAATCTTCTCGATGGCTTCGTTCATGGCGAGCGCGGCATCGTCGATGGCTGACAGGACGGGTACGCTGTCGGTCAGTTCCTTCGCACGCTGGGTCTCTTTGGCGAGGTCGTTCTGAGGCTCAGCGAGATCCCTGAATTCGGGCACGTTTGCATCGGCTGCTTCGGTATCTTCGGCAAGCTCACGCTGGAGGCGTTCGATGGCGAGGAGGCGATCGATGAGGTCTTCGGCCTGATCCATTTCCTGCTCGATGGCCTGCTCTTCCTGTGCGAATTCTTCTTCCTGGGTTTCCACCTCTTCGGCTTCCTTTTCGAGCTCGATGGCCATTTCGATGGCCCGGGCGAGGAGGGTCAGGGTCTCCTTTTCGTTATCGATGGCCTTGTCGTGTTCATTGGCCGCGAGGGAGACAGCGGCGCGGGCCATGGCATCCCCGGAAAGGGAGATGACACGTTTGAGCGCGTCATCTTCGATGGAATCATCCAATTCGAGGAGGTACTCCTGGAGCTTCTTCTGGGCGGGTGCGATTTCAGCTACGTTGGCGTTCTCCTTTTGGCGCACCTGAGTCTCGTCGAGAATTTCCTTTTCGTATTGCTCGATCTCCCGGAGCCGGTCGACAAGGGTGGGCTCTTTGAGGGCCTCTTCCTGGAGGCGGGCGATGCGTTCGTCGAGGAGGAGAAGGGCTTCGCCGAGATGCTGATCGGTTTCGACCTGGCTGGCGACGGCATCGGTCTGCTTAGTCTCCTCGATCAGCTTTTCGGAGGTGACCATTGTGGCGTGTGCATTGTCCAGCGATTTGTCTAGCGGCGTATTTCGATGCAGGTTAGGAACAAGCTTTTCTACCTTGGTCCTGGGGATGGATGTGTGCAGATCTTTGAGCTCGTGCTGTAGCTGGCGCTGGTTGACCTGCAAATCCTTCTTCCTTTCGGGGAACGCCTCTGCAGTTGCCTTCCTGGTCTCTCCCTGGATTGTGTGCTGATCCTCACGGATGCGGAGCAGTTTCTCGCGAGCCATCTTCAGGCGGTGCAGCTCGGCAGATTCAGCGTTGGGCTGGAGGCGTCGTTCGATGTCCTTGAGCGACACGAGCGCGTCTTCCTGGATGCGGACAGCACTGACTACACGCTTGGTTTTGATCTTGCGTGTGGCATCGAGGAGTTTCCTGTCGAGTTTTTCACGATTCATGACAGCCAGGGCCCGGGCAAGGCGAAGGCGATTAAGGGGCTCCTTGGCTTCCTTCTTGGCCGCGGCCAGGCTTGCGCCAAAACGCTTGACTGACATCGAGACCTGGAGCTGCCCCTTGGTTAAATCCCAGAGGCGGGTGGTGCGTTCTCCGATCAGGAGCTGCTTCCCAATGAACTTGCTCTTGGCGTAAACGTTTTCCTGATTGCGGATGATGCGCCGGATCTGATTGAGCAGCTCAGTTGTCTTCTGCAGCGAAGAGGAACGCTGAAGCACAGATTCGAGCTTGGCGATGATGATCTCGATTTCCGTGTCCGCCGAACCGAGGAATTTGACCGGGTTGGCGAGATTCTGGCGCGCGCCGCGCAGGTGTTCGGCCGCGGCGAGGACGTTTTCCTTATTCGTCGTGCCGAGGAGACTAAGCAGGCGGAGGAGCTCGTCGCCGCGGGCCTCTTTGACGAGACCGTTCGAGCGCAGGTCGCGAATGAGGTCTTCAAAACTGCTGATGATCTCATCGACTCGACGATTCACCTTGAGCTGCCGCTCCTCCTCCAGCAGGAGCGATTCTGATTTCATCAGGACATCTTCAGCGTCCTGCGCATAAGCGGAGACAAAGCTCAAAAGGTAGACCATGCATAAACCGGTCGCGATCTGTTTCAGGTGCTTCATAGGGCTCTCACGGAAAAGCGATCAGAAATTCAATCCGCCCATTATGGTAAGGTGAGATATGGCGGCCAGCTTTGGGACACCAAATTCTTTAGCTGCAGCGGGGATCATTCTTTCTCTTCGATATCGTCTGTACTCAGCTCTTCGCTCGCTTTCAGTGCTTTGACCTCGAGTGAGCCTTCCTGCTCGACCTTCTGAACGTTCAGGATTTCGCTGTCGAGCTTTTCTTTGCGGGCGAAGAACTCTTTGAGGTACGCCTCGATGCTGACAACAGAAACGATACGCTGCTCGGAACGTCCACGGTTGCGGCCACCTTCACCCATATGGCTGTCGGCGACTTCGATGTAGTAAGTGACCGAGTTGCCTTCCTTGATGTCGGGCACAAGCTCGGAAAGTTTGGCGGTGTATTCGCCAGTCACGGCACGCTTATCGTATTTGCTGAGGACCTTCCGTTTCTCCTCGCCGTCGTTGAGTTTGTAGACCAGCCATGATTGTGAGATGCCGTGGTCGTCTTCCGCGCTGAATTTGATCTCGACGGACTTGTGGCGGGTTGCCTTCTCCTTCTCGGCGAGCGGCTGGAGAATATCCACTCGCGGCGGGGTGTCCGGCATGACCTGGACGAAGTAATGGATGTCCTCGACCCATGAGAATGGATGCTTCTTGAGTGTCCACTTGAACTGGTAATGGAAGGATGCCTTTGGCGCGAACTCGACCTGCGCTACGAGCCCGTCCTCGGAAATCTTTAGTTTCTTCGGCTCACTGTCAGCGATCTGCATCTCGGCCGCGGAGAGCGGCTGATCAAAAGTCAGCGACCACTGGATCCGCGTGCCCTGGAATACATCGAAGTTGAGAGTGTCGATGGTCTGTTCGTCGAGCTTCATGTAAAGGGGGTAACGCAGACGCACGCGGGTAGTGACGACCTGCGGAGGAGGCACGACTTCGACATGCGAGAGCGGCCTGGACATGGCGTCGCCGATGCGGGCCCGGTAATCAAAGCTGCGGAACGCCTCGGCGATTTCGTGATCGTAGGTGGGCGTATTCTCTTCCTTGAGCATCTGAAACTGCTCCCAGGATTTCATGCCCTGCGGCCGAATCTCGAGGAGTCCCTTGCCCGGTATGACGCCATCGGCCTGGAAGTTGAGCAGGATGGGATCGCCCTGCCTGACCACGAGCGGCTGCGGGGTGAGGACCTTTATGCTGGTGTCAGTCGGATAGATCTCTTCCGCACCGGGATTGAACATACGCATAGCCAGAATCCGAAAATGGGTCGGCCAGCTCACGCACGCCAAGGCGAAGATAATGAACATCGCGGCAGTAAACATAAAGAGATTCTTCAACTCGTTGAGATCAATAATCTCTTTAAAACTGATTGGCTCGGTGATCCGAATCGTCTGATTCTGCATAGCCTCGATGAGCCGAGGCGATGCGTGCTGGATGGTTGCCGCGCCGGCATCGAACTGAATATACGAGACCAGCAGATTCTGAAATTCCGGATGGCGCCCCTCGACCTGCAGGGCAACGCGTACGGCGTCGTAAGAGTTCAAGCCCTGCCACCATCGCTTATGAAAGATGACGCCCAGCGTAATGACGTTGGCCATCAGCAAGAGGAATCGAATCTGCCCGGGAATCAGAAAGAGCCAGTCGAGCAGAAGGTCGACAAAGATCAGCCCGACCGTCCAAATGGCAAACGTCGAGAACCCGCGCAGGTGCGCGAACTGGCGTTCTTTGCCCCAGGTCTCTTTCAGTTTGTTTTGGATGGTGTCAGGCATTCTTACATCAGATTCAACCGCCTCCGCACAAACCACTCAGTGCCGGTGCAGAGGAGGATGACTACTAAAACGACCCATAAATCCCAGAGTTCTTTTTCCCGTTTTACAATAGTGGTTTTTTCTTCGCCGCCGATGGTTTTTCTCAGCTTGGCGAGGTCATGTATGCCGAAGTATTTACCGCCTGAGATCTCGCCGAACTTGCGCAGAGAGTCGATTTGCAGCGCGGGCTGGAGCTGTTCGAGGGATTGTGTGCGAACGTCGAATTCCACGAGATTGCTGACGGATTCCTCGTGTCGGCCGGCCTTGAGCTGGTAGCGCCCCTCCTTGTCGACTTCGGCGTAGCCCTGAAACAGGCCCTCGGATTCAGGGACGGAGTCGAGAACGATGGCTTTGGTCGGGTCGAGGCTGCCTTTGCGTTTGATGTACACGGTGTACTCCTCGGCCTTGACGGGGGTGTAGGTTTCGTCGAGGACGTTTGCGTAGATCTGGACAGTTTGGCCGGTGCGGTATTCTTTGCGGTCGGTCTGGATGGATATCTGGCGGTTTTCACCGAGCAGGCGGGAGAGTGTGAGGAACTGGATGGTCTGGCCCCAAAGGCGGGCGTGATAGCGGTCACCCGTCTTGAAGCGCAGACGCCAGAGCTGGTCGGTGGCGAGGAACAGCGACTTACCTGTGCCGTAACGATGCCACACCATTAGCGGATACGAACGGTCGGATTCCGAGCCGGACAGGCCGATGAGCACCATCGCGCCGGGCTTGACATCGTTGACCGCAGGGACGCTGAAAAGAGGACGAACTCGTTTCCACAGTGCTGCATCGCGATCATCGTTCTTGTCGAGCCTCACGACAGAGCTGCGCCTGCCGGCGGTAGTAAGTGCGGGATAGACTTGCTGAGGGATGGCGCGCTTGCCTCCTGCGAGCCTTATCGGAAGCATGTTTTCGATGACCGTGCCTTCGTAATCGTCGGGCGCGTAAGATTTGCCGGCAATCATGAGGAACGAGCCGCCGCGGGTGCGGATCAGCTCTTCGATGCGCGTGAGCTCTTCGGACTGGAAAAAGGACGAACGAACATCCCCGACTATCACGAGGTCGAACCGAAATGCTCCGGCCGCATCGGTGGGGAAGCGCGTGAGGTATTCACGGCTGTACTTGGCGAGGTCGGAGTCGCCTTCGGTCATGATGAATTTCACGTCGAGCCGATGATCGCGGCGTAATACCTGGCGCAGGTAGCGATACTCCCAGCGGGGTTTACCTTCGATGTAGAGGACCTTGATCTGTTCATCGATAACTCGAATAGTCTGGCCGATGGTGTTGTTCTCCTTGACCGTCTCTTCGGGCAAAGGATCGATGGTGATGTCGAGCCGGAACGTGCCACCTTTGTCTGGGATGAACGGAATCTCGATCCATTGCGGCTCGTCGGTAAGCACGACAGGCTGGCTGGCAGTTTCAGCTCCGTCAAGCTTGAGGATGGCCTCGACCTCGCGGTCTGCGAAACCGGGAGCGATGACCTGGACCCGGGCGAGCACTTCGTCGTCTTTGAAAACGACTTCCTGAACGACAAGATTCTCGAGTCGCAAGTCACGCGGATTTGGGAGTCCAAAACCGATTGGATAAATCGGTATGTTCTTTTCACGCATGCGGCGGGCGACTTCGAGCGGATCCTGGCCCTGGTTGGATGCGCCGTCGGTGAGCAGGACGACCGCGGCAACGGCCTCGCCACCGTAGCGGGAGACGACTTCATCGACGCCAGTGCCGAGAGCGGTGGCCTTGAAGTCAGCGACGACGGGGCTAAGGGCCTGCGGCAATTCTTTGCCTTCGACAGAGATCGGTTCTGTGCGGCCGCCGAGCTTGAAAAACTCGATTCGATAGTCGTCCTGCATTTCCTCAACGAGATTGAGCTCGGAGTTTGTCAGGACGCCCTTGGCGAGGTCGAGTCGAGAGAAGGTGGAAGCCTTGTCCGTGAACGCCTGCGTGAGCTGGGCACTCGATCCCTCGGGTTTGATATCGGAAAACTTCATCTCCCCAGTGGCCAGCGCAGCTTCCTCGATTTCGCTGCGCTTGCGGCGCTTGTCGATGAGCTCCATGCTCTCCGAGCCATCGATCAGGACAAGGATGTTGCGGCGCACTTTTACCGTCATCTCGATAGAGAGCGCAGGCTCGAACAGCAGCGTCAGGATGAGGGCATAGACGACGCCGCGCAGAATGCCCAGCCAGGTGCGCTGGCCACGTGTGAGGGAGTCCTCCCGACTGTAGAAGAACAGGGCCACGGCGAACCCCGCGAGGATCGTAAGCATCGCGAGCCACGTGGGCCAAGCCGTACGCAGATAGACCTCAGGCGGACCGACCAAAGGTCCTACGCGTTCGAGATCGAGCATGCTTTCGAGCAGGCGGGCGAACATGGAGTCAGATGGTGAATGGTGAATGGGGAATGGGGAATGGGGCAGAGGTCACGCGGCTTCGCTCCCTTCACTCAGAATCTCATCAGCGCTTTTTCTTCGGAGCACTGCGTCCGCGTCGCCTTCGGCCGTGCGGGAGATGAACCAGCGGGCGAGGGCAAATTCTAATAGTAAGACGATAAGAGCGGCTATGAGGAGCACTTTCCATAGCTCCCGGCCAACGCGGCCTTCACGGATCTTTTCTTTTAAGTCCTGGCCTATTTTCGGCATCTGTAGCTGGACGCCTTTGAAAAGTTCTTCGAGCTCTTTGTGTTTCAGGGAGCGGACATCGGATTCGGAGTCGTCCACGTTAGCGGCCATGACGATGCGCATGGAGCCTGCCTCACCGGCCGAGGGGGCTTCAGCCGCATCGGCGCGAGCAATGCCGTCGAACAGGTTTGTGCGATAGAAACCCGGCAGGACGGAGTGGGGAAATTCGACGAGCCTTTCGTCTTCTCGCTGGGCGACCTGGATTTTCCGGTCGTTGCCGTCCGGGTCAGTGACCATGACAGTGTTGACCTTTGAACCTTCGGGAAGCGGGAGACGGATGGTCTCGCCGACGCGGTAAGGACGCTCGAATTCACGACCGGTCAGGCGTGTGACAGCCTGGTGCAACAAGATCGGGAACACCGGATGCACCACCGCGTTGCCCCAGTCACGGTCGGCAGTGCTCGTGAAGAGGATCACGTTGCCACGGCCGTAAGGTTTTTCGATCAGGAGTGGAGCGCCGCCGGAGAGCTGCAGCACTGTGCGTGCGCCGGGGTAGAGTTTGACTTCGAAGTAACGGTTATACGTGACCGATTTCAGCAGCCCTTCAGAGAAGAAACGAAGTGGCATGGCGAGCGGGTGTTCGTGCGCTGCGATTTCGAGGAAGCGCCCCTCTGCCTCATCTTTTGCATCGCCGACTGGTTTAATGAGCTCGGCCGGCATGAGCGATTCTCCGTCTTTTTCCATACGGAGATTGGTGACCTCCGGATTGACGTTTTCCCCCAGGAAGATGGCGAGGCCGCCG
>JASLXP010001249.1 GCA_030740295.1 Planctomycetota bacterium
AGCGTCTCGTTATCGGGCAGGCTTACCTCGATATCCGGGTCTGCATCAGATTCAATCGCCAGGTCGCGCAGGAAGAAGAGCATCTGTTCATACCCAAGACTCCGCTGACCTTCCCACTTGCCGAAGGTTCTCAACAGGCGCGGGCTGAGATTGAAAAAGAGTGCTCGTCCCTTGCCAAACTTGTTGTAAAGGACATTTGGTGCGTCCCCGGTCTTCCATGTCGTCGAGAGTTCTTTCGCGGTTGTCACCTTCAGCGGCCGCACCGGAGTGGGCGTCTCGCCCAGATCGTAGCTCTTGCCATTCCAGTCAAAGGTCACCGGCCGCTTCCTGATCCCGGTTACCAGGGGCTGGTCCGGGAGGTACTCAAAACCGAAAACGTCGGCAAGCTGTCCCTTCAGTGGCGTGCCGCCATAATCATCGCGACTGCCCACGTCAACGGTGCCGAGAAGGGTCCCACCTGCCGCTACGAAACGGCGAATGTTTTCGGCCTCTGCGTTTGAGAGGGCAGAGATCGCGCTCATGATCAGGAGCTTGAACTTGCCGTTCTGGAGTATCCCCTCCCGAACTTCTTCCGGAGCGACCCATCGTTGCGGCCATCCAAGCTCCTGCCATCCCAGGTCTACGAATCGATGCTCGTCGCCGTAGTCCCACTTGGCTTCCTTTACGAATGGGGGCTTGGCCATGTGGGTGAATTGGGAAGGTCCGGAATAGTAAGTGGCGATGGCGCCCAAATCTCTCGTGGCACTGAGCAGCAGTTTTGCTGGCCCGGTTTTGATCTCCCGAAGTTCCTCTCCTATCCAACGGGCCGGCCAGGTCGGCGAAAGATCGGCGTTTAGCACTCCGTGCCGGCCGCCGGGCAAGTCGGTGTAAAGGATCATTCCCGTCATTCCGGAGAACAACTGGTACCACGGAAAGTACCTGCATGCCTTCTCATTGCGCGGCTCTCCACGGGGTGGCACCTGGTAACCGCCAAACCAGGTCGCTATGAAATCGCCTGGCTTGGACCAAGAACAGTACTTGCGCTGCTGAATTCCCAATTGAAACGTCATGCCCGTCTGAGCCTTGGCCATGTGGTAAACATCCCAGCCGTTGTCATCGCCGGCCGTGGAGAATCCAACTTTGGCATCGGGCACATACTGCTTCAGGAGCATCACATCGGAGAAAGTCCGGCGCCAGGCGTACTGCCATTCCATAAAGACCCGATGATCCACCCAGGCGGCAGCGCTCTTGCGATCACCGAGCTCACTCACGTGCATCGGACGAACGTCCCTCCAGCGCTTGAAGCTCGTCTCCCAGCTCTGATTGAGCGCGTCCAGGCTTCCATGATCTCTGCGCAGTCTTTTGTGGAACTCGTGCAGCGTGCTTGGTGCAAACCCCATCTTGTGCCAACCTTTGTACCAACCGCTGTCTTCGTCCGCGATGATTGTCACGCGCGTACCCGCAAGCCGCTTGCTGGGGCCAAGCTCCATCGCTCTCTCCCATTGTGTGAGATGGTATTTGGGGCTCGACCAGCCGTCGAGAGTCTCGCGATTGAGCAGGCTGGCCGGACCGTGCCCGGAAATGCCGTACATGCCATGCATGCCTTGATCAAAACCTGCCCCGTACTGTTCCAGACCCAGTTTCAATGCATCGTCCAGGCTGCTGCCGCCCGCGTCATAACCGAGCTCACGCGCCTGCTCGCGGCTGGCAAGAGGCCCGGTGTAATAAGTGGGAAAATCAGTGCGCGGGTAAACATCCACCAGCAGTCCTTGCTCTCGGCCTGCGATTGGCCTTTCGCCGTCCAGCACGACTACCTCCGCATGCACCAATCGGGAGAGAGCGGAGCCGGTGGGCAGTGTGCAACGAAAAACATCTGCGCCTTCCTCTATCGGGGCTTCCGCTTTGGATATCACACGATCATGCACGTCCGTCAAAGCAACGCGAACACTTCCACGATTTCCGATCTCCCCGTTGAGCTGACCGGAAACGGTGATGGACGAGTTCAGCGGATAGAGGTCCCGGTCGAAGCTTAATTCAGTGATCTCGCCGCTGCCGGCCCCCGGGATTGCCCAGTTGCCCCATCCGAGAATGTTGCCTCCTTCGTCCCGAGCAAAGAACTCCCCGATACAGGGCTTCGCAACCGGTCCGATATCAATAACGCAGCTTACTTCGGCCGAAGCTGGCAGTTGCAGAGGGACTTCCCGCGAAACAACGATGCGGTCCAGCTTGTCCCGCAGTCGAAATGTGGCGCGGGCAGGCAGAGCCTTCGTGGTCGCGTTCCTGAGGTCCACGACGATCTTTCCTTGCGGAAGATTCGCCAGGTCGAGCTTCTCGATTCGCACAGTGCCTGTCCGGTTGCCCGTGAACTGGACCGAGCGCGCCAGCAGTGCGTACCAGTACTCCGCTGGTTCGACGAAGGCGAGCGAACTGAGCGGGTTCCTGACGGTCCATCCATCAAGGATGGGCAGACTCCGACTGGCAAAGACTGCTTTCCCCTTTCCAACCTCGGCCAAAGTGAGCCACTTGCCCGATGCAAGCGACGATTCGCGTTCGAACTCTGGTACAGCACTGGCTACAGCAGACACGCCTTTCACGAAGTTTGGGCGCAAGTCGTCAAACGTCCGCCTGCCATACGACGCTACATGGTCGTAGAAAACGACCAGCCCTCGTCCTTCACGAAAGACCTTCTTGCGGACATAGACACGCAGAGATTCCGGCCACTGGTGCCAGGCGATCCCGTAACACATGACGCCCACCCCAACCCAGCGGCTCCCGGTGACGAGCACATCCCACGGTTTGCCCAGCTCGTTCTGAAGCCAGATGATCGCCAGGGGATCGAGAACCCCTGAGTCGCGGAACTTGGGATGGAAGGGATTGGAGCGCTCCAGGTAAGGCACCACTCGATAGTCACAATCCACACGCTGCGCGATCTCAATGGCCTCCCTCGAGCACGAAGCCTGGGGAGAGAACAGCACCTTCAGTTTCTGGCCTGCCAGCGGCTTGGCCCAGGGGACATGTGGGCTGACGAAGTCAGCATTTACCCTCAGCCCTGTGGGCACTGCCAATGCATGCGGATTCACGACCGCGGCCATCGCGTCCAGGAAATACCACTGAAGATCGACCCCGTTTGGATTGGCAATTACCTGCCTGATCCTGCTGAACACGACTGTGCCTTTGTCGAAGACGCCGGTCTGGACAATCAGCGCGGCACGATTCGGATTCGAAGGGCTTCTGAATGGCGCCACCTGTCGCACTTTATCCCACTTGGCCCAGAAGCCTGACGCATGAAGTTTGAGGGTCGATTCATGCATCAGGTTACGCGGCCACATGATCGCGTTCCAGGGATCGCCCGGCGACACGAAGACCTCCGGGGGACCCATATCGGTAGTCTCATTCGCGGGAACTTTGACCCCGGCGAATTTGAGGAAACTACGCAATCCTGCTCCAAATTGGTCGGTCGCGATCCAGATGATGCCTCCACGCGACAGCAATGCCTTCAATGCCTGCTGATTTGCCTTCTCCGCAAATTCGCGTTCCAACTGCGACGCGAAATTCCCAATGGTGAGCAT
Source organism: Planctomycetota bacterium (assembly GCA_030740295.1). Next base: position 3,549 of record JASLXP010001249.1, read on the forward strand.
TGCGCGCTGGCTTGCAGGACCTGGCAACTCTTTAAGAGTCTTGACATGCGATCCTGTGACAATTGTGTATCCGTTTGGGCTGCCGACTGTATAGCTCTTTGCCGGGCCCGCCGGAGTGTCCATCGGCTTCCCACTCCGCCACTGCAACTCTCGCCTGGCGTTGCGTGCCGCTTCGCGTTCCGCAGTGCTCGCGCTGTGCAGAAAACGATCTATCAGCGGCGCGGCCGCTTCAGATTCGGAATATCCCAGCCCTTCAATCGCGCCTGCTCGGACCATACGCCTCTTGTCCATCAGAGCTGGTCTGAGCAGTTTCACC
>JASLXP010001250.1 GCA_030740295.1 Planctomycetota bacterium
CAGCCATCGAACGCAACATGTACTTCCCCGGCGAGGTCGTCAAGGGGGCCCTGCAAATCAAGAATGACTCGAACAGAAACATCAAAGAGATAACCGTCGAGTTAAATCACATCGTCCATCAGAAGGCGGGCAGCCGGGATACAACGATAGAGGACCAATATAGTCTTCTGAACATCCCCCATCCCACTATCCGACAGGGCCTCCCTGCTCAGTTCGATCTTCAGTTTCGCCTGCCGGAGGATCTCTATTGCTCGATCACGTCCAGCGAATTAGTCCAGGTCACCTACGAGTTGATCATCAACGCAGACATCCCGTGGGCCGTCGATTTGGATGTGCGTGTGCCGATTAGAATTCTGGAGAGGGCGGGCGTGCCGTCTGGGGTGAGCTGGGATTGAAGAAGACTACCGCAACGGGGCCGACAGCTTTACTATGAAAAGTGCCTTCGGACCTCGAGGCAAAGATGAAATGAAGAACCAAGTGGTGTCAAATAATCTGGATAAGGTTTCTTTATAGCTTCAGCAGTCTGAACAGCGCAGCTCTGCGGAATCACGAAACTTGCCCGCAGCCCACCTGATCTTAAGATAATCAGACTCAAGAAATGGTATCCCGTGCAGAATCTCGAAATGAAATCAACCATCAAAATGAAGGAAGTCACTGAGCCAGAGGGACCGGACGAAGACGGGCAATCGCGAGAAGATCGATTTGCTCGTAACTGGTCATGGTTTGATTCCCACGCGGCCGAAATTTATGGAAATCACCGTGGCAAATGTGTCTGCATAGCGGGAGAAGAACTGTTCGTATCTGCCGATCCACGGGAAGCACTCGCGAAAGCCTGTGCCGCGCACCCGGAAGACGACGGCCGGTTCACTCGAATCATCCCCAAAGAGAATCTGAGCCGGATATATGTTGATCAAGGGTGACTGGCATCTGTGCGATGATGAAATCTATCGGCCGGTCATCATCGGCGAAATTCGTTCGTCTGATAACCTCTGGGTAAAAGTTCCAATGCTCCTGGATACAGGAGCAGACCGAACAGTGTTAGCGCAGATATAGTGGCAGCCCTGGACTTGATCGCGTTAAGGGAGGAATCCTTGGGTGGTCTCTGTGGGACAGTCAGTTCGGTTGTCTTCGAGACAGAGCTCCAACTCAGGCGAGATGACGGTAAGAAGGTCGGATTCACTGGACACTTTTCCTCGGTTGTCGATATTGAGGTGTTGGATATGTCCGTGGTGGGCCGGGATATTACCAACATGTTCCATGTGATTGTTGATTGGCCTCAGCAGGTCGTTTGCCTCCTCAGGGATCGCCATTCATACAGGATCACGCCAGCAGATCCTTCGCCACATCCCCATACAGATCCGTCAGCCTGAAATCGCGGCCCGCATACCGGTAGGTCAGCTTCTGGTGATCGAAGCCGAGCAGGTGAAGGAGCGTGGCATGGAAATCGTGGATGTGGATGCGGCCATCGACCGCCTTGAAACCAAACTCGTCTGTCGTGCCGTGGATGTAGCCTGACTTTACGCCCCCGCCCGCGAGCCACATGGTGAAGCCGTGGTTGTTATGGTCGCGACCCATTTTCGCGTTCTTGTTTGATGCGTTCGGCATTTCGACTGCCGGGGTGCGGCCGAATTCGCCGCCCCAGATAACCAGCGTGTCTTCGAGCAGTCCCCGCTGTTTGAGATCCTTGATTAGAGCGGCGATGGGCTGATCGCATTCTCTGGCAAGCCTGCCGTGGCTGCCTTTGAGATTGTTGTGCGAATCCCAGGGCTGGCCGGCGCCGTGCCATACCTGGACGTAGCGCACGCCCCGCTCGAGCAGACGGCGGGCCATCAGGATCTGACGGCCCTGCAATCCGGGGCCGTACATCTCACGGATGTGGCGTGGCTCTTTCTCGACAGCGAACGCGTCCGAGGCCGCTGACTGCATACGGAAGGCGAGCTCGAGGGACTGGATGCGCGCTTCGATCTGCTGGTCACCCTCACGGATTTTGAGATGTCTTGCGTTGAGCTGCTGAACGAAATCGAGCTGCCTGCGCTGCTGCCTGGTGGACATGACCCGATTGGTAGCATTCGCGAGCAGCTTGTCGCGCGTGCGTTTGGTATCGATATGCGTGCCCTGGTAAATGCCGGGCAGGAATGAGCTGCGCCAGTTCGCCGCCTGGGCCACAGGGCGGCCGCCCGGACAGAGGACGATGAAGCCCGGCATGTTCTGATTCTCCGTGCCCAAACCATACAGAAGCCACGAGCCGACACTGGGGCGGGACATGATCAGGTCCCCGCAATTCATCAGCATCAGGCTCGGCTCGTGATTGGGTACGTTTGTGTGCATCGAGCGAATGACGCACAGGTCGTCCGCGCATTCGCCGACGTTGCGGAAGATCTCGCTTACGTCGAGCCCGACCTTGCCATACTTCTTGAACTTGAACGGCGACCTCATGGCCGCGCCGGTGGAACGCTCGGTTCGAAGATTACCTGTGGGCAGTTTATTGCCATCATACTTATCGAGCATCGGCTTCGGATCGAAGGTATCGACCTGCGAAGGCCCGCCATTCATGAACAGGTGAATAACCCGTTTTACCTTTGCGGGATAATGCGGCCGCTTCACACCCAATGGGTCGACAGCGGCGGCCCCGGTTTCAAGCATGCTCGCAAGCGCGATCGAGCCGAGGCCCATGGTCGAGCGCTGCAAGAGTTCGCGGCGTGTGAGAGTGGGAGTCATATGACGTTATACTTCTTGTTTGGCCAGTAATTCACGAACTGCTGGGACAATTGCATTTGGGATTTCCATCAATCTACAAACATAAATTCATTTGTCAGCAACAGCGCCTGCGCGAGCTGATCCCAGGGCTTGAGGGATGCCTCAGGCGGGCTCGAAAATGAGCTCTGCGAATCCCAACTGCCTTTTCCATCGAGGGCATTGATGGTGAAACGCCAACGGTAAGAATCACAACTGGGGTTCTCCTGCATATCGAGGACAAAATCGAGTATCTCGCCCTTCTTCATCGGATGGCTGCTGATGTTGGTGGCGGCCTCTTTTTCTTTGAATGCTACCCACTCGCCGATGATGCCTTTGCCGCGGCTGAGCACGACACCCCGGACACCATCGCCGCAAGTGTGGTTGGCGTGCTTCAGGTTCCCGACGATCTCGATCTCTGCCGTCACCGGTGCGACGAAGCGCACGATGCAGGACATGTTGCGATCTTTGCCGGGGTGCCCGCCCTGGGCAGAAATCTGGAAGTAGCTGTAGTAGGGATCGGGGAAGGTGGAGCTGCCCTGGTAGGAATTGCCGGTGAAGTGCGGGGCTCTGGTGAATCTGTGCTTTGGCTCCGCATCCGGTTCCGGCGAGCCGAATCCGTACTGCCACGTGGCCGGTCCGATGGCGCCGTCAGAGGCGCCGACCAAAAAATCGGCAGCCATGGCCAGCTCTTCTTTGCTGGCCCCGCGCCCAAAAATGCGACGATACAGAATCTGAATGCGAGAGTCTCTATCCGTCGAATTCTTGAAATCGTCCCCTGCTTTAATGTGGCGCGCCTGCTGAATGATGAAGGGACTGTTCAGTTGAAAGAGCGTCCGCTGCGGCACCGCGGTGTGATGCCGCGCCGGGTTTGTCTGATCCGGATTCGGCACATCGAACGCGGCAAGGATTTCCGAAAAGTTGAGACGATCGATGTAGCCATAAACCGAGCGGCGTTTCGATAAAGGTACCTCGAACAACTTCTCCGATTGGCCGTGCATGGTCTCGTCCAGCAATCCGCTCGCGGCGAGCATGCTGTCTCGCATGGCTTCGAAATCCATCCTGCGCCGATTCATTCGCCAGAACAATCTGTTTTCGGGATCGATCATCGCGCCATCTTTGCGGTCCGCGCTCGATTGCCGGTAGGTGCTGGTGAGCATAATTCTCCGGATGAGTTTCTTGAGGGACCAACCATCTTTCATAAAGCTCGCGGCCAGATGATCCAGCAGGTCCGGATGCGAAGGCGGAGGCGTGCGCAGGCCAAAATCGCCCGGCGTCCGTACCAGCCCATCGCCGAACAATAGACGCCAGACCCGGTCGACCATTACCCGGGCAGTCAACGGATTGGTTTTGCTGGCGATGGCTTCCGCCAGGCCGCGGCGGCCGCTGCCCTCTTTGAACGGCGGCGAATTCCTTCCAGCGATGCAGGCAAGGAATCGGCGGGGCACGCTTTTCCCTCTCACACCAGGATTGCCTCGCTTGAAAACAACCGGATTGTAAGGCGCAGGTTTATCGATAACGGCCATGGCCCTCGGTGGCGCGCCCGGGTGATTCGACTCGATCTGTTTGAGCTCACGATTGAATTTGCGCTGCTTGTTTCGCTCGTCGCCATCGAGCACACGGCGGGCTTCGGCCAGGCTGAGGTTAAAGGGAGCCAAGGCCATGAGCTGCCGGATCTGCTCTCGATGCGGATTCGGCAGCGCGGCAGCTTTCTTCTCGTTCTTCTGCAGCTCCTGCCATTCCTTGTGAACGCTGCCAAGCAAGGTGCAGATCTTCTCCAGCAGTTGGCGCGGTGCGGCCGGACGCTTTTCCAGGGCTTTCAATAATTCAGGATTCAGTTCTACGGGCGGCTTCTTCAGAAACTCTTCAAGCCTGGCGGGAAACTCTTTTTCACTTACCGCTTTCAGTGCGGCCCACGGGGACAGGGTCGGGCCTTTCTTCCACTGCTCTTTGCGATACAGGTCTGTCATGCGGTTTCGCATCGCTGCGAAAACGTTCCTCTTCAGCTTCCTGGCCGAGGTGAATGCGCGGTCACGCTGAGCCTTGGGATCGTAATCAAGAACGCCGAGCAGATATTCACCGATGCGGTTGCGGAGATCCGCGTTTGCGTCGCGACGCACCTTTTCAAGGAATTTGTTGAACTCGGCACGCTTCT
>JASLXP010001251.1 GCA_030740295.1 Planctomycetota bacterium
GCCTCGAGCCATTTGGCGGAGAGCTGGTCAACCATGAAGAGGATGATGTTTGGATTGGGCATGAGAGTTCTCCCGTGTGCAGCGATAGTTCAGTGTGCAATTCACCGGATTCATTTGAGCGGGTCGAGTCTTTCCACGATTCTGATTAGAGCAGGCAGACTCGATTGGCATCAGACAGCCGAATCCTCAATGACCGTGCGCCAACGCAAAGGAACACTGGCATATGCCTCGGAGTAAGTCTGTTCCAGTGGCACGTTGACGTACCAATCCTGCTCGAGGAAGAGCGGCATGTCAGGCAGCTCGGTGCCGACGGTGATGGGTTCTACGTAAGCCTTGGGCATCATCCCCCCGGTGTATGCGGCCAGGGTCAACGGTCTGTCTTGTGGTTGTTGAAACGGCCGGCACGAAATCTGATCCCACAAGGCAGCATGAATCCCTTGCGGATCAAGCTTGCCGGGAGGATGAAGGTCTATGAGCAGAAGATGAAAACCGCTGCTCAAGGCAGAGACGGCCTTGTCCAGGAACTGCTCCAGTGCATTCGTTCGGTTCTTGTTGCCGATCGAAGGGATTTCAATGATGGCCACAATCTGATCCCCCGATGCGTGGCGGATGAACAGGGTCCGTCTCTTCAACGTATAGTAGTCCACTTCATCCAGAGTCTCCGTAAAACTGACCTCGGGCGGCGCTTCAGCAACTGCGGTCATGAAGGAATGGTCAGAGGTTGTTTCTGGCCGTTCAACAGTAGTATTAAGAGCAAGTGCATTCAGCCCAATATTACCTGGAACCTGTTCAGATTGCGCGTAGAAACCATCGGGCAGGATTTCACGATTCAGAGCCTTCTTTACCTCAACAATCCATGTGAGGTGGAAAGAATGAAAAGTCCCCGCACTTACTCGCGTCCAATCATGAACTGGCATATGAATCTCCTGGAAGTTGAGTCTTACTTCGTGTTTATATCAGGTTTAGAACGTCGTTCATTGCTGGCCAGTGCCCACAGTATACGAACGAGTTTCGACACACCGCCATGAAACTACAATCCCTTTACAGCTTTCCTTCCCTGAAACCTCAATACCGGTCAGGAGTCGGCCATATGAAACTTGCTTGCATTCTGGTCTTCAGTGCAGTTGTCCACACCTCTGCCGAACCAGCCAGACCCAACATCCTCTTTATTGCCATTGACGATCAGAACGACTGGATAGGATGCCTGGATGGCCACCCGCAAATCAAGACGCCTCACATCGATAGATTGGCGGAGAGTGGAACGGTTTTTCTAAATGCGCACTGCCAGTCACCGCTCTGCAATTCTTCCCGTACGAGCCTGATGATGGGGTTGCGGCCATCGACCACGGGAATCTACGGTCTCGCGCCCTGGATTCGGAATGTACCAAAATTCAAGGATGTCGTATCACTGCCCCAGCACCTCTCAAAGCATGGATATCGGACTCTTACGACCGGCAAGATATATCACGGTGGAAACGGCCGCAGAAAGAAGGACAGAGAATTCGATGTGATTGGAACGCCAGCCGGTGTCGGCGCCTGGCCAAAGAAGAAATTGGTGGATACGCCTGCAAAACACAAGCTCGTCGACTGGGGAGTCTTTCCGCACAGGGATGAAGATAAGGGCGACTGGAAAGTTGCATCGTGGGCCGTCCAGCAATTGAAGGCGAAGCCCAAAGAGCCGTTCTTTTTGTCGGTTGGTTTTTTCCTCCCGCACGTTCCCTGCTACGCCACGCAGAAATGGTTCGACCTTTATCCGGAAGAGAGCCTGAAGCTGCCGCCGTTCCGTGCGGACGATCGTGATGATACACCACGGTTTTCCTGGTATCTCCATTGGAAGCTGCCCGAGCCTCGACACAAGTTTCTGAAAGAAGCCAACGAATGGAAGAACCTGGTCCGTTCGTATCTTGCGTGCACGAGCTTTGTAGACAGCCAGGTAGGACGTGTGCTCACTGCGCTCAAGGAAAGCGGCCAGGAAGACAACACGATCATCGTGCTCTGGTCAGACCACGGCTGGCACCTCGGCGAGAAACTCATCACCGGCAAGAACACTCTCTGGGATCGTTCCGCTCGCGTGCCCCTCGTCTTTGCCGGCCCGGGCGTGAGCAAAGGTGGCCGCTGCAAAAAACCGGCAGAACTGCTCGATATCTATCCAACGCTCCTCGACCTCTGTGGTCTGCCCGCGAACGAAAAATTGGAAGGCCACAGTCTCATCCCCCAACTCAAAGATGCGAACGCTCCACGTGAATGGCCCGCCATCACCACGCACAATCACGACAACCACGGCATTCGCACGGAGAACTGGCGCTTTATTCAATACGCCGACGGAACGGAAGAACTCTACGACATGCGAAGAGACCCCAACGAGTGGAAGAATCTCGCTGGCGACAAGCAATACACAGCCGTTCTCGAAGAGCACCGCAAATGGTTGCCGAAAGTAAACGCCATGCCCGCCCCGGGCAGCCGCTCGCGCATCCTTGTTTACAGGGACGGCAAGGCAAACTGGCAGAAAGGGGACATCGGCAAGGACGATCCCATACCTGAGCTTTGAAACTCTCCTTAAGCTTCCGGACGCATCCTGTGGCCATAGGCTGCCAGCCTGTGAGCCAAATTAAATCAATATGATCGGCTTTGAAGCAAAAGTCAGAAAACCCACCGGTCATAGGGAAATTGAAAGAGACATAATACCTGGATACATCTGTGCTGGTGTTTACAAACGGCTTCCTGCTTATTCGGTGATTACCATGCAAGTTTCGATAATTATATTTTTGCTGCTCGCACTTTTCTGGATTCCACAGTTTGTGCAGTTGATGTTGCTGTCAGATGAAGACTTTGTTGGCAGGTATGACAAGATCCTCTGGGGCATGGTTTTCATATGTGTGTTTCCTCTGGCGCCCTTTGCTTTCGTCATGTACAAGAACGCACGCTTGAGCATGAGCGATCGTGATTAGTTCAAACAGACAGAACCATTGGGGCAGAATGTTTCTTAATGATGTAAGGCTGAGGTAGTTCCAGTGGATGTACTCAGGTGACTCAATGGCAAAGACAGGACGCACGGTTCGGATTCAATTCTTCTCCGAGTACCTGCTCTCGAAGAAGATCTCTCGCTGCAAGAAGTGCCCTCGATTGGCCGAGTTTCTTGCGGAGCACCGCCAGAAGAATCCTGACTGGTATTGCAGACCAGTGCCCGGTTTCGGTGATCCAAATGCAAAGATAGTGCTGCTTGGACTTGCTCCAGGCCTGAAGGGCGCCAACCGCACGGGCCGGCCCTTCACTGGGGATGCCGCCGGCGTCTGGCTCTATCGCATCCTCTATGAACGCGGATTCAGTAACAATGAAGAATCCATCAGCAGGGATGACGATACAGCGCTGCGCAACATCTACATCGCAAACGTCGTCAAGTGTGTACCGCCGGGGAACAAGCCGTCCGGTGAGGAGGTGAAGACCTGCAGTTCGTTTCTACAGGAAGAATTGAAACTCCTGGATTGCGCCAAAGCGGTCGTCTGTTTCGGTAAGGTCGCGCACGACGCGTATTTCAGA
>JASLXP010001252.1 GCA_030740295.1 Planctomycetota bacterium
GCTGTCTGCGCAACAGTCAGTCTTGAAGCCGATTAAGACTACGACGAAGAGAGCCTTCACGGTCACCAATCCCAGGTTTGCACAATAGAAGAATTCAAGGCCTTCATACAAGTTGTCTTGGCATCGCTTTCGTGGCATGGGCGTCTTGCCCGTAGTCAAAAGACTTACGATCCACCACGGGCGAGACGCCCATGCCACGCTTGCTTAAGTCAGCGCTATTCCCATCACTGTCTTATCGTCACCGGCGTTCCCAAGCCAGTCGCGGCCCAGATCTCTTCCACATCTTCGTCCTTCAAGGCAATGCAACCGGCCGTTCCCTCGCGTCGGATGCCGCCGCCGTGGATGCCGACCTCGCCGCCGAGCGGCGTGTGCCAATCCGGACATTCCATCCGCTCGAGACAGTTCACGATCTCCTGAAGCTTCTGCTGGTCAATTTCGCCTTTATCCAACGCTGCCCGCGCGTCGTGCTCGTTCGGGTAGCTCAGGCCCAAGAACAGATGGAATCGACTCTCCGCATTGCGATAGCAGATGAAGTATTCCCCTTCAGGAGTTTTCTCGTCCCCTTCACGCTGCTTATGGCCGAGGGCATTTCGACCGACGATCACCGGATATTCTTTGAGAAGCCGCTGCCTGCAAAACAACCTCAGCGAGCGTTCCGATTTGTGGATAGAGACTGCCGTGAGTTTCGGATCGACGGCGCATGAAAGCGAGGCACACAACTGGTCCAGACGCCTGACCGCAGAACGCTCTTTCCCATTCACCGGATCAGTAGCCTTTTGATGAAGAGGGAGAGTAGATTCTCTTGGTGGGTTTTTTGGTCCGCAGATCGAGAAGCTCGCTTTCCCGCTCCGGGGATCTGCCGACTGCCACAAAGCTGAGAACGAAAAGCATGAAGAACATGGCACCAATGACGGCCAGCACCTCAAATCCCTTCCCAGCTCTGATTCGTTCCAACTCGCTCGCCGCCCGCTGCAATTCCGCGTCGGACATCTTGAGAATGCGCCTTTCAATTTCGGCAGTATTCAGGCCCACTCGCGTCAGGTGTTCCGTTACCTGATCCTCGTGAAGAGTTTCCAGCACCGCGTTCATGTCTGTCTGGCGCTGACTGGAAAGTTCTCTGACATTCAATGAGCCGACCATGCCCGCCTGGACCTCCGGGGCAAGGCCGCTCCAGATCACCAATACGATGGCAGGCCCAAACAGTTTTCTGTTCGATCTCAATTGTGTGAGTTGCATGTTTCTGTGTGTGCTAGGTAAGGAACGATTTTCTTTACGACAATGGAGATGTTTAGCGCAATCGGCGTTTGCCATCAAGGCAAAGTCTTAAATCGTTTATTCCTGCTGAACCAGCTCATCATTCCCCGCCAGTCTGTAAAAACCTCACAGTTTGCTAATTCTGATTTATCGATTGGGGTTTGGGAAATGATGTACGCGGCCAGACCGATCTTATTGAGGGCTTCCGCATCGGCCCGCCGGTTACCGATGCCGCCGAGGATATTGGGGAACGTGCTGGCCAGTGCACGGATACGCTCAGTTTTTCTAACAGAAGCCTTTTCTGGACTGCCGGGCAGATCCCAACAGAGAACGGGCGCGACCGGCATTCGACGCAGGGCAAGCCATTCTTTGATTTTCCCAATGTGACTACCGTCGCTCGAACTGATGTAAACCAGGCTTCTCGTTTCTGCGAGAGCGGCGAGGGTTTCTTTTGCCAGCGGCGTCGACGGCAGCTCAGCGTTCGGCACAAACGGAAAGCGGACCGAGCTTGAATCGTGCAGCACTTTTTCTACATCGACCATCAGAACGAACGCTCGAGAATCAACAACGCGCACAAGAAGACTGGCATCAGTAATCCTGGTCGCGTTCCTGCGTGAAGTGGTAAGACCGATCCGATAATCGCCAGCCTTGGGGGCCGCATACTTCACACCGGCGATTCCGGTTTCTGAGGTGAGAGCTTGTCCAAGCCGTTGCCCGGCGAGAGAAAAGTAGATCTTCTTCCGGCTCAGGGGCTCGCTTCTGCCAGAGGTTACCACACGGCTGAGCATTGCCTTGAGGA
>JASLXP010001253.1 GCA_030740295.1 Planctomycetota bacterium
CCGGGTAGCCGACGATGATGCACGCGTCGAGGCTGCCGATATCGATGCCGAGCTCGAGCGCGTTGGTGGTCGAGACACCAAGCAGGTCTCCCTCTGCCAGTCGTCGCTCGATTTCGCGTCGCTCCTCCGGCAGGTAGCCGCCGCGATAGGCTTGAACTTTCTTGACCAGCCTTGGTGCGTCCTTTTCGAGCCGATCCTGGACATACCGAAAGATCAGCTCTGAACTCTTGCGCGTGCGAGAGAAAGTGATTGTCTGAATGCGATCCGCGATCAGGGAGGACATCAGGCGCGTGGCATCGGAATTCGCGCTGCGGCGCTGTGTCTTGTCTTCATCGATGAAAGGTGGATTCCACAGAACGAACTGCTTCGGCCCACTCGGTGAGCCGTCCTCATTCACGAGCTCAAAATCGACATGTGCGATGCGTTCGGCCAGTTCCTTTGGATTGGCAATGGTTGCGGAGCAGCAGACGAAGACGGGGTTCGAACCGTGATGGCGGCAGATGCGATGCAGCCTCCGCATGACGTTGGAGACATGCGATCCGAAGATGCCGCGGTAGATGTGGACTTCATCGATGACGATGATTTTGAGCCGAGAAAAAAAGTTTGCCCAGCGATCGTGATTCGGCAGAACCGCCCGATGCAGCATGTCCGGATTGGTCAGAATACAGCTTGCCTGTTCGCGGATGGACCGGCGGTGATCGGTCGGCGTATCGCCATCGTAGGTGCCGGAGATGAACTGCAGCCCGCTGTCTTCCTGCAGCCGCTGCAAGCCCCGCAACTGATCTTGCGCGAGGGCCTTCGTTGGATACAGCATGAGTGCCCGCGTGCCTGGATCTCCCGCAATCTGATCCAGTATTGGCACCATGTAGCAGAGCGTCTTGCCGGAAGCCGTGCCGGTGACGACGATCAGGTTGCGTCCGTCGCGGACGTGGTTAATGCCCTGTGCCTGGTGCGAATAAAGCAGCTCGATGTCCTGAGCATGCAGGGCCCGCCGTACCGCCGGATGAACGCGACGACTCAGATTCGTGTACTGCGCCTCGCGCTCCGGCAGTTCTTCGACGTGAATGATCTGCTCTCCGAACTCATCTGAAAAACTGAAGGGCTTGTGTTTACTGGATCTGGTCAAGGCGAGGGAGATGGCTGACGGTTAATAGTGATGGCAGAGGCATCCGTGCGGTTTACTCATCAATACTGTTCGTATGATTTCTCTTCAATCAACTCTCACTGTCTCGGTCCTGAGACTGCTGCCGGATCAACATCGTATGGCCGCAGGATGCCAGCCTGTGAGCCAGGTCTAATTGATATGAGCTCACAAGCGGATTGGGCGACTATCAGATCATTTCAACAGCACCGTGTAGAACCGCTCTTCGATATCGAAGCGGGTCTCGGTGTGTGGTGGGGCCTTTTCGCGGCCCCAGCCGACGACTACTTCCACCTTATACTCGCCGGGGACCTCGGTGGCTGTGAATTCCACCATGTATTCGAAGCCGGGGAAGTCGTCGTGCTTCGTCCAATCGATGCGATCTATGTCTGCCGACTCATTATCGTTGAGGTAGGTCTGGGCTTCGCTGAGGATGAATTCGGAAAGCAGTGCCACCTGGCTGGAATCGACGGCCTCCTTGAACTGTCGAACTGCAGAGGTGTAGAGACTCAGAGCGGCCACGACACCGACGGCGAGCAGACCGATGGCGATGACCATTTCGAGGATGGTGAAAGAGCGTAATGAGTAATGAGTAATGAGTAAGTTTGTGCGGCGGGTCAGACGCGACCTGGTACGGCCTCTCTTGCACAAATGATCTCTGGATTGGGCAAACAAAAACATCATCAGTTTCAGCCGGTATTACTTATCACGTGTCATTCCTTCAGTTCCCGATACGAAGGCAAATCAATGGTCAGCACAAAAGTCCTGCCGGTTTCGACATCTGTCCCCGCGGTGTGTGCGGCCGGGACGGTACCGCGGGCTCCGCGGCCGCCGGGTGCGATGATGATGGAGCCCCCAGCGCCGAAGTGTGTGTACTGGATCCATTCCTGATCGATCTTTACATATTTGTGATCGTCTGAGCGAAAGATGGTGGAATCGTCGACCACGATCATGCCTTCTTCTGAATCATTGAGGTCTTCCTTAAGCGCGGCGACTCTGGGCCGGCCGCGAGTGTTCGTGATTACGAGCGTGACCCGGACGCGCCTCGGGAATACGTCGTCCGAGGGATCGAAATACGTGTCGTATCCATCACTTTCGAGGACGGGCGGCCGATAGCTGTAATCGGAGACGACATCCGTGGGGGCCTTGTAGTAGTAGAACTCAAGGGTGGAGCTCCCAACTTCACGCTTCTCGGCGCTTGATGGCCTGGCATCGAGAGCAGGCAGATTGACGTTTCCCGTATCTCCTGCCTTGAGGATCGATATGGTTCTTTCCGTCAGTGTCAGCCCCCGGGTCGAGTCCCAGATTTCTTCGGGGCCACCCGGATCCTGGGGTTCGATATCAGGATCACCTTTGCCGAGATCTTCTTCCCAGCTCGTGGTGTGGGGAGTCCAGAATCGAACCCCGAAAAAGACGACGCCGGAGATCAGAGGCGAGATGGGGGTGGCTGTAATCGAAAATCGTTCAGGATCGTCTGTCAGATTGCGGTCTGAATCCAGTGGGTCTCTCGAAGCTGCGAGCGGGGCCTGTACGCCGCGGTAGAGCGTGTTGCCCCGAACGGTGTACAGCACCTGCATGAGGTCACCGAGTGGTCGCAGGTCTTCGTCCACCTGGCCGTCGTTATCGTCATCGACCAGGTTGTACCATTCCTCGTCGATGCCTTCGCCGGTCTCGTCGACGCCCAGGTCGCCTTCGTCATCTTCGTCTGCGTTGCCGTCGCTGTCGTTATCAATTCCATCATTTTGGAGCATGAATTTGTCGCCGTCATCATCGACGGTGTTTGACTGAATATCGCTGGGCTCGTTGTCATCGTCCGCGAGATTGCCAGCGTTCGCTGACACCATGTTTTTCACGATCTGCGGAATGGTCCGAACGAATGCGAACTCCTGCTTGTAAGTGCCGGCGTTATCCGGGTCCTCCACGTAACGGCACAGAAGACGAATCTCGACCGGCTCGGCCGGGCTGTAGGTCTTGTCCGTCGTTTCAATAGTGTAGACGGCAGTGAGATCCTCCCTCAGTTGTTCGATGGCCACCGCGGCCTGCTGGAATGTCTGACGTGCGGATTCGCCCTGCCGCCAGGTGCGAATGGCACCATAAAGAAGGCCGATCAGCATCGATCCGAGGATGGTAAAGATGCCGACGACGACGAGGATCTCGATGAGGGTGTAGGCGCGGCGAGCCAGGAATCTGGTATCAGGTGTCAGAAAAGAGGAGCCCCGTTGCTGTGATGAAGTGATGGGACGATGGATGCTGGATGCTCGATGCTCGATGCTCGATGCTGGGTGGTTTGTCGCGGCCTGAATCCTGAATCCTGAATCCTGATCCCTGAATCCAGATTCCAGTTTCCCGATGCCTGGATCCTGAATCCTGAACCCAGATCCCTGAATCCTGAATCCTGATTCCCGATTCCTGATTCCTGAAAACCGTTTAGCTGGAAACATGCGGAGGATATTAGCCGCGGCGTGAGCATAGGCCACTGTGGCATTAAGCCTGCCTCGATTACTCATTACTCATTACTCACTAAAACTTCACATCTTCAGTGTGAAGCACGCGCGGCTCGGTTTCGTAGGTGACCTTTATGCGGTCGAGGAAGGGGGTTTTCTTCCAGTCGTTCTGGCGGCCGTCGTATGGATCGTACGCGTCTTCGGGGTACTCGATGAAAATGCGCAACTCTATCTTGTCGCTCTTCTTTCCATCGTTTGTCTCTGAAGGCGCGTTGCCGTCTGAGGTGAAATAGAACGGCCCGACAATAGTGTCGCTCGAGGACGGGTCATCCGAGCTGTCGAAGTGGAATATACCTTCGGTGGTATCGGGGTCAGAATCCCACGATGGGCCGGCTTCACCATCAAAGCGGACGACAAAATGAATTTTGAACGGCTTGCCTGAATCGACTGGGGTAGGCAACTGCTCACTCCATTGGATGCCATTCCATTCTGCCCCCTTCACAGAGCGCGTCGCCTTGAGGAATACCGCGCCCTGCGCATCGTAGTCTGTCTTGCGCACGACGGATGTGCCGGAGTCATCGATCTGATTGGGATAGCCGTCGAAGTAGCGGATCGGCAGAAGGCGTGCGATGTAGGGGCTGCCGTTGACGTCGCCGGGTATGTTGTCCGGGAAGAAATCCGGAGTGGGGTTGGTATCGAGATCCGTAATCTGCGGGAGCGTTTTCAGGTAGTCATTGCCGCTGCTGATGAGCGCTGAAGTGCCGTAGCGTTCACGGAGAGTGTGCACGCCGGCGAAGGCGGAATGGCTGCGCGAAGAGTAACCGATGACTTCGCCGGTGCTAAGCTCCAGCAGGCCCCGTTCGGGGAAGAGGTCTTCATCGGTCAGGTCGTCTTCGTCTGCAAGAGAATCCTCCTGAGCTGGCAGTGTTCCATTGTCGTTCAGCGGACCGGTGAGTACGACGGTCTTCGTGTCTTCGACGGGCATTATGGGCGAGCCGATGGCGTGGCTGTCGAGAGACGTGCCCATGGCGGCGCGCTGGAGTATCTGAATTTCCACGCCGTTCAAGGCCACGATGCGAAGGTATGAATTACCTGCGAGCCCGGCTTTGCGTGGCCCGGTCGCTGCAGCACCTGCGGTTATGCCGAGGGTGAATGTGGACGGTGGGCTGAGCTCCTGAAAATCGAAGAGATCGTTGCCCGGGCCCGGTAAGGTGTATGGCACGGTATCGAGGAGGCCCCGCTGGATGTTCTGGAAGGTGGTGGCCGTCTTGGACTGGTAGAAGATGACTTCGTAATGAGCGTAGTAGTGCGGATGATAATACCGGCCGTAGTGGTAGCCCACACTTACATACGGGTAAGAGTAGTAATAAAGAAGGTCGTCGTAGCGCGTGCCTAGATAAGTGGGATTGGCCACGTTGACCTCACCCAAAGTCTGCACGCCGCCGGTAGCTGTGCGAAGCCAGGGATCGGCACTCGTCCAGTAGGAGCTGTTGCGGATGTGGAACTGGATGATCGCGTAACCGGATTCGGCGAAGCCTTCCGTGGAATCGACCTCGAGCTCAGTGATGCCGTCCAGGGTTGCTTCTTCGATTTCTGTGACGCTGGCAGCAACGTTAGCGGACGCGTTGCTGGTCGGGTGCACGTAAAGCATCTGGTAGAAGAAGATCTCGGTATCAATCATCACATAGCCGAATCGCGGCCATGAGCCGCCGCTCGTCGATTGCCACATCCAGGGCGGGAGATCTGTGTCCGCGGGGATGCCTAAGGTCGTGCCATACCAGCGACCCTGAACAGTGCCGCTGTCGATGGGGTATTCGGTGTCCCAGTCGCGGAAACGATTCAGATTACCGATACGGATGCTGAAGGGAGCTTCCATGGATGGGATGATGCGTGATTCGAACCGTTCCCATGGATCCGCGGCCTGGCCGGTTACTGCGGCAAAGGAACGCTTGTCAGTCGTCACGGCGCCGCCGGTGTAATCGAGGATGGAATGCATGTTCTGAACGGGGACGGAATCCTTCCGAATCTTTAACTGGCTGAAAGTGGAGTTGGCCGCGTTCTCTGATGGCTCGCTGCCGATGGGGGCCGAGGTGCCGAGCCACATGTTGATGCTGGGGAGCTGCGGGCGGCGCCCGGTTGGGAATTTCAGAATGCGCGGATTCTTCGTGTACTCAAAGATAGTGGTGAGTACGGCCGGCTCTTCCATGACTTCTTTCGAAGAGATGGTGAAAAGGCGGCCGTCACTGCTGGCATGGAGAATGACCTTTTCTTCTTCGTTGCCGTCATCATCACGCAGGGTGACCCTGTCGTTGATGCCAACCCTGGATGAGTTTGCGAAGAAGACGGCATGCGCTGCCCTGGCCGGATCGGGGCTGTTGTTCGGCGAGCCGGGGTGCGCTCCGCCAGTTGTGCTGCCCTGGTTGCGACCCAGGCCCGAAGGGGAGACCAGGTAATGATTCGAGCCTGTTGCGGTTTCTCTCACCGCGTCGTCGTCGCCGTCCGATCCGGTTCCACCGACCGCTATGGTAGGCCAGATGTAGCTCACCCATTCATAAACGGTCGCCCCTGTCTTATCGCCCAACGCGATGAAAGCAGCGTGGCTGTGTTCTCTGCCCGGGCCGCTTTCCCATTCGGCCGGCGTGAGGCCGGCTGTGGCCCACGAATCCTGCTGTTCCTGCGGCAGGTCTGCAAAGGGGACAAATGGCCGATAAAAACCGCGTGCGTAGTTTAAGTTGCCCGGGAAGGTATCGTCGTTCTTGAGCTCAACAGAAATAAGCTTGGCGGTGTTGCCGTGCTTGAGGATCTGCTTGTCGTCTGTGCCAAGCTCAGCGCGGCCCTGTGGATCGGCGGGCGTCTCGCTGCCGGGCGGGCCAGCCCAGACATGAAGCGCATCGACAGTGATCGTGCGCGCCTCCGCGGCCTGGCCGTTCACCGAGACCATGACGTTGAAATCGTGATTCGCATCAAAACTGTCGTAATAGATTCGCTCGGTGACGGGGTCACTATTTGCGTCCGTGGTTGTGGCCAGGATGAAACCGGAAGAGGGGAACTCATCCTTGCCGGAGGAAAGTTGGACAGGGATGTATTCGGTGGTGGAAGAGAGTGTGCCGTCAGAGAGAAAGATGTCGTTGGTCGTAGGGCCGCCCACGCCGTCGTGCTCGCCGACAATGGTATGCGCGGCGGCCTCACCCGGATCCTGCAAGTACACCGTGCCCTCCGATTCGTTGCCGGGCGATGCCAGGTTGTGCGCGATCGCGCTGTACTCGATGGGCGTACCGAGCATCAGGTAGTTATTGAGATACTTGGTGCGGGTGTTGTGACGCGTCTGGTTGATGTTGTACACGTAACCGAAATGGGTGACTGCCTCGCCTGCGTAGTGTGGGCGAGCCACCGTTCTACGCATGGCGCGGTAGCCGGCCTCGACGGTCATCGGCTGCGGATTGCTGTGAGCGGTGATTACTTTGTGCTGGATGATCTCGTGACTGATGATTTTTGTCGCGACGTCTTCGTCAGAAAACTCGGCCGGGTATTCACCGGTCCGGGAGGTAAGCGTTGTCATCGAATAGGTGAGGTCGACGTTTGTGTCTGTGCTAAGCTCATCGGACTTCAGACGGGTGGAGGGCCAGTAGGAGCCGACGAGGCGGCCATCGACGAACATCGCCATCTGGCCGTAGTCCGTTCCCTTCCACATCAGTTTTGCATGGTGCCAGACGTTGCTCTCGAGCATGAGTTTGTCGGTGAGTGAACTTCCCGCTGTCACTGGCACACGGACCTCCGAGATGTGGGCCTCAGCCACTTCGGACGGTTCCGCATCACGCCGAACGGTATCCGTGATGCGCATGACTAGGTACGGCGAAAGATCGGAATCAATGCCGAGTTTGTTCAGCTTGAGCGAGAGCCGATTTTTATACTCGTCCGACGCCATATCGAAGAAGTGATAATCACGGCTGATGGTGTCGTTCCACATGGGCTTAAACCAGAATTCGAGCTGGCCCATGCTGACAGAGAGTCCGATGTCGTCAGTGGAGGTCGCAATATTTCCATCGTCGGATCGGTAGGCGAGAGCTCCGGTTACGTTGCCGCCTCCGTCGGTCACGATGTCGTCTTCGCCGATGTAGACTCCCTCGACGCTGACGTTTCGATTGTCGGGGTTGGCCGATGAGAGGTTTTCGTAAATCGTGCCCGCGTTAGGCGCATCTGAGTTGCTGCTGTCAAATAAATCAAGATTCAGAATGTCGCTGAACGTCCCCTCATCGAAATGCGCGGCAGCCGTATCGTAGGCATCGTTGACCACGACCCTTCTTGGATTGAGCGCAATTGCGCCGGCAGGATAGATCTTTGTGCCGCCGCTGTATTGTTCGACGAGAGGCTTGTCGATGGTGAGCTGCCTGGTGGCAGTGTCGATATCGATGATGTTCGCGCTTTCGGTTTTATCTTCGGTGTCGTGGACGATGTCGATGCGCTGTCCGTGGAAGAAACTGGAGACGTCGGCAAGGCTGAGGGTAGTAACGCCAGTGTTGGGAGCGACGGTTACCGAGACGCCTTCGATGTTTTGCCCGACGCTGATCTGGTCGCGCATGGATGTCAGATTGGTGTGGGTGACCAGCTCGGCCTGCGGGTTCTGCTGGAGCAGCTCCCGAAAATCTTTCTGGGAATCGATGAGCCAGGTGTTCTCGGCGGACTGGCTCGGCTGCATGATGCGACGGGTGACGAACTTGGAAAGCTCCTGGCCGGTATCACTGTTGATAATGCCGGCGGCCTCGATGGTGTAGACATCGCCGGAACGGAAGATGATGCCGGTCGTCGATTTTGCGACGAAATCTCCGAGCGGGTTGACCGCGCTGCGGTAGATGGCCTCCTTGTCATCCGCGGTGAGCTCGTTGGCAGTCACGGCCTCGTCCATCACGTTGTTAAGATCCGACCAGTCGGTGAGGACGAGCTCGACCTTGGCGCCGGTAGTGGCAGCAGTGTTTACATCGGCGTTCTCAAAATCGGAATCGCTGTTTATCGTCAGGGTGTCGCTTGCGGGATCGTTGTCTATGTATTCGATGAGATCGCCACCGACACTGATCCAGCCCTTCGCCGGAAAGCTGTCTGAGTCGGTGAGGCTGACTTCTGTGGCGCTGATCGCGAGATCCTGGGCGAGGGTGGTCTCAACACGGATACGATCGGCAAGCCCTGCGGCGGCATCCTGGCTGACGCCGGAGTTTTTTTCATTGACGTTGATGACGAACCGGTCGTTGGCGGCGAAGTCCGTTCCGCCGTTCGAAATTCGAAATGAGATCTCGCCGCCAGAGGATTCGTAGGCTTCGCTCGCGTTGCTCGTGAAGGTGTATTCCCCAAAAGTGCTCGAACCGTTTGAGACACTGAAGGTGAACTGCCGGGGATCGGTGCCGATGACAGATGTGCAGGTGAGAGTCCAGTTCTCGCCCGTGAATCCGGACGGAAAACTG
>JASLXP010001254.1 GCA_030740295.1 Planctomycetota bacterium
CACCTCATCTCCCTCAATCGTCAAACGGACATTTTCAACGGGCTTCAGCCTGACGTGAAAGGTCGCACTGGGCCGCTTCTCGCCGCTCGCAATCCAGAAAGCTCTGTACGCTCCCATCTGCTGTCCTTTCAAGTGAGAGAGGTCTGTGCTGCTGAAGTTTTCTCCATCCGGTGACCATTCGGATGCCGGTAACTCCTTCTCTGGATCGATGTAGAGGCAGAAGAAACTTCCGGAGTGAGAATTCCTGTTACCGCCTCTTACCTCGATGGTGTTCATAGGCTGAATCCATTTTCGCGAAACCTTGAACATCCAGGCTCTCTTTCCTCTCGCCTTGGTTTGCAGAGCGATTGGTTCACGACCATTGACGCTCACCTTCACACCGGAGCTATGCTCGTGATAGCCAATCACTCCAAAATACAGATCGTCTTTCTCACTCGGCTCCGGAGCAGGCAGTTGAATGCGGGCCACAGCTTTCTCATTCAAAAATGCGGTGTAGGACTCGCCGGACTGGATGGTGTGATTGAGGAGGTGAAGCGTCAGAGCCCTGCGGTCCTTTGTCCGGAGGGCGTTCACGGTGACTCTCTCGCCGGCTCCGAAATCAGCTCTGACGTTTGAGGCAGAGCTAAGAAGTCTGCGGAGCCTCTCTTCGTTCCAACTCTCGATCGCTTCAGGACTGTGGACGATCCTGCCTTTCCCGGTTGGGGTCTCAGAGAGCGAAACCTGAAAAGCTGCGGGGCTCACCCGAAGGTTATAGATGCGGCACCATTCGCCCATGTCCTGCTTGCCATAGATGCCGATTCGATCGCCTTTCCTGAGTGGAACATCTTTGACCACTCGCCAGGTGAGTTTGTCTTCACCGTCATACTTCCAGCGATCGACTTCCTTGTCATTTACGAGCAGTGCGCCCGTCGATTCCCCGTCCCACTCATCGTAGTACTGAACACCGACCTCGTAATCCCCGTCGGCGCCCTGGAAGGTGACCCATGCCCGGCCTTCTTTTGCGTTACCGACCGGAAGAGTGATGCGCCCGCTGTGTCCGGGCACGAATCCCTCAAGCTCAGCATCGAGCGGCAGGTTGTAGAGGAATCTTCCACTGTTGGCCCGTCCCAGGAGATTGGCTGCAATCTCGGGAGACTGTGGATAGCCCAGCTCATTCCGTTCAGCAAAGTGTTGTGAGACGAGCACTGTTCCGCCTTGCTCGGCAAACCACTTCAGTGCATCAACACGAGGGGCATCCAGGCAATGTGCGTGGGGCACAATGAGCAGTTTAAAATCATTTCGCGCCAGAATCTCACGGGTGAGGTCCGTTTCGAGAATGATTTCAAAGGGATAGCCCAGTGAGGCGATGTGTCTTGCTGCCGGCATGAGATCCGGGCTTCCACGTCCGGCCGACGCCGATGGATAGACCATGGCAATCGTCGATCCCATCTTCGCGAGGCTGAACAGGCGTTCGTTTCTTTTCTGGAAGAGCAGATAGGTTTTGATCTGAGCAGCCCAGTCCCTGTGATAGAGGATGGACCCGGGATGCAGGATGTGCGATCCACCGGAGGACATCCCCTCAGCAATTCCCAGGCAGACGAATTCCGGTCGAGCGCTCCAGCTCAGTATTCGGTACTCGTTTTGGGGATCCAATTTGGTCCACGATGGGTACGCGTAATAAGAGATCCCGACAGGCCCTCCCTTTTGCAGCGCAAGCAGCTTCTTGAAATCGTAGAGATTCCAGTGGTTGGGCGGGGCATTCAGAGTGTTTTCCGAATAGACAATGTCGATGGCGCGAGCGTCAGATATCTCACGCTCGGCGCCGGCCGCGTAGTTTGTCCAGATCACTCGCGGCGGTTCGAGTGAATGAGCGGCCACCTTGAGCTTCTTGAAGTAATCCGCATGCGTCCGGAATTGGAAATTCTGCCATGCGATTCGAATCGCCGCGTCTTGCGACTTTCGAGGGTCTTCATGCCTGCCAAGCATTTCTGTCGTATAGGCCCGAAACTTCTCCAGGCTCAGTGCGTCGTACGAAACAATCAGGCCGGGGTTGTCCAGGTAAAAGGCATCGCAGAGCCCCGCAGTGGAAAGTGACCGCAGCGTTTTCCTGAGATGTTCGTTCTTCACAGAGGCGAAGTCCCCGGACATCCATTTCATGACCGATGAGATGTGCGCAGCCCATTTGTCCGATGCGCGCGAGCTCACGTTGCGAGTCCAAAACCCGCTGTAGGCCATCTTCCTCTTCCCATCCGGATCGCAGGCCGCGGCCGCGGCCGCGTAAGGATATTTATCAAATACGCTGCTCCACCAGATATCGTCATAGCCTCGGTAAAGTGCGTTCTTGTTATCGATGTACAGCGTCGTTGGGCAGATGTAGAACGCTTGCGCCATCCCCAGGCTTTTGAAATACCGGTAGACCAGTTCCGGTTTCGGGTACTGAGGCGCGCCGTATGCCTCGTCCGTGGAATAGAACAGCGTGAACCCAAGCCCGGGCAGATCTTCTTCAAGGAGCCGATGTCCCCAACTCCCGGAAATCCCATTCAGAAACCGGGCCGCCCCTCGCTGCAGGTTCGCAGGCAGGTGAGGATGGTCTTCCCAGTCGGCCCGAAGGATCGCGAAACAGAGCAAGCCTGATATCAGAATGTGAAAGGACCTCATCGCGCACCCATGAATGTGAATTCTTACAGTATTCGGAAGGCTTGATAGCTTAGCTGATTTCATCTACGCGACGAGAGAGGAAATGAAATGACCAATTGTCAGGCCTGGAGCATTGCCTGCCTGCCTTACTAAGTGAATCAGTGCTAGAATTCGCCACCACGCTCCTCGGGGTCGATACTAACTGAAACTGATAAGGACAAAACTTGCATACATGAAAAAGATCTACGACCTCTCAACTCTCGACTGGACCCTCGCAGGTTACACTCCGCATGTCTGGCGGCAGGAGACGAGCATGGAGACGGCTCAGGCTCCAAAGGCTGATATCCCGCCCCTGCCGGCGCAGGTCCCCGGCTCCGTCCAGCAGGCCCTACTCGACGCCGGCGTGATACCTGACTGGAATATCGGTCTTAACGCCCGCCAGTGTGAATGGGTGGAGAACAGGCATTGGATTTACCAGACAGAAATCCCAACAGAGTGGATCGTGCCGGGGATGTCCGCACGCCTCCGCTGCCTCGGTCTGGATTACAGCGGCGTCATTCGCCTGAACGGGGAGGAGGTATTCTCGTTCCGCAATTCCATGTTGCCCCACGTCGTTGATCTCCCCCTCACGGAAGCCGGCAGTACTCTCCAGATCATTTTTGAATGTCCCCCGCGCTGGCTCGGAACTCCAGGCTGGACGTCCAGAGTCAAAGACTGGAAGCCGCGGTTCAACTACCACTGGGACTGGATCAACCGGATGGTGCAAATCGGCATCTGGGACGAAGCGTTCATCGAGGTCTTGGACGATTCAGAAATTCTCGACCTGAAAATCCTGACCGATTTCGATACGCAGACGGAACAGGGGAAACTCAGGCTGAGCGGTACGGCAACTGGCGGAGAGGGCTGCACGGTCCGGGCAACTTTGAGCGACGGGTCGTCAGTGGTTTTCAGTGATGAGACTCCACTCACGGAATTCTTGGCCCGGGGATTCGTCTGGGATAGCCTCGACGTTGACCCCTGGTGGCCGAATGGCATGGGCGAGCAACCGTTGTATTTGCTTGTGACACAACTCCTGGACTCCGAAGGTCGCGAGCTGGACAAGGTCGAGCGCCGCATCGGCTTCAAGAATATCCGGTGGGAACCTTGCGCAGGTGCGCCCTCGGAAGCGGATCCCTGGCTCTGTGTCGTCAACGGCCAGCAGGTATTCCTGCAAGGCATCAACTGGAGCCCGATTCGCCCGAACTTTGCCGATGTTACCACCGCCGATTACCGGAAACGCCTGGAGCTCTACCGGGACCTCCATATGAACGCCTTCCGTATCAACGGTGTGGGTATCCTCGAGAAAGAATGTTTCTTTGACCTCTGTGATGAATTGGGCCTGATGGTCTGGGCAGAATTCCCCCTGAGCTGTTCCGGAATGGATAATTACCCGCCGGAAGACGAGACCAGCATCGCGGAGATGGAGGAAATTGCCCGGTCCTACATCGCAAGGCGACAGCATCATGCCTCGCTCCTCCTCTGGTGCGGCGGAAATGAGCTCATGGACGAGATGAAACCCCTCGACGAATCCCACCCAATGCTTGGACGGCTCGGGGAATTGGTCCGGGAGCTAGACCCCGGTCGCCGTTACCTGCCCTGCTCAGCGTCGGGGCCGACTTTTTACTGCGGAACGGGCCGCCGGGATGATGGTGTACACTGGGATGTCCACGGCCCCTGGCAAATAATGGACTCGACCGTCGAAACCTGGAGGCAGGATTACTGGGAAGGGGATGACGCCCTCTTTCGCTCCGAGGTCGGCGCCCCCGGCCCATCGCCGGCCGAACTGACCAGGAAATACAAAGGCGACCTCGATGAAATGCCCGCCTCTCTCGACAACCCCCTCTGGCGCAGAACGCCCTGGTGGATCGAATGGCCGGAATTCATCAAAGAGAAGGAACGGGAACCAGAAGACCTCGAAGAATTCGTGGCATGGGGACAGGAGCGCCAGGCCATCGCTTTGCGAATCGCCGCCGAAACCTGCAAGACCCGCTTCCCAGCCTGCGGCGGCATCCTGATCTGGCACGGTCACGATTGCTTCCCCTGCACTGCCAATACCGCGATCGTGGACTTCGACGGCAATCCCAAGCCGGCCGCCATCGCACTGGGGGAAGTGTTTGCAGGGCCATCAGGGGAGCAATGTTGACTGCAGCTCTGATCGGAATCCGGTGGTTAAAACCACCCGCTACCTGCCCGTACGCCGTTACTGACGGGCTTACCCCAATTGGATGCGCGATTTCTTATGACGTCGTGTTTAATTCAAGGCGCATCCACGAGGATCGGTTCCACATCACAGGAGAACGTGCCCTCGCGCTGCATAACCGTACAACTCCTGACTGAGGGCATGTGCATCTGCAGATAAGATCCTAACCTTGAATGCATCTGGATAATCCTACAGCGTTAGTTTTCTGAGAGATGTTGCATTTGAAAGCACGAATCATACTCCTTGAGGCAGCTTGGTTGGAGTAACGGCTTTAGCCGGGCCCGAGTTGGCGACAGCTCCCCAGGCCCGGCTAAAGCCGTTACTCCAACAAGTTACGCCTGAATTATTCGCTGTAGGAATAATCTAGCCCTGGAACAGCCATCATGAATCGACATTGCCTGACTTTCGGGACCGTTTGTCTGTTATCCCTGCAGGCGGTCCACGCAGGCGATTACGATCCTTTTGCACCAGCCATCACGATTGCTGATCTCGATCTGGAGCAGTGCGCTACCTGGCACGACGGCAAGCGGCAGCCAGTGAAATCGGAGAAGCTTAAACAGGCCCTGGGCCTGGTCGAGATGACGTCCCGGACTGAAGGTTGGAATCGTGCGTGGTCGGCCGGGAGGGCGGGTATGGGGGCAGACCGTTACCGCGGAGATACCCCGAAGGCCGAGACGTTCCACTACCGGATCGCCTTCAGGAGGCCCGTTGCCATCGGATCGGTCCTTTGCAGTAATCAGTCTCTACACATATTGAAAGACGGCGCTCCGTTCCCCGGAGATCCGGCAGTGCCTGAGCATTGGAGGAGTATTTCTATTCCTCCGCTTCAGCGCGGCATCAGCGTTACCCCTTTTCCCAAGGGAGTGAAGACGCGGGCGGTTCTGTTGAGCGATCACTTAAAGAGAGGAACGAGCCAGGCGTGGCCGGTGCGCATCTACAGGCACCGTCTCTTCAACATTGCCCATGCGGCCTCGGTGGCGGCCAAGAGCGAGTATCTTGCACCAACCAATCGAGGAGGAAGACTGCATCGAGCCGCACATGTTGTTCGTGGGAAGGGCCCGTGGTTCAGCACGGGCGTGGATGATCGTGGAAATGTCCGGGGCGCCTTCATCAGCGATGTCGAGCCGAGCTGGTTCGCCATGGCCTGGGAGAGGCCGCGGCCGGTGGTCGGCGTCTTTTCCAGAGACAACTTTGTCACCCTTCAATTCGAGAAATACCGAGGTCCGGAGAAGGGCAATCCCCTGGTGGCGAGGGAGAAACAGTGGCGCCGGGTGAAGTCTCGGTTTCGCGGCGGTCAGAAGTTATTTGTGCGTTCCGATAGGGGGCGCTGGAGTGCCTTCAACGAGCCGGTCGAACTGCGCGGGCTCCGTCTCAAAATCCTGAAGGCCTGGAAAAGGACTGGCGGTGGCAGCTCTCATCAGACCCAGATAGCGGAGCTTCAATCTCTCCTGGTCCTGACTGATCTGAAAGACGCTCCGGTGCCTGACTTCGACGCCGCGGGACCGAGCAGGCCGCCCTACCGAATCGCATACGACCTGCAAAAACCCGGAGCGGTGACCCTGGTCGTCGACAGCGAAGATGGCAGGCGCGTGCGCAATCTGATGGCTCGGGTGCTGCGCGAAGATGGTGGCTGCGAAGAACGCTGGGATCTCAAGGACGAGGACGGTCACTTTGTCAAGCCCGGTGCTTATCGCTGGAAGGCCATCACCGGGCCGGAGCTCCGTTTGACTTACGAGCAGGCGGTTTATCCCAATGTTTCCGTTCATCACCCTGAAAATGCGCCGTGGCTCAACGGCCATGCCGGGCCGGGCGGGTGGCTGGCGGATCACTCACCACCCCGCGGCGTCTGTGCGGGCGGCGATTACACCTTCTTCTGCGCGCCCGTCCCTGAAAGCGGGGTCGGCTTTGCCGCCTGCGATATCAACGGCAAGAAGCTATGGGGCATCCATAGCTTCGGCGCCTGGACAGGCGGTCATCGCGTTGTCTCGGACGGCAAGAAAGTCTACGTGGAAGCGTTCGGCTGGCACGGTGAGGATGCCGGGGCCGACCGCGTCTGGGAGGTGGACGCCGAGAACCACAAGGTGACCGAGGTCTTCCGTGCCAGGACGGATGAACGCCGCGTCCGCGGCTGTGAGGGGATCGCTCTTCATGACGGCAAGGTTTTCCTCTCCATCAACGCGAAACAGAAATGGCTGACGAACGCGGTGGGGATGGGCGCCATCGACATTAACCGTTGCCTGCCCTTTTACAGAGAGGCGCGCAAACCCAAATATCCCTACGAGATCGTGCCCAACCCACGGGGGGACTTTCTGCGCCTCTTTCGCTTCACCGGTACGCCCCCCGGCTACGCTGCCAATCACGGCCTGACATATCTCCATTCGGTGCGCGGGCCCGAGCGCCAACAGCACATTCTCCTCGCGTTCAACAAACCGGTGCAGATAGGAAGCTGCGTTTATCCTGTTCCGCAAAGCGAAGAACTTCACGTCAAGCTCAGCGTGCTCAAAGCGGCCTCGCCCTACCCGCCTGACCCGGACAAAGAGGAACAGTGGCACCCATTTGAATCCAATGGGAAGCTGCCTTGGGATGTCGCGGTCGCTCCCCCGGATACCTCCACCCGTGCATTGCGCATCACCTTCGTGAAAGGCGATGACAACGAATTCGCTGCTCTGGAGGCCGAACTGGAAGACGACGAGAAGAGCAACGCCTGGGAAGGGCGACTGGAAGGCTTCCAGATGCTCCGTCGCAGATACAGGAACCTCTTTGCTTCGGCCAAGGTGCGCGTCAGCAGCGGACAGGTCGATAAGCAGGGCGTGTGGGTGGCCAGGCGGGACAGGCCGCTATCCAAATCCGATCCAGAAATCTACCTGATGAACTGGGATGCCCCCCAGAAGGTTCGCGGGCTCGCAATCAAGGAGATTGATTGTTCCCTCACCGAGGTCGATGTCTGGAACGGTCCGGCCGGCGCCCGGATTGAAATGGCCGGCACGCAGCATTGGCAGATGGTGGGCAAGTACATTCCCCGGCGGCGCATGCAACACTCCGGATTCGGGGGCCACAATGCCGACGCCCGATACATGGACGGCGTTGTCGATTTTGGAAGAGAGGTGACCACCCGCGCCATCCGGCTGCGTGTGGTGGAGCAATGGACGACGCCCACCCGCGAGGGCAGTTGTGCCAAAGATCTACTCGGCCTTGACGCGTCACGGTGCCGTCTGTTCGGCGTGGCCCCGCTCCAATTCCTGGGCGGCGAACCGCCGGTGGAATCGCTCATGACCGAACGGCTCGAAATACTCAACCCCGCTTCGAAAAAGATCGAGAAGGAAATTGCCATCTCCAAGCCCGGCGATCTTGATTTCGACGCAGACGGCAGTCTTTACGCCTTGAGCGCAGGAAAACTGGTCAAGGTCAATCTTGATGGCGGCGAGCATCAGGCGCTTGCGGAAGACCTTATGCGGCCCACCTCAATCGCTGTCGATGGACGGAAACAGATTTACGTTTTTGATGCGGCAAAAGAGCGCAAGGTGATTCGAGTCTACTCAGCCGAAGGCAAACACCTGCGAAGCATCGGTACTCCGGGCGGGTATCGTGCCGGGCCGTGGGATCCCACGCGTTTTGAAAACCTCTCGAGCATGGCGGTGGACAAGGAGGAAAAGCTCTGGGTCGTGGACAGAAACTACTGGCCCAAGCGCGTGGCCTGTTTCACAACCGGCGGCACCCACCTGCGCGACATCCTGGGACCGACAGCTTACGGCGGCGGCGGCGTCCTCGACCCTCATGACAAGACTCGTCTTGTTTATGGCCCGCTCGAGTTCAAACTCGATTGGGGAACGGGGACAAGCCGCCTCGCCAACCTGCTGACCACCGGTCCGTGGATGTGGGTGAGCGGCGAAGTCCACATTCCGATCCGGGGGCGAGATTATTTCGTGACCCGTCCCCAGGGCCCGAGATTCACTCGACCGGTTGGGGTCGTATACCTCCATGATCAGAACCGTCTGCGTCCAGTCGCAGCCATGGGATACGCCGATCAGTTCAGCCCTCTAAAACAGCAGGCGATTATTGATTCACTCGGCGGAAAACTCCTGACGGAGCTCGAGTTCATCTGGGCAGACCAGAACGGCGATGGCGTGGTCGATGTGAACGAGGTCGACTTCGAGCCACGCACTATCTGGCCCCTTACACGTTTCAACGATGACCTGGGCGTGCAGGCCGGCCACTTTCGCTTCGTGGTCGATCGTTTTCTCGACAATGGCGCGCCCCTCTACAAGAAGAGCAAGACAACGCTGAGCTGCGTGCGAGGCTACATGAGAGGCGTTGCATTTCGATTTAATGACGGCTCCTTTTACAGGCTCGGAAATGAGTTCCCCGATACCGGATACAACGCAAAAGGCGAGCAGATCTGGGCCTACCCCAACGAAGGCACCGGAGTCGGGCCCGACCGCAGTTGCAGGCCCTTCAGCACTGGCCAGGTCGTGTGCCAGTTCGCGATGGTGGGGCACGAGACCGCGGCCAAAGGCGACCTTGGTGAGTTCTTCGTGATAAACGCCAACCTCGGCAGTTGGAATGTCTGGACAAAAGACGGCCTGCTTGCGACGCGCATTTTCCGCGACCTTCGCGACGAAAAGCGAATCGCGTGGAGCATGAAGGAACACCATCGAGGGCTCGACCTGTCCAACGTCGCCGCGGGACAGGAACACTTCTCCGGTTGGCTCTGCCGCGCACGCCAGGACGGCAAATACTACGCGGTGGCCGGCCACCACTGGGCAGGCGTCGTCGAAGTGAAGGGCCTGGACGAATTCAAGCGCATCGGCGGCACGTTGGCCGTCACCCCCGAGGATGTCGCGGCCGCCATGAAATGGGAGAGGCAAGTGGCACGTTACCGCGCCCGGGACGAAGTCAAAATCTACGACTGCAACCGGACAGTAAAGCCACCTCTTCCGCGTGGAAAAGTCGAAGACTGGAAAGAAGTGACGAAGGTAGCCCTCAACGACTACACCCAATTCGGCATGACCTATGACGACCAGTATCTCCACCTCTATTACACAGTGATGCGGAAACCGGAATTGGTGAACCGCGGTGAGCGATGGGATCGCCTTTTCAAAACCGGCTCATGCGTCGATCTCATGCTGTCTACCGACCCGGATGCCGATGCAGCGCGGCGCGCCCCGGTCAAGGGAGATATACGCCTCCTCTTCTCCCGCATGAACGACAGGCCAATCGCAGTGCTTTACAACGCAGTCAAGCCAGGCACCAAGGCCGACGACCGATGGACGATCACGTCCCCCGTAACCAGCGTCCAGTTCGACGAAGTTAAAAAGCTGGAAGGCGCATACATGCGCTACACCCGCCACACCCCGCATAACAGCGACGCCGTCATCGGCTTCACGCTGGATGCAGCCGTGCCGCTCAAATCAATCGGACTCACCATCACCCCCGACCTCCTCCTCAAAATGGACTGGGGCTACCTCGAGTCCGACCCTGCGGGCACCCAGGTTCTCGCCCGTCACTACTGGTCAAACAAAGCCACCTCCACCCTCGCTGACGCCCCCTCCGAGGCCCGCCTGCAGCCCGATCTGTGGGGCTACGTCCGCTTCCACGGCAAAGCAAAGTCAAGCGGCGCCGGTGTCGACCTCGGTGACCTCCTCGGTGAAAAAGAGGAAGGCGACGACGAAGACAGTGTCTTTGAAGATTTGGAGGAGGATTAACAACACGTTTTTTATGCCGAAGGCATTACGCCTTCCAGCCCAGGGTTGCGAGGCTTTGCGAGCTACCCTGGGTTCTGGAGCGGAGCAGCTTCTACCCCGAAGGGGTTGCGCCTATATCTGTGGACGCAAACAAATTACATATGGGCACAACCCCTTCGGGGTAAGAGGCACCCGTTGCCCCGTGGACCCAGGGTAGCTCGCAAAGCCTCACAACCCTGGGCTGGAAGGCGCAACACCTTCGGTGTAAAGAAATGTGGGTAATAACGAATCTCACTTCTTCTCCGGCACAGCAATCGTTATGTCCTTGAACCACGCCTCCGAGGGGTTCCGGCTGCCGTGGATCTGGACACCGATGATTCCTTTGCGCCAGACCTTGGGATCTGGTTCTTGAAAGCTCACGGTCTTGTATCCGTTTACCCAGATGAGCAGGTGGCGGCCGTAGCAGACAACCCGGTAGTCGTTCCAGTCGTCAGGCTTCAGGAACTTTGCGAATTCCTTTGCGTTCGGCTGTGCCAGAACCCGGCCGCGGCGGGATTCATCGTAGAGCTTGCCCCACCAGCCCCGTCCCACGTCCGCCTGGTAGCCTATGACTTCATGATGATTGGGAATGCGCCGAGTACGAATCTGAATGCCGGAGTTTGCACCCCGCCCCTTCAGCCTGACTTTGAGCCGGAGGTCGAAATCAGTGTATTCCTGCTCCGTGCAGAGGAATTCGTTTCGCGGTATGGGGCCGGTCATGTGCCCACCGACGATGGCCTCGTCTTCGATGCGAAACCACTTCAGATTACCTTCCCAACCTTCGAAGGTCTTGCCATCGAAGATCCGCTTCTGCTCGCCAAACCGAGGGATCTGTTCCGGGCTGGCCAGGTAAGCGAACAGGTCTTTGACCTCCAGCGGTTTCAACGGATCAAGAAGACCCTCGGGCATCATGGAACTATCTTCCGTCTTGATGCGATCGATCTCCTCGCGGGGGACGACGACCTCCTCGTTGGTCGTCCGCAGCGTCACCGCGTTGCCGGTCTGCTTTCTCACAATGCCTGACAGGATCTGTTCTTCCTTCGTCAATATGGTCGTGAGCTGGAAATCGCGCCCGACAAGCGCATTGGGATCGATAATGTTCTCGATCAGGTAGCTTAGGTTCGTTCGGTCCGAGCCGGTAAGGTCAGGCCCGATATCAGCACCCGCGCCGTGAAGTGTGTGACAGTTTGCGCAGATTTTGTCGAAGGCTAAACGGCCCTGCACGGGATCGGATTGAGCAATCGATTTGGGCTGCAGCATTGCCTGATACTTCCGGATCAGGTCCGGCTTGCTGACGGGCCTGACCGTGCCCCACGCGCTCACGAGCTTGTCCTTCAAACCGGGCATCTGGCCGATCTTGCGGACGGTGAAAACAGAAAGGTCAGTGCGCGGGACGCGGCCTTTGGCAACAGCATCCAGCAGCGCTGAGGCATAGGCCGGCCTCGATGTCAGGGCCCCTATCGCCACTCGCTTTGAAGAGGCATCGAGTTGTGGATAGGCAGAGAGGATGACTGACGGGGTCTTGGGATCGGAATAAGCAGTCAGGCCCCGAAGAGCCATCGGCCGGAGAGATTCGTCTGCCAC
>JASLXP010001255.1 GCA_030740295.1 Planctomycetota bacterium
GCAAGAACGGCGATACCAACCGACGCGGGCAACATCAGGAAGGCACACATGTGGATGGCCTCCAGCGCCTTCGTCCGGAAACTCTTCATGTCGTTGCGCGCGTTTTCCTCAGCCAACGTAGTAACCACCCCGCGGCTCAGGGCGAGGCCAATGACGGCGAACGGCAGGTGCACCAGCCGGGTGGCAAATGTCAGAGCGGAGAGGCTGCCGGTCATGAGGAAGGAGGCCACCAGACGTTTGGTCCAATCGCCCAGTTTGTCAACGGCCGACGTCAAAAAAATGGGCCCCATCAGACTGATGGATTTCCGCACACCTGGATGCTTAAGATCAATGACCGGCCGATACCCGCTGCCACGCTGCACAAGGGCAGGCAACTGCACCAGCATCTGCCCTGCGCCACCAAGCAATATTCCTGCACCAAGAGCGAGCATTCCGAGCGACTCATAGAAAAGGACGATGCCGGCAATCGCTCCGATGCCAAAAAGCATCGGCGCCAGGCTGTAATAAGTGTCGCTATGCCGGGCGAGCAACAGGCTCCCAAGGAATGCAGCAATACCGATAAAGACGGTGAACGGCAGCATCAGGCGTGTGAGTCTCACCGTTTGAATCAGCATGCTTTCGCTGAAACCGGGGGCAATGGCGTGGACGATCCACGGCGCAAGAAAGTAGAGCATTGCCGCCATCAAACTGAGAGTGATTGCCAGTATATTCAGGATGGTCGAAGCCAGACGCCATGCCTGCGCTTTATCGCCGCGCTCGGTGAATGTCTTGTACGTTGGCATGAACGCACTCTCCATCGCCGATTCCCCGAGAATGCGTCTGAAGAGATTGGGGATCATGAAAGCAGTCTGAAACATATCCATCGCAGCGCCGGCCCCGAAATAAGAGGCCATCACCACCTCCCGTCCGAGCCCAACCACCCGTGAGGCCATCGTGCCTGCGCCCAGGCGCCAGAGCTTGGAGAGCAGCGAACGCCCGGGCTGTGCGCCAGTTTCAGGCTTGTCAAAATCGCTCTGGGGCTGATGGAATTTCAACCTGGTTGCGCCCACTTCTATATGGTCGCCATCTTCGAGGACGCAGTGTTCGTCTAGCTCGCTGCCGTTCACCTTGACGGTCGCACCATTCATTCGGAGCAGGGCATACTTGCCGTCTTTGAGCCTCTTGAGTTCTGCCGTTTTACGACCGATGTTCTCAGCACAAATCTGCACATCTGAGAGTGCAGAGCGGCCGATACACGTCGTGCCAAAGATCAGTTCGATGCGTTCCTCTGCGGAATCAGATTCTGAGTTGAGCAAGAGATAGGCCACTTGCGCTCCTGCGTACCCGAGAGGCGGGTTACTGCAAACCGAATTTGAATCAGCCGCTTCGCCTGGCGACTGTTGAGGTGGGATTCGTCGGGTGGGAAATGAGTTATACGGCGAGTGGAAGTGCCTTCAACTCAAGGCTGCTGATTCCCCTTCAGCCAAATCATCGGGTTGTGATGTTCCGCCCGCATGGATGACGACCAGCCCGGCCAGTTGCACCACTCCATCACGCCTTCCACTTTGCGGATGTCTGCATCAATGAGCAATAGTGAGAATCTCAGCCGATCGCGATGTTCGTAGGGAACCCTCAGCCGCGGCCAGGTCACTGCTACTTCGTAGAAAGTCTTAGTGCCAGTCCGGACGATCTTGGCTTTCAGGTCATCCGGGCCGTTGTTGCCGGAGGGATAGAATTCATGGGTGTTAATCATGCCGGAGCCGAGCTTTGCCACACCGAAATCAGAGGCCAATTGCTCGCCCGCGACGGTAAATCGAATGCTGTCGCCGTAACAGAGGTAATTGCCGGAGTAAGGGTTTCTGTGGGTTTCGTCCGCCACTTCGACGGCCACGTAGAATTGTTCCGAATCCCAGCCGGTCCAGAAGCGGGCCGAAAGGTCTTCGGCTGATTTCCGATCGGGAGAACGCTCCTCGTTGTATTGATATTTCTGATCCAGCAAGGCGGGCCTGAGCCCCTGCCACTCCACCAGGCTGCCGTCGAGATCGACTTTGCTCATCTCGTAACACGGAGTATTGCCCAGATAAAACACTTCACGCTTGCCGCTGCCACGACCAGTGTTCAGTCGTGCCATGATCCGGGCCTGGGAATAACCTTCGGGATGCTCTGCCGCGGCCTGAAACAGTTTCACTATCGAGTCTTCAGCGGGGACTGTGAATTCTTCCGAAAGAAGTTCTTTGGACACCTCGGGCGCATAAAGACTGACCTGCACGTTTGCCTTTCGAACAATCGGCAATGGATTCGTTACAGTCACTTTGAGTGTACCATCCTCCGCCGCAGATAATTTCAATACAGTGCTTTCATGGAGCGAAACGTTGGTGGAGCTCGACATGCCAGGAAAGTTCTTCGGCTTCAGTGTCACAGAGTGGTTACCCAGGGATACTCTCTCCGGCAGGGCGAGCTTCAGGTCAGTCGTGCTGGTCCATTCGGACTGCCAGCCGCTCGGCAGCTCGAGTTCGAACCCTTCGTTTGGAAAGCCCTCGGCCAACGTCAACTCCATCTCGACCGGCAGACCGGCCGGCGACGATTCCGGACCTGTGAGGCTGAAGATAGGCGGACCGATTTCAATTTCGCTGAATCCCTTGATGAAGGTCGGTTCATTTGAGAGACGCAGCGAGAGGAGGCCATTCCATGTTTTCACGGTGCTCTCATTACCCATGAGATCGGTGAGGATCAGTTGTTCGGCGTCTGTTTTGAAGTTGTAGGTGAAGTAGCCGGCGCGCGTCCATGCTGCCAGGAGTTTTCCATTGTCGTTGCTATAAAGATGGGCAAAGGGCGCATAATTGTTGCCTCTGCCGCTCTTGTTGCTGACCTCAATGGGCAGGTTATTTACAAAACGCTTGTGACCGATCATTCTCGCTACGGTATTGAATGCGGCATATCCGGCGGTGGGTGAGCCATCCGGATCAATGAGCGCATTCACGTAAGACCTCTGAGACACTACACCGTCTGTGAGCGAATGGATGTACACACCTTCACAGAAATCGTATGGCGTGGAGGCCAGGGCCATGCGGCAAAACTTCGAGGCGGCATTGCGGTCCCCGAAGTGGTTCCAGGAACTCCCGCCCCCTGAGTTCGAACGTCTGACCGCACGACTGTTCCAGATGGAAGTCAGCCATACGTTCAGGTCGCCCGCGCCATAGGCTTTGAGATTCCGACCCAGCCGTGAGAGATAGGATTGGAAGTAATACTCGAGGTAAAAGTCTGAGGAACCGTAGTGGGTTGGTTGCACGGAAAAGGCATCCATGCCATCTCCGAGGTAAGTGCCCATCATGTCTTCAATATAGCTGAACTGGATGCCGTAAATGCTGCCTCCCACGATGACAGATTCGGGGTCTTCAGCCTTCATGAGCGGGTAAAGCCGCTCCAGGAGCTTCATGTAAGGCTTGGCGCTCTGAAGGTTGAAACGGGACGAGTTGGTTGCATTAAAGACCTCCCAATGCCTGACCTTCCCCTTGTAGCGTCGGGCCATGGCCAGCCCGAAATCTGAGAACGCTTTCATGGCCTCGTCAGACTGCGGAAATCTGCCGGACTCATAATGCGGATTCAGATCCCCGATTACCACCAGCGGCTGCAGTCCGAGCCTGAGGCACGATTCGATGGCCAGATCGTACCTCTTCGGAAATGAATACTCGCCCGGCGTTCCTTCAATCTGATTCCACATGAATCGAAACCGCACGCGGCTCGCTCCCATCGATTTGGCCGCCTCCAGATAGAACGGAATATCCTCACCGATTCCGGGGTCATCGACCGTGACTCCCAGTCTGCCTGCAGGGCTGACACTCGCCTTGCCCGGCAACCAGCAGAAACTCTTGCGACTGCTCGCCATCCCCAATCTGCACTGCACGTAATACGCACCATAGCTGGCAACATCGATCGGAATGGGCTTCGTCGTGACTTTGCCGCTCTCTACCGCGACCGGCTCATTGATTATTGTAGAGATGACCTTCTCTCGAGAGTCCTTCAGAATAACCTGCAAATTGGCCTTGACAGCTACTGTGCCGGGCGTGGAAAACTCGAAAGCCATGGCGGGTTTATCCTGCCCCCAGAAATAGGGCGTCCCGTTTTTGGGTCTGAGTTTCACAACCACAAGGTGTTCCAACTGAAACCGGCCCATAATCGACAGGTTGTCAAAGGCCAGAGCGCCTTCCACCGGCCTGGGGCTGCGGAGATAGATGCCTTCCAGAACAAATGGATAATTCATCCGAGGCATTCGAAACATCCAGGTCGATCTATTGACATCGTTCCTGTAGGGGTTGCCTGCTGCCGCCGAGCTCGGGGACACATATCGTGTCTGCAGTGTCTTCCACCCTTTGAAGGTAACCATACCAAGCGGTGATCGGACCAGAATGCCGTTGTTTGCCCTTAACAGGAATCCAATCTGCGCACCTTTGCCATCACCGAAAACCTGAATGGACAGCCGATAGACACGAGATCTCACCTTGAAAGGTCTGGCCACAATCACCTCGCTCTCTGGGCTGGCCAGTCTGTAATTCAGATTAAGACGCTTCGCTCCATCTTTGACGTCTTCCGCGCCCAAGGTGAATTTGTTGGCCGGATCGACCTTATGGCCTTCAATGCGCAGGCCGCGTTCGTGTTCGTAGCTCTCGATTGTCGCCGTCTCATAGTTTTTTGAAAAACAGAGACTGAGCGGCAGCAGAACAATCGTTGCGCACAGCTTTTGTGGGATGCCCGCGAGCATATAGAGAAAGTCGCTTCCAGAAAATCCGGGAGTGACTAACTATAGAAGAATCCAGGGGAAACGAAACTTTTGCAGGAAAACGGAGCCCACCGGATGTTTCAGCCAGTAAAGGTCCAAGATTCAGGATTCAACAGGATTCAGGATTCAGGATTCAGTGGGATTCAGGATTCAGGGGGATTCAGGATTCAACGGGATTCTGGATTCGGCGGGATTCAGGGCACTGCCAACTTCGGCATCGGGATGATGAATTTAGAGGTCGGGATTCAGAGGCATCCTGAATCCTGAATCCCGCTGAATCTTGAATCCCGCGCCCAGACACCTTTAAAAGAGAAGCACCGGGGCGTCGCACAGGCGAGTAAGCGACGGCCCCGGTGGCTTCAGACCTCAACGGTCATTGCATCAACACTGACTTGAGAGCCAGACTCCGCGGCTTTCACGAAGTCTTCGTCATATTCCACGCCGTAAGAGTAAACGTAAACAGGACGGATACCCTCCTGGTAGCGGAACATAGCCTTTTTGCAGCGAGCGCAGATGCGGTGGCATCTGTCGGTTTTGAACGGCTTGCCGCACTTGAGGCAGCTCAGCATTTTCTTCTCTGCGTTGAGTTCTCTGACAGTCATGATTCCCTCCATGGGGTTGAGCCCGTTTCCAATGAGCGTCTGCTCGCTGAAGGGCATGGAACAAAAAAAGCCCTGAGGTTTGTGGCCTCAGGGCTTTAAGAAAAAATCGAGATTGATTTCGTTTAAAGCCCTAAGGTCCACCTCCCTTAATCAGATTGCTGGAATCGGTGAGGCACATAAGGGAGGTATGGACGGTTCTTTTTTGTACTGCGCCGTATCCGACCCGTTCCGCGATAAAATGATCGCGGGCCCAGCGCGGGTTCGCGTCTGTTATCTGGGGTCGCGGTAATGAGAGACTTGGATACGAGAACATGGTTTGAATCTGGCCTCGTCAGCGACGGGCCTTAAATCTGCCGACTGTGTTCCGCGGCAATGGGGTGAAAGTAAAAGACTTACAACAAAAAAAACCCTGAAGCCTTTTGTGACTCCAGGGTTTGGAAAATGCTGGGTTGCCCTGAAATCACATTCGGCCTACTCCCATTTTGCATGCCGAATTTCTTAGAGCTGGACCTGAATCGGTTTCACTCCATGTTTCGGCTATATGCTGGTAACGGGAAATGAGCATGAATGAAGGCGAATATGTCTGAAGTTGGGGGATTATTTTGAACCGTTCAAAGGCGCAAGAAGAGTATGCGCTTCCTCCGAACGGCGGGGAGATTATCAACCGTTCGCGAACGATCAAGAAATCTTCCCGTTTTTTTCATTTTTTCCTGAAAACTCTATAATCCGTCCTTTGTCGACGCCCCCTGCCGTCTCCACAACGCTAATTCAGGAGCACTTATGCGATTTGCACTCATTCTTATTCTGACACTGCCAGTGCCGGCCATTGCCGAGAGCCTTGGATATGTGATCGTCCAACGGGACCGCGCCCCGGTCTTCAAGGGAAAGGAAATCATCGCCACCGTGCGAAAGGGAATTGAGCTCGAGGTGATTAACGTGCGCGGCTCCTGGTACGGTGTCGATCCGCCAGGCGGCTGGATCAACAAGAACACTGTGAAGTTTGTGCCCGCCCAAAAGGCAGGCGGCGAAGATGCGGAGAGAGCAGAACGCCGTGAGGCCGAACGACGCGAACGGGCTGAACGCAGGGAGACAGTTGAGCGCGACGGGGAAGTCAGACGAGAAGGCGAGGTCCGGAGAGAAGTGGATCGAAGAGAGCGCGACGGGGACCGGCCAAGAGTTGACCGGAGAACCGAACGCGATGGCGACCGAAGAGAGCGGGAAGGAGACCGAAGAGAACGGGAAGGTGAAAGGCCAAGAGATGAGGACAGGAGAGTCGAACGAGAGGGTGACCGCCGAGTTGAACGCGAGGGCGAAAGAGAACGCGACGGCGACCGCAGGAGAGAGGGTGACCGCCGAGTTGAACGCGAGGGCGAAAGAGAACGCGACGGGGACCGAAGGAGAGAGGGTGACCGACGAGTCGAACGTGAAGGCGAACGCGAACGCGACGGCGACCGCAGGAGAGACGGTGACCGCCGAGTTGGGCGCGAGGGCGAACGAGAACGCGACGACGACCGCAGGAGAGAGGGTGACCGCCGAGTTGAACGCGAGGGCGATAGAGAACGACCGCGTGATGAACGGGGTGAGAAAGACCTCCCACGCGAGGGCGAGGAAAGACCGCCCTTGGAAGACGAGGATGTTGAAGAGGAAGACTAAGGGAGTCTTTCCACGACTGCTTCTTTCGGTGATAGTTTAAGGGGGGATCTTCCTCTTCTTTTGCCTGCATGCCGCTGAGTTCAATTGCTCCCATCAAACCGGCAACTGATCACCCAGCGCGCTCTCGAAACGCGATTTATCCTGTGCCTTCAAGTATGCCTCCTGCGGGGTGATTTTCCCCTCCTGCAGCAGATTGTAGATGGCGTCATCCATGAGTTGCATACCTTCACCGCGACCCGCCTGAATATAGGAAGTTATTTTCTCCACCTGGCCTTGGCGGATCATGCTCGCCAGCGCGGGGCTGGCCGTCATGATTTCGTTCACAGCAATGCGGCCGAGATCGTCTGCCGTGCGGAGCAAAAGCTGAGAGACGACTCCCTGCAAAGATTCCGCCAGCATCGTTCGGACCTGGTCCTGCTGGTCAGCCGGGAAGGCATCGATCACCCGGTCGACTGTTTTGGGCGCGTTGTTTGTATGCAGAGTACCAAAAACAAGTGAACCCATTTCCGCGGCGGTCAGCGCGTTCGATATCGTTTCCAGGTCGCGCATTTCACCCACCAGGATGACGTCGACATCCTCGCGAGTCGCACTGTGAAGGGCATGAGCAAAGGAATGGGTCTGTGAACCCACCTCGCGCTGGAGAATAATTGACTTCTTGTTTGGATGAACAAACTCGATCGGATCTTCGATGGTCAGCAGCCGGCACGCACGTGTGGAATTAATGTAGTCGATCATCGCCGCCAACGTGGTGGATTTTCCGCTTCCCGTCGGTCCGGTGACTAATACTAATCCGGAACGCAAATCAGCGAGACGTTTGAGAACCGCAGGCATCCCGAGCTCATCCAGGGTCAGAATCTTTTCAGGAATGATCCTGAAAACCGCTCCCATACCTATGATCTGCCGAAAATAGTTGCACCTGAAACGGGCAATCCCTTCCAGTCCGTACGCAAAATCAAGGTCGTTGTCATTTTTGAATCGTTCCCAGTCGCTCTCGGCGGATATCTCGCCCAGAAGCTCGCCTAATGAATCCTCGGTAAGTGCAGCATGCGAGCTGAGGTCTTGAAGGTGTCCGTGGATCCTGATTTTGGGCGGTTGCCCAACGACCAGATGCAAATCGGACGCGCCTGCGTCTTTCATTTCAATAAGCAGTTCATCTATTTGCGGCATTGGATGGTTCTTTGTTGTCTCTTCAGTCCTAATCTCTGATCGCCATCATCCGGTATCCATTTTCCTGCCAAGTGTCTCAAAAAAAAGGCGCACTGCTGTAGAAGCAATGCGCCTTTCAGTTTGATTGTCAATCAGAACCTATGCCGTCGCGGCAGCGAAGTTCTCAGCAACAGCGTCCCAGTTGATCACGTTGAAAAATGCTGCGATGTAGTCGGGGCGCAGGTTCTGGTACTTGAGGTAGTAGGCGTGCTCCCAGACGTCAATGCCGAGGATTGGGGTGTTGCCGCACATGTACGGCGAATCCTGGTTCGCGCTGCTGGTGACTTCGAGCTTGCCATCGCCATTGACGACGAGCCAGCCCCAGCCGCTGCCGAAACGTGTGGCGGCTGCGTTGGAGAAGGCGTCTCCGAATTCGCCAAAGCTGCCAAATGCTTCATTAATGGCATCGGCGAGGGCGCCACTCGGTTCTCCTCCGCCGCCGGGGCCCATGACGTTCCAGAAGAGTGTGTGATTGGCGTGGCCGCCGCCGTTGTTCTGGACGGCGCCTTTGATGTCTTCGGGCACGTCGTTAATGCCGCGGAGCAGGTCTTCGATGCTCTTGGCGGCGAGATCATCGTGGCCCTCAAGTGCAGCGTTGACCTTGGTGACGTAACCGGCGTGGTGCTTGCCGAAATGGATGCCCATCGTACGAGCATCGATGTGGGGCTCGAGAGCGTCTTCAGCGTAGGGAAGCGGGGCTTGTTCGTAAGCCATGTCAATACCTCCTGAATAAAAGCAGTTCGTAGCGAATATAGGTTGAGTGCCATTCGGTTGGCGGAATTCAGGTGCAAAAAGATCGGCTTAGGTGCCGATCCAATACAAATCTGTCGCGCCTGAAAATCCTTCATCCTGAAGGCTGCGGCATTCTAAAAATGCGAAGTGGATCGTCAACCAGCCGTCAGGCACCCACAACACCCGCCACTGCGGCTTTCTGAAGTTCGCGCAGAGATTTCATAATGTCATAGGCGGTAAGTTCACAGAGCAAGCGAGTGACCTTTTCGTGAAGCTCGTCATCAAGGTGCGGCTCCACTTCTTTGAGGGAATCGATGAGGCGGTCTTCTTGCGCCTGCATCTCGTTTTCATCGATCACTCCGTCGGCAAGCGCCTCTGTGAAGGTCTCGAGACGCTGAACGTACTCAGCGAATTGGGGCTCATGTGTTTCGGCATCCAGCCAGCTTGTGCGGGGCATGCTGATCTCCTTTTAAGTATGGAATAGAAGAATGGAATGTTGGAAGAGCGAATTGATGGAATAACAGACTTGGA
Organism: Planctomycetota bacterium; assembly: GCA_030740295.1. Next base: position 9,481 of record JASLXP010001255.1, read on the forward strand.
TTTCGCGACAAGTGTAGCAGGCGCATTACCCCTCAACCCTCATACGCAGATCCTGGATTTCGTTTTTGAGTTTTGTGCGGAAGGCTGGGCTTCCGGCCTCTCTTCTCAATCGTTCTGGAAGGAAATAAGAATCCGTGCATTCGAGGATGGCAATCTTCTCCTGCATTTCTTTTTCGGGATCGTCACCGGTTGCGATAAAAGAGTCCAGCGAGGATTGGAGAGTCTCTCTGTTCAGTTGGGACTCGCCGTTGAGGAGAGACATGCGCCAGGCACGGGTGACGATTCCTTCGATGTCTGCGCCGCTCAACTTTGATTCGGCTGTAAGATCCGGGATGGCGTCCTCAGCGAGTTTCGCTTCGAGTTTCTTTGCCTGCACCTCGAACATCTGCCGGATTTCATTTTCGTCGTCCGGATAAAACAGCGGGATGTGCACTTCGGCTCGTCCCTGGCGTTTGATGTCAACAGGCAGCAGGTCGGGCCGGCATGTGAGAAGGAACCAGAGGATGCGGCCGCGATACTTGGTATCGCCCATCTGAGCGGCAAGCATGGAAAAGACTCGGCTCGCGGTGCCGGAGTCGCCGCCCTGGTCTCGATCTCCGACTGCCGCGTCAGCTTCATCAATGACGACAGCGACCGGGCCCATGGCCCTGAGAACGCGCAGAATCTTTTCCAGATTACCTTCCGTTTCGCCAACGTACTTTGAACGGAAATTCAGGAGCTTCACCACGGGAAGTCCCACCGTGCCCGCGTAGCATTCAGTCAGAAAAGATTTGCCAGTGCCGACCGGACCGCAGATGAGATATCCCATCGGTACGGCGTTGAGGTGTCCCTTTCTCAGCAGGTCTGCATCCTCTTTCAGCCTCGCCTTCGCCTGCTCGTGGCCGACCACCATATCGAGTTTGAGGGAGGGCTCCTGGAATTCGAGGAAGCCCTGGCACTCGCGTTCGATCATGTCCTTCTTGAAGGACTTGAACCGGGCCTCGTCGATTCGGCGACCCGCATGCTCGGCCTGGCGAAGAAGGACTTCGAAATTACGAAGCGTGAGCCCTGCAGACAGGCGGGCGAGTTGCTCGGCAGTGTAATCGGAATGTGATTCGAGCTCGCGTTTCGTGTGTGTCGACTCGATGAACTGCTTTCTTTCGCATTCATCAGGAAACGGAATCTCGATGCTCTCGATGTGTGGATTGCGGATGAGCCGCGGATTCAGGTCGCTCAGTTTTTCGGCAATCAGGATGACCGCGACATTGATGCGTTTGAGGTAGTTGTCCTGAGCCCAGTTGAGCAGCGTGACCAGATTTGCCGCGTTCTGTGATGCACTGCCGCGAGTGGACGGTGCGATGAATTGGGAAAACTGAACGATCAGCGCGCTGCTGAGTGGCCGAGCGTTGCTCGAATTGACAAGTTGCCTTTCGAGAAACTGATCGAGCAGATGCAGGACATTGCCGGGGTCTTTGGGAAGGCCTTTCAAGTCCCCGAACTGGTTGTTGATCTCCTGCACCATCTCCCTTAACCGCTGTGAATCCGGCCCAGCCAACGGGCGCAAGCCACGACTGAGGTCGTAATTCATGACCAGGTCCCAGCGTCCAAAGATCTGCCGCGCAAGAAAGTCAGCCACAGGCAGATACTCACCATCTTTGTGGTGCGGTGAATGGATCAGGTCAAACACGTTTCCATGCAGCAGGAACAGACACGATGTGCCGGAGACGTAAGCGTCGTTCAGTTCCTTTGCCCAGGCGGGGAAATTTTCGGGCAACGAAGGCATGGAAGGCGTAATGAGTAATACGTAATGAGTAATGAGTAATACGTAACACGTAACACGTAATACGTAATCAGAACCGCGTCACTGTGTCAGTCCACGTCTCATCACTCGCTGCTGATCCAGGACTCTTCTTGCCGCGTTTGACTCGTCCGCCAACACTCCATCACTCCAAGTTTCAATCACTCCAGCATTCCATTCACCATTCTCCTCTTCTCACCATTCACTATTCACCATTCACCATTCACCATTCACCATTCACCTCTTCCCTACGCCGTCTCCGTCTCTTCTTCCTCCTCCGGGCCTAGTTCCTTCACCTCTTGCTGCACTTCAGCCGTCTGTGGGGTCCGCAGGCCGAGCTCTTCCTCGAAGGCCTCAAGGGCTTGTTCCGCCTCGGCTTTCTGAATCAATTCCTCAGCTTCGATTTCGGAAGCCTTCTGTGAAGCCATGTCAGACGCCACGTGTGAGCGAGCGCGGTTGGTGTCGATCTCGTCCTGGATCATTTCCTCGATCTGACCGAGATCGGAAGTGATATCGCCATCAAAGGATTCGGAAAGCTTCGAGAGTTCCGCAGTCACACGGGACATCTTTAGTTCCGCGTCATATTTACGAATTTTCTGCTGAAGGTCTCGGATGCGTTGCGTGGCCTGCTTCACACGGGTCAGATTGTTCTCGTAAGTCTCCTCGTGCATTTCAAACTGCTCTTTAGCTTCGGCAAGCCGAGTTTTGGCCTGTTGGAGATTGATGGCAAGTTCTCCGGCCAATTCGCGATTACCCGCCTTGAGGTGCGCCTTGATCCGCGCGGTCAGGCTGGATACGTCTTTCTCGCTGTTCCCGACCTGGCGCTCTACCTTCTTTACAATGGTCCGGTACTGAACCAGGCCCTCGCGGCCTTCCTTGAGCTGCTCGACGGCCCGGTCGTGTTCGAGCTGAAGCTGGGCTATTGGGTCGGCGGACCAGACGGCATGGGCGACCTTGTTAAACTGCGCCGCCACGGCGTTCCACAGTCTGCGAAAGATCATAATTATTTCCTCATCAGGTAATAGGAATGGAAAGCACGCTCATCGTATGGGGAGGGGGACGATAGTCAATGGTGTTACGTATCACCTGGCCAGCATTGGGCCCAGGGGCCGGCCACCTAGGAGGTGCATGTGGATGTGATAGACCTCCTGGCCACCGTGGCTGTTGCAGTTCATCATCAGGCGGTAGCCGTCCTCTGCGATGCCTTCCTCTTTCGCAATCTTTGCTGCAACCGTGAAGAGACGCCCGAGCGTTTGCTCGTCTTCTTCGGTGACGTCGTTGGAGGTAGGGATGAGTTTGTTCGGAATGATCAGGACGTGGGTCGGCGCCTGCGGGTTGATATCACGGAACGCGGTGACCAGGTCGTCCTGATAGACGATGTCGGCAGGGATCTCCTTGCGAATGATCTTGCTGAAGATGGTTTCTTCGGCCATTGGAACAAGCTCCTGTAATGTTAGACGGAAAGGGCAATCAGCCCTTCTCCTCACGCACAAAAATTGTATTACCCTCCACTCGGGTGACGGTGACCTCGACCTCGGGATCGATCAGCCCGTGCTCTGCCTGGACGCTGTATCGCTCGCCTTCGATCTCCGCTGTTCCCATGGGCCTCAGGGGAGAAACCGTGTGCCCGGATGCGCCGATCAGTCGATGGTGTTCCTGGCCCTGGTTGAAACCATCGTCACTGGAGAGCTCAGCTTTCACCGCATGACGGGGCATGATGATCATGATTCCGGCCGGGATGACTATGAGTGTCGAGACAATCATGAAGATTCCGGTCATCGGACTCTCCTGATAAAAAGCAGAACCCGCCGCAACGATGATTAATGCGCCGCCAATGATGCCAACAATGCCGCCAGGTATGAACAACTCTCCGGTCACAAATGCGAGGCCGATGACGAAGAGAATCCAAATGATGTGAAGGTCGATATTCATTTAGCGAGTCGTTTCCTTGATGGATTCCTGCAGTGGAGTGTGTCTACAAGTTAAATACGAAATAGTGAAGAGGCAATCCCGTCTTGCGCTTCTTATCGGAGGGAATCACGCATCCTCGGCGTCCATCGGCTTGACGACGAATTTATTGCCTTCGATGCGGATGACCTCGATTGGAGACTTCGAGTCAATGAACTCACCGTCGGAAGTAACGTCAAGAATCTTGCCATCAATGTCCGCCGTTCCAGATGGCCGGAGCGGAGTCATCGCCGTGCCTGATTTTCCGAGCAGCATCATCCGAGTGTCCTCGGACGGGGCCCCCGGAACATCCGTGCTGATCTCACTTGTCACTGCGATGCGATTCATCACGCCGGCAAGGGTGAGCGAACGTCGCAATATGAAGAAGCCGCCGACCATGACAAAGAGCATCACGCCAAAAGTGGTCAGCGCGCGATTGATGTCGTCCGGATTCGAAGGGAATTCGCCGTAATCGAAAACCTGCCCCTCCGGGATGTACGCCAGCACCAGGCTTACCAGGATGAGGGTCCCTCCCAGAAACCCGATGACCCCGAAGCCGGGCAGGGCCAGGAGCTCGATGGCCACCAGCGCAAATCCGAGCATAAACAACAGAATCTCGAGCGCGTTCGCATTCTCCACCATGTATTGCGACCAAAGCGCCATAGACAGACACAGCACGCCAGTGAAACCGGCAACACCAAAGCCGGGAGTAATGAACTCAATCAGTAGAGTAATGAAACCAATCGCGAGCAGCGGCCCGCAAACGTACGGGCTCGAGACGAAACGAGCGAATTTCTCCGGCGAGCTCATGGTGTATCGAGTCACATCCGGCCGATCCAAGCCCAGCTCTTTCCAAAGATCCTCTTCTTTCTTTAGGGTCTTCGTGCTCAGCCCGTGCTTTTCAGCATCTGAGGCTGCAAGGTTGTAGATGTCGCCCGTTGCGCACAGGATGGTCACCTCCTCGAAGTGCCGGCGTTCCTGTTCGGCCCGCGCTTTGGCCTGCGGAATTTCATCCCGGTAATAGAGCTTGCGTTCGCCATCGATTCTGCATTCGACCAGTTCCAGCTCAGGGTCGACCATGGGCTCGATCAGCCGATACGGAAGGCCGTTCTTTTCGGCGAGCGCCTTCATCTTGCCCTTGACCCCGGAAATGACCTTGCGGCCGGTTGGGCTGCCGCCCAGGTGAATGGGCAGCGTCGAGCCGATGTTGGTGCCTTCGAGCATGTAGATCTTATCGCAAGCGACTGCAATCCAGGCCCCGGCAGAAATCGCTTTGTGTGTGACCAGCGCGACGGTCGGAATCGGATCTGCACCGCCGATGAAGTCTGCAATCTTGTCCGCAGAATCCACTCTTCCACCCCAGGTATCGATGGCGATCACGATGTGATCGACCTTGGCCTTTTTTGCCGCCAGAATCTTGCGGCGAATGAAGCCCACCTGGACGTTGTCGACCATGTTTCCTTTGTCACGGATCGGAATGATGGCAACTTTCTTGCCCGGCACTCCGGCCGGAGGCGCGGCCGGCGCCAGCTCCGGAGCATGGTTTTCCGGCTTCACCTTTTTCGGTTTGTGTGGCTGGACCTGACCCACGATCTCCACATCTCCCTCGGACAACTGGTAGAGGCCGAAAAGCTGTTCTCTGTTTGAAACAATTTTCTTTGCCAGACCGATAGCCAGGGCATCCTCCGCGTCGAGCGTAAGGATCTTGTTCTTTTCAACGACCGTGCGCTCGACAGTGGTCTTCTCGAGTTGCCCGGGAGGCAGCGATTTCAGCTCGGCATCGGTGTAGTACCGGATGCCGGCCGGTGTGCGCACCTCCATCACCTGCAAATCCGGATCGGCCATCGCCTCCGCAAGCCTCCTCGAAAAACCGCGCTGCCGGGCGTAACTGGACAGCGTGGCACGGAGCGGCGAAAGATCCTTTTCGTTGCCGCCGAAGATGCCTGCATTGCCAATGGTTGACCGGCGGCCCATGATGATTTCGCTGCTTGCCATGGCGATGATCGCGCCCGCCGCGTAGCCCTTGTCCTGGATGTAGGCCACCACTTTGAGATCTGCGGCCTCCTGTATCGCCTCTGCGATATCTTTGCCGTGGATGGGCTCCCCATCACTGATGTTAATTTCAATGAAGACAAGCTCGATACCGCGAGCCTGGGCATCCTTCAGTGCCCGTTTTGTCTGATCGATGACGGGCGCATATACCGCCTCGCTGATGGGAATCAGTATTGCCTGATGCTCTGCATGCAAGAGCACAAACGCGCACATAAAGAGTGACAAGGAGGCCCTCAAACCGGTCATCGTATCGCCCGAAAAATTCAAAAGAGACAAGAGCAGCACGCTCAAATTCAGACCGGAGGGAGTATAGTTCAAAGGTGACGGTCAATCCAGAGCGTGCGTCAGCCACATGCAGTCATCGAAGGGCGACTGTTAAAGCCCGTCAAGTATGTCACTGACGAACTGGTGTGTGGCTTTCATGTTTTCGACGATCTCCTCTGTTTCAGTTCCGTCGACGCATTCGACGTAAAACGGGCCGAGGAAGCCGCTCTTGGCCAGGGCGCCGATGATCCTTTCAAAGTCCACCAATCCTTCGCCCGGTGTTATCTGGACATTGGGTTTGCCATCGACGACGATGCAATCCTTGATAATCGCTGTGTAGACCACCGGTGCAACTTCGTCGATGCTGTCCTCCGGCCTTTCCTCCCCTTTCGAGTAGTGAATGATATTGCCAGGGTCATAGCAGATACCGAATGCCACCTGATCCACACGATCCCTGGCTCTCAGAATATCCTTCGAAGTGAGCGTAATTCCCCCGTGTGGCTTAAGTGTGATCACGACGGACTTTCTGCCTGCGTGGGCTGCCGCCTGCCGCATCAACTCGAAATAGTCGTCAAAATGTTCCGCCTTGGATGTTCCACAATCGAGCAGCCACGCAGCGCCGAGCGCGGCCGCGTTATCGATGAGCTTGCAGTAATCCTCTACCGCTGCCTCAAGGCCGAGATTCAGTTGTGTGCGGCCGATCAGCATTGAAGGCTTCAAACCAGCATCCTCGGCCGCCTGACGAGCGGCTCCAATTTCCTCTTCAGTGCTGTCCGATCGTACCGGAACCTGGCCATCATTCGCGAACACAGCGACATCTGTATAACCGGCATCTGCAATACGCTTGCATGCCTCGGCAAAGGGAAGTTTGTGCAGCGGCCGTGTGGTGCATCCAATGACGTTGTCCATTTGAGTTCCTTTCCTGGGTGTGGTTTCTGGTGACGAATTAGTAAAGGAAGATGGGCCTGGAGTCTACCTGAACAGGTAGCGAGTCTCGTTGTGACTGGAGAACGGTTATGCTCTTCATCAGGCCTGATAGGACTTCCGAGCCTTTCGAGTATTGAACCATTACCGCTGCACACAGCGGTGAAGCTCGGCCATCCACATAAATGCCGTCTATGATCCTCCTCATCATTTCTTCTCTATGTGCAGCCGACCTTGCCCCGGGCGATCACACCAGAACACTTGACTCCGATGGCCGTTCTCGCCAGTACAATATCCACGTGCCACCGACCTACAGCGGGCAGAAAAAGACACCTGTTGTCCTGGTATTCCATGGGGGAGCGATGAACGCTAAAGCGATTCAGTTGCACACCCAAATGGATAAGAAATCCGACGAAGCTGGTTTCATCGCCGTCTATCCCAATGGCACAGGTCTGTTGAAAAAGATACTCACCTGGAACGGCGGCAACTGCTGCGGCTATGCCATGCGCAACAAGGTCGACGATGTCGCATTCGTGGACAGGCTGCTTGATGATCTGTCAAAGGTCGTCAAGGTGGACAGCCGCCGAGTGTTCGCGACCGGCATTTCGAATGGGGCCATCATTTCCTATCTGCTGGCTTCCAAGCTCTCTGAACGCATCGCCGCGATAGCGCCAATCGCCGGCCCGATGGGCACTCGAGCATGCTCGCCAGAGAGACCGGTGCCGGTGATTCACTTTCACGGTACGAAGGACACTTCTGCTCCGTATGAAGGCGGACGAGGCAAGGGGCTGACCCGAACGAATTTTTATTCGGTGAAACATTCCATCGATAATTGGGTCAAGGCCAACGGATGTGCGGCCGTGCCGACAACTGAAGAATTTGAAGACATGCACGATGACGGCACAAAGATCATTCGCAAGACCTGGGGGAATGGAAAACAGGGTTCTGAGGTCGTTCTCATCCGCATAGAAGGCGGCGGGCACACCTGGCCTGGCATCCAGATGCGGACAAAGCTTCTTGGAACCTCCACCAGAGAGATCTCCGCGAACGACATGATGTGGGAGTTTTTCAAGAAGCATCCGATGCCAGAGTAGTGCGGGCATCCCAGTAAGAACAATAGTCCAGAGCATCCCTTCCAGATTTATGATTACCTCGCCCTGTTGCCAAAGGTCGGAGCCCTACCTCTGAGAATACAAGCGAATTGGACCGAAGTTCTGGGAGCATTTGGCTCTCAACACCTCCCCATCTAGGATAACTGGACTGCAGGTATCGAGCCCTGCACCCTCAGGCCCATCCAGAGAATCACAGCATGAATTCACAATCCTATCGGACCGGCCTTGTCGGCTGCGGCAATCGTGGACGGCATTTCTTTGATACAGCATTCAAGCAATGCGAGAGCGCGAAGATAGTCGCTGTTGCAGACGTTGTTGAAGACAATCTGGCGTATTTCGGCGATGCAGGAGCAGCAACATTTTCTTCGGCAGGCGAAATGGTGGCGCAATCCGATCTGGACCTGGTTCTCGTCATTGTGAATCCAGCCTGGCACACGTCTGTTATGAGAGAAATCCTGGATCAGGAAGCACCCCTCAAGGGCATCTATCTCGAAAAACCGATGACCACTCATCTGGGCGAAGCGGATGAGATTGTTGAGGTCTGCAATGAACGGGACATCAAACTCGTCATTGGCCATCAGCTCCGCTACACGCCCGGCTGGTGCGATCCGAGGCAACTCATCGATGCCGGCGCGATTGGGAAAGTGCACTTCATGCGCGCGGTGCGACACGGGCCACCGATCCTCACCCACCACACGCATCAGACCAATCTGATGTTGTATTATTTGAGTGATGATCCCGTTCTCTGGGTGCTCGGGCAGATCCATCGTAAGGAGGATCACAAGAGCGAAGGCATCAACGCAGAAGAGCAGGCCCTGGGCTTCCTGCAGTTTCAAAGCGGGGCCGTCGGCCTCATTGAAGCCGGCAAATACGAACCAGCGACCCCGGGTCAAATATTCATCGCAGGAGAGGATGGCGACATCCGGGTCCTCAAGGGCAAGACTTCCTATCGAAATGAAGAGACCGGCGGCGCATGGCAGGAATTTTCCGGAACCGATTACCCCAATATCTTCGACGACTGGATCTCCTGGATAGAGGGCGGGCCTGAGCATCGTTGCAGTTATCGAAATGGCCTGGCCACCCTCGAGGCATTGCTCGCCATCTACGAATCAAGTCGGTGTCGCCAGCGTATCGATCTGCCCATGAAGGAGCGCGGAAACGCGCTGGAAGAAATGATCGAGGCGGATGAGATTTAGTTAGAAGGTCCGAAATCGAAAAATGGAAGACGAAACGATTGAAGAATCAGACGGTCGGACGGAATCAACCGTGGAGGTGGTACAACAAGAGCCCGGCACCGATCCCTTTGGCCGGCGCGCGCTGCTCTGGGTTGCAGCGGTCATCCTCATGTTCATCGCGGTGGTCTATCAACGGCGGACCGGGCCGACCTACCCCATGCGCGGCACGCTGAATCATCACGGCCATTCTTACCGATACAGACTCATTCGCAGTGAATGGACAACCACCGATGCCCGCACAGCGGTACGCGGTCCGGTGAGCCTGACCGGCAAGGTCTTCTACAAGCGGTTCAAAACGCAGGACGAGTTCATTTCTCTTCAGATGCAGCGCGATGAAACCAAAGGCGAACTCTTTGCCATGCTCCCCAGACAGCCGGCCGCCGGAAAGCTCGAGTATTACGTTGAGCTATCCATTGAAGGCAAAGAAATCCGGATTCCTGATGCCGGCGAAGAGAACATCATTATCAGATTCAAAGATCCGGTACCCGGATCCATTCTCTGGCCCCACGTGGTGATGATGTTCTTCAGCGTGCTGATCGGCATGCGTGCCGGCCTGGGCGCGATGCTCGCACCACTGACGATGAGACGCTGGGTCTGGATCGCGCTCGGGGGAATGACAGTCGGAGGCATGACCCTCGGCCCAATCGTCCAGAAATATGCTTTCGGTGAATACTGGACAGGCTTCCCGTTTGGAGGGGATCTCACGGACAACAAAATGCTGATCATGTGGCTGGCCTGGCTGCTGGCTGCCGGCACTATTGGCTTTAAGCCAAAGAAGAAGGAAGCCGTATCCAGAGGTATCGTTCTGGTTGCCGCTGTCATCATGGTCGCCGTTTATCTCATTCCCCACAGCATGCGCGGCAGCGAGCTTGATTACAGCAAAGTGGATAAAGGTGTGAGTCCGGCAGACGCGATCAAGACAGGAAAATAGGCCATGAAGCAACTTTTCAGAATAGCTCTCATCTCTGTGCTGTTCCTAAACGGCTGCATACCTCTCGATGTGGTTGATTTCGGCGCCTACGATTTCAACGATGGCCTTGCACCAGCAAAGCGGGGCAAACGCTGGGGTTACATTAACAAGAAGAGTGAGTGGATGATTCGGCCACGCTTCGCCCGCGCGTGGGCGTTTTCCGAGGGACGGGCACTGGTGCTCGATAAAGGAAAGAAGGCGTACATCGATACCCGTGGAAAAGTGATTTTCAGGCCCAGGGCGGTGATGTCTTTGCACTTTGCTGAAGGCCTTGTTCCTTTCTCAGTAAAGCGCATCGGCAGAGGACCGAATCCGCTTTGGGGGTACCTCGACAGACAGGGAAAGAAGCACATCCAGCCCGTCTATAATGACGCAGCGCCTTTCTCAGAGGGCATGGCCCGCGTGAACAAAGACGGCTTTTATGAGTTTATCGACAAGGAAGGCAGGACCGTTTTCAAAAGTGCTCACGATGAAATCTGGGACTTTCACGATGGGCGTGCACGGTTCTTCAAAGATGGCAGATACGGGTTTGCTGATTCAACCGGCAAGGAGGCTATCGCCGCGAGATTTACACGTGCACTGGACTTTTCAGAGGGCCATGCCGCGGTCGCTGAATTCATCGCGAGCAAGGATGGAAGAATGGCCCGGAGCTACTCCTTTATTGACACCCGCGGCAAGATTGTCTTGAGGTCCGAGGCTGATGAACTGGCCGGCTTCTCCGACGGCCTTGCCCGGTTCAGGAAGGGTGAAAAGTGGGGTTACATGGATCTGGATGGAAAGGTGATCGTTGAGCCGCGCTTTGTCTTCGCCGGTGATTTTCAGGACGGCCGCGCTCCGTTTCGACGAGACGGGCTTTACGGATTTATTGACAGGGAGGGCAAGGAAGTCATCCCCCCGAAATTTACGTTGGCAAGAGGGTTCTCACATGGCGCGGCATTCGTACGCATAAATACTAAGTCAATGTACACCGATCCGAAGGGCAAGCTTTTCGGGCCGCAATGAAAACGCTCGTCTGCGTGTCAGTTCCGAATTGTATAAGTCAAGATGAGGTCCTACCGTTCGATGATACCTAAATTGAGCGATTCTTAAGACCCCAATGAGCTTGTCTCATTGGTGAATCAGGTTGTAAAGCTAATATGGAACGCACACATTGAAATCGAAGGGCATTTTAGCTGAAAACCTTATTCACCATTGGGATGAACCCAATGGGGTCTTCAAGAATCGCTCAATTTAGGTGATAGTATTCGAATATCACTGAAACCGTTCGAAACCACATGCGTCAATCAGTATGAAAAAGACGATCCGGAATACCGTCGACAAGGTCATTTCCCGGCTGCTGGCGCGGCGCATTTCGCTCATGATCTGGAAATGCGGGATCATTGCCGGAGTGCTCGGCCTCGCTTTTCTTTTCTTGTTGAAAGCTGGTGAAGCGCCGCGAGCGGCAGCGCAGTGGGCGATTGGCATCTGGGTGCTCGGAATTGGTGTCGGGCTTTTCCTCGGATGCCGAAATAAGTTGGGGGCATACGAAGCGGCCAAGTATTTTGATGATGCTGCGGGCCTGCAGGATCGGCTTTCCGCGGCCTACGGCCTTTTGGATGGCGGCAAATCCGGAGGAATGGTCGACCTTGCGGTCCAGGATGCAGTCGTCGCGGCAGAGAAGGTCAGGCTCTCTGATGTCATACAATCGCCCGCGTGGGGCCGGCTGATTCTGGGCGTCGTTGCAGTACCTTTTCTTCTGTTCGCGATGCAGGGACAGCTTTTTCCGCCACCGGTGGTCCATGTGCCTGAGACGTTTTCAGAAACGGAGCTCGGCGCAGCTTTGAGCGCGCTCGATATGGCCATTGACGATCCGCAGACATTCCAGCAGCTTCAGGAGGAACTGAAGAAACTTGGCGTGAGCGAGGCTACTGAGAAAAGCGAGCTGCTTGCGCGACTCAATCGCACCATTGCAGAACTGAAAGAAAAGGCCGAAGACGACGAAGGCGTGCTTTACACACTCGCGCAAATGGAGAAGCTCAAATCCAAGCTTGGACTGGCCGAACTTCAAATGCGGGCAGACGAAGAACTGCGGGACGTCGAAGAACTGGTCACAGACGAAGGTGTCCATGCAGAGACAATCCTGGTCGATCGTTTGGTCGACCCAACGAAAGCTAAAGAAATCGCCAGGGGGCTGAAAGAGGTCGCCGGCAAACAGCTCGACAGAGGCAGCGGAGAAGGAGTGGATGTCACCGATACACAGCCAGGCCCGGACGGTGAACAGTCTGAAGATGGCGGCCCCAGAAAGAAGGGTGCCGGCACCGAGGCCGAAGCAAAGACGGAGGAATCATTCGCCGTGAAGGCCATCAGCGATCAGGCCATTCGAGAACGCATCCTGAATGTTGCTCGTTCCGCGGACCGCAGTTCAGAAGATTACAGTGTTGTTTATCGCAATTACCGTCGCTCCTTCCTGGCCGAACTGTTCCGCAGCGAACTCGGTAGTGGCAGGAAGGAATACCTTGAACGTTATTTTCACACCATCAGACCGGAATGACCGGAAGGCACTCTCCTTCTCCCTGTGAGACTCCGCCCTGCAGGAAGAGGACAAAGAGCTAACCCCCCCGCCTAATGCCCTCGGACCTCCTCACCAGCAGCTTCCTCAAGCAGCTCGAAAATCACCGTCTCGTCACGCAGCTCAGCAGCCAACTCGCCGGCGAACGCCTCAGCAGCCGCAAAGGCGGCGGTATGGAGTTCGTCGAGCACAAGGGCTACTCCACCGGAGACGACCTGCGATACCTCGATTGGAACGTGTACGCACGCAACGACCAGCTCACCGTCAAGCAGTTCGAGACCTCGGAGAATATCGCAACCTACGTCCTGCTCGATGTCTCTGACTCCATGGACTTCGGCACGCCGTCAAAGCTGCTCTGGGCAAAGCAAATGGCCGCGGCCATCGGATACCTGGCCATGTGCCGGGAGGACTGGTTCGGCTTATTCCCATTCTCCGAGGAGCTTCAGACCAGCATGCTCTCTCAGAGAGGACGAGGGCAAGTGAAACAGGTGTTCGATTTCATTGAAGAGCTCGAACCCGGTGGCACTACAGACATCGAAACTTCCATTCAACGTTTTGCAGCCGAATCCGGCACCGGCGGCCTGCTTTTCATACTCAGTGACTTCTGGGATCCGGATGCTCTGCAGCAGGCTCTGCCTTACCTGCTCTACAGCGGTTTCACGGTCCATGCCCTACAGATTCTTACGCCGGAAGAAATAGACCCCGGATACAGCGGCGAACTCGACCTTACCGATGCCGAGACGGGGGAGCGGGTGCTGCTCAACATCCGCAAGGGAACGCTCGATCAGTATGAAAGGGAACTCCAGTCCTCATTCCTCAAACTTGAAGCTGCGCTCAGCACTCCCGCTACCCGTTACTTCCGCTTCCTTACGAGCGATTCCGTGGAAGACACAGTTCTCTACCGCTTCCGGCACGAGGGATTGCTCGCATGATCTTTCTGCAACCTTCGGCCTTCGCTCTGCTGCTGGGGGCGGTAGCCATCGTCATTCTCTATCTCCTGCGTTCTCCGAGACAGGAACGACGGATTCCAAGTTCAGCGCTTTGGAATCGGTTAAAGGACGTTTCCAGGATTACCGACCGACGACGACGAACGATGGTCAGCCTGGCAATGCAGATCGCCATCATGCTGCTGATCGTCGGCGCAGCTGTCCGTCCCTACCTGCTCGAAGAAGGCGACTCCCGCGCCCGGACGGTTGCGCTGGTGATCGACAACTCCGTTTCCATGCACATAGAGGATGCTGTGGTTGGTGACGTTGACAGTGAAGAGCTTTCTCGTCTCGCAGCGGCCAAAGAGAAAGCCACGCGAATTGTCAGCAGCCTGCGTAAGCGCGGCACCAGCGAAGAGAACGACCGCGCACTCGTCATCCGGGCCGGCGCACGCGCGCGCATTGTCCAAAACGTCACCGACAACACCGACGACCTGAAACGCTCCATCCAGCAGATTGGGCAGTCCAATGAAGTCGCCAATCTTTCGGGCGCGGCACGATTGCTGGAACAACTCGCCAGAGCCTGGCCGAATCTCGAAATCTACATCCTGTCGGATGGACAGCTCTCAGAAGAATCACGGAAAGCCTGGAGAAAAGTTGGAGTCTCCGAAGACGGGATTGGAGTAACGACTGTCGGGGTTGGAGTAACGCCTTTAGGCGGGTCTTATGGAGCTACAGAGCATTCAAAGAACCCGGCTAAAGCCGGTACTCCAACCCCGGCCGACGCTACTCGAACAAACGTCCGCATCACCTACCTCCCCATCGGCGGCCAATCCCCGAATGTCGGCATCGTCAACTTCGCGGCCCGCCGAAATCTGGATGCTGTCAGTGATTTTGAAGTCGTCGCCGAAGTGCAGAATTTCGGCACGGAGACGGTCGAGTGTCGCCTTGAGCTCCGTATGAGCTCGGCGAAAGAGGAATTCGAGGCGAAGCTGCCGAAAGCCAAAAGCACGAAAGAAATCGGCCTCTTAATGGACGTCTACGAATTGAAACTCGGCCCTGGCGAGAAGCAGAAACGCATCCTCCGCAAAGCCAACGTTCCTCTCGAAGGGATCGTAAAGGCCAAGCTGACCGAGATTTCAGGCGGCAATGAACTGATCCTCGACGACACCGCCGCTCAGCTCGTCCCGCGCACTCGCCGAGCAAAAACTGTTCTGTTCGCCGATGAGAAAGAGAAATTCCTGCTCGGCGTTATGCGCGCCAACATCGGCATCCAGGCGTATCGCTTACCAATCAAGAACTACCGCCCAAACCTCCCGGTCGATGGCTACATCTTCGTCAATCATCTGCCTGAAAGGTTGCCCACAAAGAATGTCCTCATGATCAATTCAAAAGGCAGCGTCGCCCTTGATGGCAGGAAGGATGGAATGGATCCTGATGTCGCCCTGCTGGTCGGCGAGGCGATGGACGCCCCCAAAGTCCGCGGCTGGAATCGACACCACCCGGTCATGAACCGCGTCAGCTTCAAGAATCTGCTCCTCGGCAAAGCCTTCAAAGTCACCTCAAAAACCGAGGCCGAGACCGTGGCACGAACCGAATCCGGCCCGCTGGTTCTCACGATGGAGCGTGGCGGGCAGAAGCTCATCTACATCGCGTTCGATCCGCAAGACTCAGATCTTGTTTTCCGCACTGCCTTCCCGCTCATCGTCGACAATTGCGTCCGCTGGTTCATGCAGGATGAAAATACGGCCTACGAACGTCCAGCCAGGCCAGGCGAGCAAAAGACAATTGTTCTCGAGTCCAATGCTGACAGTATTCAGCTCCTCATGGATATGGAAAACCCCACGGTTGTTCCCGCTGTCGATGGCAAAGCGACACTGGATGCTGCCCCCAAAACCGGCATCTATCTCTACCGTGATGCGAAACGGCTAAGAGCTTTCGCTGTCAACTTATCCAGTGAACAGGAATCAGATATTTCCACAAAGGAAAACCTGGATATCGGCGAAATGAAAGAAGAATCAGAGGTAGTCAGCTCAGCCGGAATCGCCGACCGCCGGCTATGGCCCTACCTGGCGTTCTTCATTCCTTTCTTGCTGATGATTGAGAGTTTTCTTTATCACCGTCGAATTGCTTTCTGAGCCACGAATTCAAATCAGAAGAAAAGCCTTCCAACGAATTAAAGGAAACAATATTTCTTTGAACTCATTTCTTCATTCGTTGTTTCCTTTAATTCGTTGGAAGCCTTTTCTTCTGATCTGAATTCGTTCCCCATTCGTTGTTTCCTTTAATTCGTTGGAAGCCTTTTCTTCTTCCCCATTCGTTGTTTCCTTTAATTTGTGTGGAAGCCTTTTCTTCTTGATCCCCTGAATTCGTTGTGTCCCTGCAACTCAACAACCCATTCGGCCTTCTTCTGCTCCTCGCAGTTCCGGTCGCATTGTTCTACGGCCTTACGAGCTTCGATACGGCTCGCGGCATTCGTAAGAGGTTGATGCTGGCACTCCGCGCCATCGTCATTTTTGCCGTCGTCCTCGACTTCTCCGATCTTCGCATCATCCTCCCCAGCCACGAAGACCGCATCTGCACTTACTATCTTGTCGATGTATCGGAGAGCCTTTCAGACAAGAACATCGGCGAAGCAGTCGCATACATTAGGAAAGCGCAGGACAGTTTCGACGGCGACAACCTGGCCGGCCTGATCACTTTCGCCGGAGCGCCCGTGCTGGAATTGCGGGCCAACAGCGAAGCCTCCGCCGATGCGCTCACCGAACGAATCCGCGAAGCCCGGAAACGCCGCGTGCGCGGCGAAGAAGGCCGCTCGAATACGAACCTCGAATCCGCGGTCGATCTGGCCATCGCCGCCTTCCCTGAAGGCACGGCACGACGCATCGTTCTGCTCTCCGATCTGAATGAAACATCCGGCCAGGCAAAAGCGGCCATTGACCGTGCCGCGGAAGCCCACATTGAAGCCGATATCGTGACACTCAATCGGAGCAGCGAACCAGAAGCACTGCTCTACGCTCTCGAAGTTCCCAGCGAGGTGAAGCTCGGCGAGTCTTTCAATATCCACGTGCATGTCAGCGCCAGCCAGCCGTGTCCGGCGACCATTAATCTTTATCGCAACGGATACCTCGTCGGTCGAAAGGGCAGCACTGAAAAGCCGCTGCAGATTGAGGCTGGTCTGAAGAAGATCACGTTTCGACAGTCGCTCGATGCTGGCGGACGATACCTCTACGGCGCGCGTCTGCAGATGACTGACCCCGAACAACCTGACAATCCGGACAACAATTTGGTCTACGCATTCACTGAAGTAAGGGGCAAACCGAGGATCCTCCTGCTCAGCGAAACCGAAGATGAATTAGGCGCGCTTGGCGGCGCGCTTCAAGGCTCCGGTTACGAGGTGGAAGTGCGGGATGCGTACGGCGTGCCTCAGACGCTCCTCGATCTTCAAAACTACGATGCGGTTGTGATGGGCAACATCCATGCGAATCGGCTCCACGAAAACCAATTTAAACTGATCCACGATTACGTTCACGATTTCGGCGGCGGCTTCGTCATGTTCGGCGGCAAGAACAGCTTCGGCCCCGGCGGGTACGGCGGCACTCCGGTCGAGTCGCTGCTTCCGGTCAAGGTTCGCCTCACCGAAAAGCAGGCGCCTTCGCTCGGCATCATCATCATTGCCGATACATCCAAGAGCATGCTCTACCTGCCCGACGCCAAGGACAAGGTCACTCGCGAGGATGCTGAGAATACGCTCAAAAAGCTCAAGCCCAATCGAGTCCGTGGCGTGCTGAGCGGCTTTCTAGCGTCGAATCCAGCCAAAGTCTTCTCCGGCGGCGACGTGTTGCGCGTCTACCACCAGCTCGAATCGTTGCGTGGCGATGAAGGACTCAAACTCCTGCCCGACCGTCTGAAGATCGCATCACTTGGAGGCATCGACAAAGCGGCCATCGTCCGCACCGCAGTCACTCTCGTGGTCGACCGCCTGACCGAGAAAGACTACATCGGCGTGACCACCCTCGGCTCTTACGACAGAGCCCCCACCTGGCTCGTCCCCCTGCAGAAGGCCCTGGACAAGGAGAAGCTGAAGCAAGCGGCCATGCGGATCAAGTTCAATACCTTCTCCCACGCGCTCGGCCCCTTCCAGATGGCCCAGAGTGGACTCGCCCGCATCGAGGCCGCCTACCGCCACATCGTCCTGATTAGCGACGGTTACCTACCCACCACCCACGACTTCGCCGCCTATTCCGCCCAGCTCGCGGCAGACGGCCTGACCGTCAGCGCTGTCGGCGTCGGCGAAGGCTGCAACGAACGATACCTCCAGAAGATCGCCCGCTGGGGTAACGGCCGTTTCTATTGGATCAAGAAGGAAGAGGACGTCGGCGGCGCGTTTTCACGGGAGTTAGATGAGTTTCAGAAAGAAGTCATCGTCGAAGGCCCGAGCAAAGCGGAAAAAGTTTACGACCACGAATCTCTGCAGGGCGTGAACATCGACCTCTCGCCGTACCTCTTCGGCTACGTCCGCACCCACGCCCGGCTCTCCGCCAAAGTCCCTCTCGCCATTCCACCGGAGATGGAGCCCTTGCTCGCTTTCACCGACTACGGCTCCGGCCGCACAGCCGCCTTCACCAGCGACGCAAGCCACAAGTGGGCCGAAGGCTGGATCAAGGACTGGCCCCGCGGCTTCGCCATGCTCTGGAGTCAGACGGTCGGTTCCGTCATCCGCCAGTCCACCGGCAACCAGCTCATCCCAGATATCGGAATCGAGGGCCGCAAGCTCACGTTGTCGTTGGATGCGGTCGATGAAGATGGCCGCTTCATGAACGACCTCGAAGCCAAGTGTGAGTTGTTTTATCTGGGCCGGAAGGGAAGAGTTTTCAGTTCGAGCTCACGCACGGTTTTTGAATTGCCGATGATCGCCCCTGGCCGTTTTTCGACGGAAGCGTCGGTAGATAAGGACGGCGTGTACCTGGCGCGTTTGGTCGCGAAAGAAAAGGTGAATGAAGTCGAAGCAGGAGTTGGAGTAACGCCTTCAGGCGGGTCTTCTGAAGTTGGAGCAACGCCTTCAGGCGGGTCTTCCGAAGTTGGAGTAACGGCTTTAGCCGGGCCTGCCGGGAAGATTAATGCAGTGTCCACCCCCCCGAAAGAACTTGTCCGCACCGTCGGTGTTGTGGTTTCATCGAGTCTGGAGTTCGCCAGATTAAGCACTGACCAGTCGTTGGCCGAGAGCATCACCAAAACTACCGGAGGCGACATCAACCCCGAAGCGGAATCAGTCTTTCGAGCATCCGAAAAATCGATCAGCCTCAAAGATTACGGCGTGTGGTTCCTGATAGCCGCCGCGTTGTTATTCGTCGGCGATTGCCTGGCCAGAAGGTGGCCCGCGGTGAGTCTATTTTTGGAGGGGAGGAAGTCATGAGGACAGGCGTTCGAGAAACGGCGGCCGGAGTTGGAGTAACGGCTTTAGCCGGGTCTTCATCAGCCCCAGCGGGACGCCAGCATTTAGCCCCTGAACCAAACCGGGGGAGCAGGCTTACGCCCCTCCTCCGGGACTATCGGACCCGGCTAAAGCCGTTACTCCAACCCAGAACCCGGCTAAAGCCGTTACTCCAACTCCGGCTACCGTTATTCCAACTCCTCGCCACATTCCTCCTCTCCTCTCTCATCCCTTCGTCTCTCCTCGCCGAACCCGCCGGCGCCCCCCCCAAAAAAGACGACCTGGACAAGCTCTTCGAGGAAGACGAAATCAAGGACGTCGAATTTCGGTTCCGCACTCGCTTCCCAAAAACGAAAAAACCAAAAGACGAAACGCTCATCCTCTACTGCTACAGGATCAAACCCGACGAAGCGCCGACCATCGATGGCAAGATCGCCGTCAGCGAAGTCTGGGCAAAGAACATCATCGACAATCCGGAGCTTCCGCCCGAACAAATTCGCGTCGATCGCACGAACGAGGGCTGGGTGCAGTGCGTGAAGGGGACGATGAATCGGCGGCAGACCGTTACTTACATGTGCTACGACGACGAGAAGCTTTATGTGTGCTTCGTGGCGGAGGAACCGGACAAGCGCAAGACGCGGATGGAGGTGCGGCCTGCCCATGATGTGTGGTGGGATGATTGTGTGGAGGCGTTTTTCGAGATTGGCGACGTCAATGGCGGCGGGCAACGGTTTCAGTTTCTGGCAAATGTGGCTGACCGGAATCAGTTCGCCAACAACAGCCACTGGAAAATGTCCGACTACGAATGGAAGGGCGAGTGGGGTGCGAAACGCTGGATTGTCGAGCTGGCGATCCCGTTCCGGAATTTCAAGAACGGCGGATGGCAATACAAAGGGCCCCCGAAGCGCGGCGAACTATGGGGCCTGAAGCTCTGCCGCGAGGGCTCACCCATCGTGGCCGGCGGCGAAGAGCGCATGTTTTCGGTCTGGCAATACATCCCCATCATCAATTTCTCGCTGCCGGAATATTCGGGCATGCTCGTCTTCGACGACCGCAATTGCATCCGCAACGAAGACCTCACTGACGACACCGACAAAAACGACATCCCAGACGGCTGGGAGTTCATCAAGTCCGAGCCGCAGGTGAAGGCAGATTTCAAGATCACCGACGGCGCGCCCCGCCTCACCTACGATGTCCGGGATCAGGTCGAGGCCGTACAGGTGCGGCAGAAGTTCGCGACGCGCACCGACACGTTCTACGAGGCCAGGGCCTCGCTCAAGGTCGCCAAGCTTGAAGGCGAGGCGTTCATCGAGATTTACGAGAAGGGCTTCGAGCCGCTTCGCCGGATTCGCATCAGCGACAAGGCGCAGCAGTCGCACAAGTTTCAGTTTCGTGCCGACCGGGACAAGGAGATCTACTTTGCGCTCACGTCCAGGGGAGGCACGGGCGAAATCACCATCGAGCGCGTTCGCATTGAGCAGCAGCTTTTCACCGTGCCGGAAGGCGTTCTCTGCCTGACCAACAATTCCGCCCGCAAGGATTTTCGATATGTCGAAGTCATCAAGAAGCAGAACGAGGAGCTT
>JASLXP010001256.1 GCA_030740295.1 Planctomycetota bacterium
CCCTGGATGTCCTGGGAAATCCTGAACCGACTGGAAACCGCGACCGGAAACCCGGAGGCCGCGGCCGAGGCCCGGGGGAAGGCCATCGAGACGTACCGGGCCTACCGCCTGCAGGGCGGGTACAGCCGGTCTAATGTCTTCGAGCTCATCCAGGCCGTGGGGCAGGCCATCCAGCAGGGCGAGCCGGCCGCGGGTGAACAGATAATTGCCGAAGTGGAAAGGCGTTTCGGTACCGCGGCCAAAGCCCTCGCCCAAAAACTCCGCGACATCCTCGGCGGTGACCGCCGGCCGGACCTGGTGGAGGATCCGGAGTTGTACTACAGGAGCGTCGTCGAGCTGGAATTGCTGCTGGAGGAGCTGGGGAGTGGAGGCTAAGCACTCCCTGAGCAAAGCCTGTCCCTGGGTCGCCGTCGTCCTGGATGGTCGTGAACCAGGGATAGTCTGACCTGAATTGAGCGATTCCTGAAGACCCCAATGAGCTTGCCCTGTCCTTTACCCATAAGTCTCGCTGGGCAATCAGTGTTTGCCTGCCGGAGCGACCCCTGCCTGCTTGCCAGGCAGGTGAAGGAGGTTGAATGGTTAGAAGCGTAACAGACACGCCACGCCCCATGCCGCCTCGTGCGGCAGGTGAAGAACCGGCATCGATGCACCCAGATAGGCAATCGTGATGATGGCTGGAAAAAACTTCTGGACAGTGCTCATATCTGTAACCGCAATTCCAATAACTACAGATTCTATTGGTCGCACCAGTGATGGGGGAATCGTACCTCGCGTTCGCCAAGCCAGGAGACAACCACCTTGGGGTTGAAGAAAATGTGAGCAGAGAGCAGGCTACCGGACCGTCCTTCGATTCAGCATCTGCAGATCCAAGATCTTCCGTAATTTCGGCAAAACCATCATGAAACACAGTTCCGCCCCCTTTATCATTTTCGCCAGTTCGCTCCTCCTCCTCGCCGCTGAAGAAATGGAAACCATCAATCTGGTCAAAGATGGCAAAGCCCTGTTCGGAATCGTTGTTCCGGAAGATGCCGACGAACAGACAAAAGGCGCGGCACAGTTGCTTGCCGATTACATCTTCAAGTCTTCCGGGGCAAGGCTCGAGCTTAACGCAGAGGGAGAGGCCGTTGAAGCTCGGCTCTCAATAATCCATGTCGGACAAACAGCTTTTTCTAAGAGTCGGATGAAGGCATCTGATGAGGCAACCGACGATGACGGTTTCATCATCGATACGAACGGCGAGGGGAACATCGTGATCGCCGGGCCCACGGGTTGGGGAACGGAATTCGGCGTGTGCGAATTTCTTGAAAGGTATGTCGGTGTTCGATGGTTGCTTCCCGGACCGGACGGCGAAGACGTGCCCAGGCTGCAAACCATTCGTGTACCACGCGAGAGGATCCTGCAACAGCCGCACTTCATGTCTCGACTTTTCAGCGGCTTGCGGGGATCCGTGCAGTCAACGTGGGCCAGGCGAAATCGGATGCATGGTCGGATTCAGTTCCATCACAATCTCATTCGTCTGTTTCCTCCCGAAACCTACACCAAATCGCATCCACACTTTTTTCCCATTCAGAAAGACAAGCGTTTTCTGCCGCCGACCAACAGCACTCATCACTGGCAGCCCTGCTTCTCGGCGGATGGCCTGGTGGAAGAGGCTGTCAAGAATATCTGCCATTACTTTGAGAAGAATCCGGAAGCTGCGTCCTATTCTCTCGGGATCAACGACAGCGGCGGCCACTGCGAATGCAAAGACTGCAAGGCGAAGGACCCTGTGGAAAAGAACTTCCTCGGCCGCCGCGATATTTCCGATCACTATTTCGAGTGGTGCAATAAAGTCGTCGAAGGCGTGCTGCAGAAGTATCCGGACAAGTATTTCGGATGCCTGGCCTACAGCGAGATCGCCCAGTCGCCGGGCCGGGTTAAAGTCCATCCGCGAATCATTCCGTACATGACCTACGACCGGATGAAGTGGATCGATCCGGACATCGCAGGAGATGGCCAGGCGCAGACCAAAGAGTGGCAGAAGAATTCCCCGACGCTGGGCTGGTACGATTACATTTATGGTTCGCCCTATTGCCTGCCGCGGGTTTACTTCCACCGGATGTCCGAATACTACCGCTTTGGTTACGAGCATGGCGTGCGCGCCCTCTACGCCGAAGCTTATCCAAACTGGGGGGAAGGTCCGAAGCTCTACATTTCGCTGAAACTTCAGTGGAATCCTTACGCGGACGTCGATGCTCTGCTCAAGGACTGGTACACCCGCGCTGTCGGCGAAGACGCAGCCGCTGACCTGGCCGCGTACTACTCGCATTGGGAGAACTTCTGGACGAAACGCATCCTCCAATCAAAGTGGTTCACCAGGGGCGGCCAATATCTCTGCTTCAGCTCGGCCACCTATCTCGATGATGTCACTGAAGAGGAGATTGCACGCAGCCGCGAACTTCTCGAGCGCGTCGTCGAGAAGTCAAAGACAAAGCTTCAGAAGGCACGGGCCCGCCTGCTGCTCCGAGCGTTCGAGTATTACGAAGCTACCGCCATCGCATGGCTGGGAAGCAAACGAACGGTTGCAGGTGCAGTGGATTCGGAGAAGGAAGCCGTCGCCGCGGTGAACGAGGGGCTTCGTTATCTGGAAATGGCTCAGAAGCGAAGACACCTGGCCCTCAGTGAATTTCCGAAGCATCCTGTCCTCGTTCATCCGCTGACCATCGAACGATTCCCACTCCTGGCCGGAATCAGTTGGGGAGGGAATGGCCTCTGGCAGGCTTACGACTGGTTTTCAAGAAATGGAGGCCAGGAAAACCCCAAACTGCTTGAGCTGGCAAAAACGCATCCCAACGAAGCCGTCCGCAAGCAGGCCCAACTGATGACGTTGATGCTTGCCCCCGACAAGAAACCGTTCTCAGCGAATGCTTCATTCGAGGAAGCAGGCTCTTGGCACCTCTGGGTGAAGTGGGGAATCGGATCGATGAGGCGAGTCAAGACAGCCGCGCATGAAGGCAAGTTCAGCATATTGTGCAAAGGCATGAAGCGCGGCGGACCTAATCAGGAGCTGCCGGTAACTCCTGGAACATACGGAGCCGTCGCTTTCATTCGTTGTCCGCAGGAGCCCAAAGGGAACGCTACCGTCCAACTATCCATGATCCTTCGCAATGGTGAAGGCAGGAACCTCGTGCCTTCGCCTCAACTGACCATCCGCCCGAAACCTGGCCCCTGGATGCCACTGGTAGTCGCTGGCAAAATCCCAGAAAAGGTCGGCAAAGAAGAAGTCAAGAAAGTCCTGCTCATCGTGGTCGTCGATGGCTTCGAAAAGGACGAGGAACTGTACATTGATGATCTCACCATGTTTCGATTGGGGGATCAGTGATGAGTAACGAGTAGAAAGTGATTAAACACGACGTCATAAGAAACTTCGCATTCGTTAACGTCAGTATCTGATCAATAACTAACTGTAGGCCACGTCCGGGGCCTGTCCCCGGCGAGCCCTGATTGGGAGCTAGAATGTGTACCTTTACATGTACTTTGCCAACAACGCATCAAATCCAGCAACCGGAAAAGTGCTCCAAACGCCCGCTGGCGGGCGTTTGGAGCACT
>JASLXP010001257.1 GCA_030740295.1 Planctomycetota bacterium
GTAGCCGCAGTCCGATGGCCGGCGCTGAAAAGTCCACACTCAGCGGAAACGTCAATGCGATCGAAGGTGGAACAATGGACTGGAGAGAGCCCAGGAGGTTCTGAGCCCGTTCGCTCAGACTGACTTCATCTGCAGGCGCCGCATCGCTTTGAGGAGGCGGTTCGGAGGGGCTTTGCAGTGCGTTTGTGAAGGCGCGATTGAGGTCAAGATATGCCTGGGTGACGTCCAGCAGATTTCCGATTGCCATGAGAATAGTCTGTAGTTGGAGGAGTTATGTCCATTCTCGAAGCTGCCCCCAAAGCTAAAGCAATTCTTTAAGGTTTTGGGGAGCAACGTCTTATGCCTGCAATTTGTGCCGGGGCTTCAGGATGATGTTGAAGGCTTGTGCAGATTTTGCGTTGATTCGTGTCCGGGGTATGAGCGGTCGAACCATGGGCAAATGAAAGGGATGTGCTATGTGTGCCCCCGGCATCTCACTTGCATTTTGAACTTCTTCACTCTTGAGGACGCATACACGCAGAAGCTGCATTACCGGTGAAGCGTTGACGACGCTTCTGCACTTCTACTCAATTTCGGAGAGCTGTGGTGGGACCTGAAGATTCGATCAGCCAGATTGTCACTGAATGCTCATCGCTGTCTCGCGTCTTCGATTTGCTTGATATCGAATACAGCTATGACGGGGAGCTGACACTGGCAAGAGCCTGCGCGGAAAAGGGTCTCGACGCGCACAGCGTCGCTCGTGTGCTGCAGGCGGTCTCCGAGAGTCGGCCCAGGCACCTGCGCGTCGACTGTTCTGAGATGAGCCTTACCGGGCTTGCCGATCACATTGAGAGGACGCACCACGATTATCTGCGAACAGAGCTGCCACGACTCGGCGAGCTCATCGCGGAGGTGTGCCAGCGTCATGACGATTGTCCCGAGCTGGTCGAGCTCGAAGAGGTCTTTTCCGAGCTTCAGGCCGATCTGGGGGAGCACGTGATGCACGAGGAACAGGTTCTGTTTCCCGTGGTCCGGGATATCGACAAATCCTACAGTTTGCGTTCGCTTCAGGGGCTGAGCGTGAACACCTCAATTAATGATCTGAATCACAGCCATGAAGACGACTGCCGAGCGCTGACCAGGCTGAGCGCACTCACCGACAACTATACTCCGCCGGACGGCGCGTCCAACGCGTGGAGCGCACTGCTTGAAGGGCTGGCAGAGATGGAGTGTGATCTTTACGAACACATCCATAAGGAGACAGTCATCCTGTTTCCAAGGGCCGCAGAGACTGAAGCGTGGCTGACCGCGGCCGAGTTGTGAGTGGTCGCATATGGAAGCGGGGCGGACCTGTTCCGAAGAGAGTATTGGACGAATGAAGTCTGTGGGTGTGGAGATAATTACCACGGATGGCAAAGCCATCCCACGGATGAAGACAGTATAAAAAGTTTTTCATCCGTGGGATGGCCTTGCCATCCGTGGTATTTCTATCGTAGGTGCGGTTGCGGCCAAAGGCAGCCTTAAGAATTATGGGTTGCGACGAGAGGCCGGGTTACGATAAAGAACATCTGTAAACCCAGTTTCATCACATCCCACCGGAAATTTCTCATGGCTATCTTCGGAATTAAGAAAGAAATCAAGCTGACCGCCAACGTGCGGTGCGCGGGTTGAGCATCCAAACTCAGCCCCAGTGCGCTTGCGCAGGTACTGCGCGAGTTACCCACCTTTGACGATCCGAACCTGCTCGTCGGCTTCGATCACTTTGACGATGCCGGCGTGTACCGGCTCAACGACACCACAGCCATCGTAAATACGATAGATTTCTTTACCCCTATCGTGGACGACCCTTTTGAGTTTGGCCAAATCGCCGCGGCCAACGCGCTCAGTGATGTTTACGCCATGGGGGGCAGTGCGCTTACCGCCATGAACATCGTCTGCTTCCCCGCGGGCAAACTTCCCTTTGAAGTTCTCGGCCGGATCATGGAGGGCAGCCTCACGAAAGTAAGGGAGGCCGGTGCGCTGCCGGTCGGCGGGCATTCCGTGGATGACCCGGAGATTAAGTTCGGTCTGGCCGTAACCGGGATCGTCCATCCGGAAAGGGTTCTGACGAACAGCGGGGCCCAGCCTGGCAGTGCCATCCTTCTGAGCAAGGCTCTCGGCACTGGTATTCTGACCACGGCAGTCAAGTTGAAGAAAGCGAAGCCGGATGTTTTGCCGCCGGCAATCGAATCGATGTCCCGCTTAAACAAGACAGCCAGCGAAATCGCCCTCCGTCATTCCGCATCCTCAGTGACGGACATTACCGGCTTCGGTCTACTGGGGCACGCAAGCGAAATGGCCCGGGGAAGCGGCGTTAAGCTGCAGCTCCATTCAGAAGCTCTGCCCCTGTTGCCGGAAACTCATCCCCTGGCTGTACGAAAGGTCGAGACCATGGTCTACAGCTCGAACGTGGAGAACCTCGGGGACTTTGTTGAGTTCCGTGATGTCAGCGATGCCTATCACCGGATCATGCTGGAAGCAGAGACATCGGGCGGCCTGCTCATCGCACTCCCAGAGGAAAAGGCAGAAGACGCGCTGGCAGAGCTGAAAGAAACCGGTCACGCGGCCGCCAGGATCGGCCTGGTGGCAGAGGGGCAGGGGATTGTTGTGGATTAAGTGACATGCCTTGTTACGAGGCAATATTCAGTCTTTCCCGACATCCGTCTGAAACTCCAACAGCGTATCCTTTACCTGGATGACGTCGCCGGGCACCAGAACCCGCCGCCGTATGTTCACCCCGTTTACCTGTGTTCCGTTGCTTGAGTGCAGATCTTCGAGCACCCAGCGCTCGCCTGTCTTGCGGATGACGAAATGCTTTCGCGAGATCCACGGGTCGCGCATGACGATGTGACAACCGGATTCGCGTCCCAGAATAATCTCCTTCCCGAAGAGTGGTATCGTGCGGCGGCGGTCACCGTCCCTGGTGATAAGCGCGGCGGGCGGAGCCATCTGCGCGGTCTTTTCATCGTGAGATACGGCCTCGACCATTGTGGTTTCGGGAGCGAGATCGGAAAGGCACTCTTCGATTCGTTCGCAGGTCTCCTCTGACCCGGGACGCTGTTCACGGTCTTTCGATAACAGATCCTTGACCAGACGATAGGTGTGGGACGAAAGCTTCGGGCAGAGCTTTCGGACATCCTCGGGATCGTCGTGCACCTGGCTGTGCAAGAGTGCTGGCAGGCTATCTTCGTCAAACAACAAGCGCCCGGTCACCATTCTGTAAATCACAGCACCGAGGGCATAGAGGTCGGTGCGGATGTCAACGTCGGCCTCGCCACGGGCCTGTTCGGGCGACAGGTAGTGCGGCGTGCCGACCACCACTCCCTGCTGAGTGAGCATGAGCGCCTCTGCGTCCATTTCGATGTGCCGGGCGAGGCCGAGATCGCAGAGCTTGGCTCGTTCGCCGTCCATGATCACGTTCGTTGGCTTCAGGTCGCGATGCACCATCTGGTGTGCGTCGATGTGTTGCAGCGCGGAGGCGAGCTGCTTGGCGTAGTCCATGGCTCTTCGTTCGGGCAGGCGCGGGTACACGGTCAGTATGTCCTGCAGCGTGGGGCCGTTTACCATCTCCATGGCAAAATAATGGGTGCCCTCAAATTCTCCGGAGTCGATCGCCTCGACGATGTTGGGATGGTTCAGCTCCGCGACAGAAGCGGCCTCGCGCAAGAACCTGCGCAGAAATATGTCGTCATCTTTGTCCGTGTGAATCTTCAGAGCTACCTCACGGTCCACCTTCCGCTGGACTGCGCGGAACACCTGCGCGTTAGCGCCTACTCCGACACGTTCGACGATTTCAAATTCCTCGAATGTCGGCAGGTCAAACAGGCTCATGCCACGCTGGGTTTCAAGCAGATCATCCAGTTCGGAATCTGAGATCACACCGGCGTCGACCATGATCTGTCCCAGGTGAATGCGCTTGCGGTTCATCGCCTGCACTATCTGTGATCGGCGGCTGCGCTTTACTTCACGGCGGGAGAATCGGCCCTCTTCGACACCAAGTTTGCCCAGCATGGGGGCAGTGAAAAGATCTTCGGGATACTGCCGCATGGTGCGAATTTATTTCAGACATCCAGGGTTCAAAGAGATTGCGGCTGCAAGAATTTCAGCTAGCGGAAACGGCGGAAATGAACTGCAGACAGCGCCTGTGCACTACTTAGCGCCATTGGGGCAGGCATACCTCTTCAGAACAGCGGTTTGCGCAATAAAAACGCCAAACAGGTCTGCAAACGCCCCGCATGAAATCTGGGCGGCATCCAACGTGCTTTCTTCGGCGCTGCCCCGACCTACCCTGAGCGAGGAGCGAAGACATGTCCGATCCACGGGCAGATGCGGACAGTAAGCGCATCAAAGCGATCAACCACATTGGTGAGTATCAGATTCACCGCGTTCTCGGCACCGGCACGCAGGGCAAGGTCTACAAGGCGTCAAGTGACAAAGATGAACGGCTGGCCATCAAGGTGCTCTCCCGTGGCCTGGCAAAAGAGCGGGCCAGCATAGAATCCTTCGAGGAAAACGCCGCGGCCGCGGCTGACCTTTCGCATCCGCACATCGTCCCTGTCCATGAGATTGGCCAATACAAGGGCCGATATTACTACACCATGGACTATGTGCAGGGCCGGAATCTGCGCGACTACATCACCGTCATGGGCCGGCTGTCGCCCGATGCCGCGCTATCGCTGTTGAGGCAGGCCGCCAAAGCGTTGGATTACGCAAATGCACGCAACGTGGCCCATGGTCACCTGACGCCCGGCAACGCGCTGATCACCAACGACGGCACGCTCAAGCTGACAGACTTCGGCTCCGCCGGCGGCCAACCCGTTCACAACGCTGAGGAGACACATCAGGAGTTACCGCAGGACGGAGAGGGCAAAACGCTGCTCGAAGACGATTTCAGCCCTGGCAATCTTAAATCAAAGGACGACATGCTCTCTCTCGGCGTGATGTTCTACGAGATGCTGTCTGGCAGATTGCTCGACGACGCCAAGCACAAGGTTGCACTCAGTGACGAGAAAGTCGGAAAAGTGCCGACAGAGTTTCGGCCCCTACTCTCGCAGCTCGCTGGCAAGAATCCGACTATCGAGAATCCGGCCGACCTCCTGCGCTCTCTCGATTTTTTTGGGGAGGAATCCGCCGCGATAGAGTCGGCTTCTCTCGATGCGAACGTCCCTGATAAGAAGTCCAACGTTGCGGACAAGAAATCCGATGACCACGATACGAAGCCCCTCAGACAATCCGATCCGGAGCAGGACCTGAAGACGATGGATGTCATCCCCGGGGCTAAGCTGCCGCCCATTGAGACTCCGGTGCCAAAAAAGACAACCGCAGAGAAAGCCAAACCTGAAACGACCGTACGGGAAAAGCACAGCCAGATCGGGGTGTGGTTCAAGCGCATCGCCATCGCTGCAACTGCTTCGAGTGTGATCCTCCTGGTGTATGGGCTGGTGTTCAGCAAGCGAGCGGTGACCCCGCCAAAGAAAGTCGACACTGTCGCAGTGAAGGAGCAGCCTGCACCCGTCGATGATCAGCCAGGGACCGAGGAGCCAGCCAGCGACTCCTCGTCGAAAGAGGTTGCCGACGATACCGAAGAGACTGAGGGCGAGGAGGTCGAAAAGCCTGACGGCGAGGATAACGAAGAGGCCGAGGGCGAGGAGAACGTCGAAGAAGTAGTTGCGGGCGGTGAAGAGCCCGAGCAGGCCGAAGGAGAGAAAGAAGATCCAGAGCCGGCTGTCGAGGATGATCCAGAAATAGCACCCACGGATCCACTGGATGACGAAGAGGAAACAGAGGTCGTTGCGGTGGCCGACGTCCCCGATCCTTCAGTTCCCGTGACGCAACCCGTCGAGGTGAAGGCGACCTGGCGGCCACATGCTGCGCGACTGGCTAAGCTCCTGGCTACCCGCAAGTACGAACCAGCACTCGAGATCCTCGACAAGGCCGCTGGCAGCGGGGCCCTTAACGAATCCGCCCGGCGGTGGAGATCGTACGTCGAAGAAGGCGTCCAGTTCTGGGAGAAGACTGCACGGGGGGCGCGCAAAGCCGCGGGCGCGGAGTTTTCTCTTACCGTTAAGGCGGGCGCAGGTACCATCCAGATGGAAGGGAAAATCGAAGGCGTTAACGACGAGGCCCTTCTTTCGATAACGGCCGCCGGCATGGAATACACCTGCGGGGTGCGGGAACTCCTCCTGGACGACGCGTTGAGCCTGGCCAACCGGATCGAGTCAACCTCGGATCTCACCCGCGGCATTCTGTTGACACTCGACCTGCAATTCGATGAGGCAGCACAGATTTTCAAAGCTTCGGCCGGAAGTAACGAAACGGCGAGCAAAGCGCTCAGCGACATCAACGATCCCGCTGGCCTTGCCCAGCAGATGCTGAAGGCGAGCCGGGGGGCGTCGCTGAAGGCATTGATCGCTTCGGCAAAGGCCAAGGCCAGGGAAGGCAATACCAGCGGCGCAGCTCAGATGCTCCGTAAAGAGATGGAGCGGTGGGCAGGGACATCGGAAGCGGACGTCCTGCAACAAGCCATCGATCAACTTCCCACGCCTGCCCTCAAGCCAACCCCCACAGCAGACGGCGCCGACGAGAAGCTCTGGAAGAAAATCGAAGGCGCGGTGAAGAAGGAACAGTGGAAGGAACTTCTTGCCATGGCAAAGACATTCGAAAAGCGCCACGGCAAGTCACAGATCATGGAGCTCAAAGGCGACCAGCTCGAGGAGCATAAAGTCGCGGCCGAGATCGGCCTCAGCATCGGTTTTGCCAAAAGAGCGGACGCCGCTCTCGAGCAGTCCGTCCCTGGCCACAATCCGCCGCGGGTGCTCACCGTCGCCGCCGGTAAAGGGGACAAGGCCATCGGCGACGCTATCGGCAAGCGGGCCTCGGGAATCGTGGTCATCGGTAAGGGCGAGTTCTTGGAGCAGGCAGGCATCAAAGGTAAAAGGGGCACAGCGGAAAACCCCTTCGCTATCATCGGCGTGCCGGGCGGCAAGACCATTCTCTCCAGCCTCAAGGATGTGAAATCCCGCCCCGGCAAAGACGCGGGCACGGTCTGGATTCCCTGGATGGACAGGCCGCCGCGGGCCGCTCTCATGCAAGGCCGGCAGCCACTGAAAGCAACCAGAGCCGCACCCTCGGAGCCCGGCAGCTACTTCATCGATCAGAAAGCCAAGCGCTGTCTGATCGTGCCTTACCCTGGCGAAGAGCAACCAACGATCCGTGTGCCCGTCCTGACCGGCGGCTGCACCTTTAGTGTGGACAGCACACCGCACCTGCTGATACGTGACGTCGCCTTCGAACAGCCGGCCGCGGCCGTTAAGGTCAAAAATGGCACACGAACCCTGACGCTGCAGCGCGTCACCACGTGGCAGCAGGGCGCGATGGACCTCGAAAGCACCCAGGTCATGGTAAAGGACAGCATCATCACCACCCCTGTCAGTATCCAGACCGATCGTCTCTTTGCTTCGAACAGTGTCTTCGGTTCGGTCAAGCTCACTTCGCTGGAGCCGGGTGCAGAGGTCGTCTTCGATAACTGTATGATTCTGGGCGGCATCCAGTCAACGGTCCCGAACCCGAAACGGATCGAGTTCAGGCAATGCACATTCATCGGCTGCTCGACCGCGCTCGATCTTGAGAAGGGAACGAACGTACTGATCATCGACAGCATCTTCACTAGGGTCAGCGAAAGTGCAGTTCTTCTGCAAAAGGCGGGCGGTGCATACCAGCTCAAGAACGTCCTCATGTGGCAAAACGGCGCCGATTTTGGTGGCGTAGCGCCGGAGTCCAAAGTCATCGCCCTCAGCCCCATGTTCCAGGCCGCCGAATTTGACGATCTCAGATTGAAGAAAGACAGCCCCTGCAAAGGCAAAGCATCCAACAAAAAAGACATCGGCCTCAATTGGTCAGACACGCAGTGGGGCCGCTGGCTGCGATTCCTCAAGGCTCATCATGCTGAGGGGATTCTGAGTGGGTAATGAGTAATACGATGGCGATACGCGGAAATCGGGACATCCTTCCAACATTCCGTCCTTCCACGGCAGAACCCCACATCCCATCCGCCGTCGAACAAGAACGGACACCAGGCAACACTCACTCATTACGAATCACGTATTACGCATCACTCATTAACCCATGAGCATCCTCCGCACTGAAGAATTCAACATCATGATCCGCCCGGGCCAGGGCCCCTATCCCACCGGCGTCTGCCTGGATAAGAAACAACCATTCACCGGCCAGGTTTATGAACTGCTCGAAGAGTTGTACGGCTTGTGCATGTTCCAGGCGTGGCACGATGACCTCCTTGTGGGATGGGTCGGATTTCGCCCGAAAGGGGCGTTCGACCTCGATCCGTTCACCGACTGCATCTGCCACCAGGAGGACGATGAAGAATTTTCGCGCATCATTAACGACATGCGAAAGGTCGAGACAGACGAGCTCTGGATCACCTGCATCCAGGTGCGCGGCACGCACTATGAAAAGTACCTTCGCAAAGGGATCGGCAAAGCTCTTGTGCGTGACACTATCCAGTGGGCCAGGATAGCCGGTTACAGGCGCATTCAGGTAGGTCCCGTCTACAACGATGCGCTCCGCCCTGAAGTCTGGCATGAAAAGGCCTCCCGCTCCTTCTGGGAATCCCTCGGCTTCGAGGTGGTCGAGGCATCCAATCAAGACGAATCAGAGGCGGAGAACGCTGCGGTCAACTTTGGCGCAGAACTCATGGCCGACATTTCCGATTGGCAAGGCCAAATTGCCAAAGACAAGGATACCGGTGAAGAGTGGCCGATCACCACCAAGACACTGAAAGACCCGGCGAATCTCCCTATAGTCCAATCCGTGACCCTGGCGTATAATCTGTCAGATTCGTAGTGGCGCGGCTTCAGCGTTGCCGAACTTGAGCCATTGCAGTTCATCAGCCATCAATGTCCTGATCTTCCATCGGGCGGGGCTCGTGCAAGCCCGTAAGCTCAAACTCTCGCAGCATCACTCCCGCCATAGGTCCAGACCACCATACTTCCACACGTTTCCACATGTCACCTGAGACTCTCAATCAATTCGATGACAGCCTTTCCCGCTGCCACACCAATCCGCGTTTCCTTGATCTCTTTTACGAGAAGTTCCTCTCGTCCTCGGAGGAAGTGAGAGAGAAATTCAAGAACACTGATTTCAGGACACAGAAGCGGGCCCTGCGTGCTTCCTTCTACCTGATCATGCTGGCGGCTGAAGATGAAGAGAACGGACCCGAAAAATACCTGAAAGATTTGGCCATCGTGCACGATGCCGAGCATCTGGATGTCGGCGCGGGGCTTTACGACCTCTGGCTCGACAGCCTGCTGGCCACCGTTGCTGAATGCGACCCTGAACATAATGACAATGTCGCTCAAATCTGGGAAGAGGTAGCCATGGTCGGCGTTAGTTACCTCTGCTCCAATTACCGTTGACCCCAGATTCTTCTCTTCTCACCGCAGTTCAGGAGGTCTGGCCCAGGACCACATACATCGCACTGATCCAGTTCACCGAACAGGGCCTCAAGTCCATCGACAAATCCCCGTCACGTGCCGAATCCTTTCGCAATATCGTCGATGAAAAGGGCGGAGAGTGCTTGACATCTATTGGACGGTCGGCCCTTACGACGGCGTCGCCATCTTTTCAGCTCCTGACGAAGACACGGCCACTGCTCTTATGGTTTACCTCAGCCAGCAGGGAAACGTCCGCACCACAGCCATGCGTGCGTACGAAACGGGAGGCTTCGAGGCGGTCCTCGAAAAAGTCTGACAGCATCAGGCTTCGAGCTTCGAAGGCAACTCTATGAGGAAGGCCGATCCGACATCCGTGTTCCTGGCGGAGATTGTGCCGCTGTGGGCCTCCACGATGCGTCTGGCGATGGAGAGGCCAAGCCCAGTCCCTTTGCTCTTGGTTGTGACGAAAGGCTCGAAGATATTATTGTCTGGCGGGATGCCCGGGCCTGTGTCAGAAACCTGAAGGCGGATCAAAGAATCTGAAAGTGCACTCGAAAGAGTAACCGTCCCGCCGCCATCGATTTCGCAGACAGCGTTGCTCAATAGATTCACGAGCACCTGATGAATGTGTTCCCAATCGAAGGGGCAAGAGGACAAGCGGTCGTCAAGGTTCAGTTCGATGGAAATGTCTTTCCCTGCCACATCAGGTCGGAACTCTTCTGCCACTTGTGTGAGCAGTCGATTCACGTCGTTCACGCTCACCGAAAGTTTCATCGGCCGCGCGAACGCCAGGAAGTCCGAGAGCAGACAATCGAGCCGCCCAATCTCTTCACGCAGGACAGCTATCTGCTGCGCTCCGGCCTCGCTCGCGCCCGCTTTGGCCAACCGGCGTTCGAGTAATGTAAGGTGAAGATTCGCAGAGTTGAGAGGGTTGCGAATCTCATGCGCAAGCGAGCCGATCATGTTCTGCAGGTTCTGATTACGCTCGCTGTTGTTCTCCATGATTGAAACCCAGTGCCGGGACAGATTACGAACCAGTTTGTGTATCGGACGAGCCCCTCAACTTTATCGAACGCCAAGCGATCTTCTAACTCGTTGAACACCTTGAAGAGTGGCTCGTGTCGCTCATCGATATTCTTGTCTCCTGACGAGCAACACGGTCCTTTCAAGTCTCAAAACCAAATACGACCTGCCAGTCCGTGGTTGGTATAATCGAACTGCGCTGAGAGTCCCTGAGAAAAGGAGGTAATCCCCGCTATATCACCCCCAGCGAGGCCGACTTTTTTTCAGCCAATTCGGCAAACGAAGCCGAAGCAACACCGATACCGAAAACACGCGAGGTGCCGATTAATGCAAAGATCCAGCTCATGACCCCTTTCAGAATCAGCCAATCGGCACCATGCAGATCATTTCGTCTGTACGCACTTGTCGCGTCCCCGCAGGAATTGCATTCGTCACGCTCGGCTGGGGATGGATGTCTGCATCTGTTTCGTGATTCAACCCGGGAGGCCGTGGTCATGAGCGGGTGCTTTCTGGCTACATTTCCGTGCGGTTGACAATCCCGAGCTTTGGACTCACGCCTCTCAGTCTCCCAACTGAAGATGTGCAGAGCAAAATCAATCTTGGCCATTTTCTTGCCTACTATTTTTCGCCTTCCATTGGAACAGGTTAAAGTGCGGACGACGGGAAACAGAATTCAGGTTGTTCGCAGGTAGATGAAATGATGAGACATAGAAGCACTGCGGATAGCCAGGCCATCCGACGGATACTAAAGACCGGCAGGAGATTGTCTGTGGGATGGCTTTTTCGTCCGTGGCGCTTCTTCATCTTTGGCATCTCATTTATCTGCCTGGATGCAGATGTGGTTACCCGCCGCTATGGCACGCCGCCGTCAGGACACCAGGAGGCAAACGAGAGGAAGCAGCTTCCTCCTCCTGTTGGTTATGCTCCGAATCTCGAATCTGCGCCGTCTCTTGATGGGGAATTGAATGATCCGATCTGGAAGCAGGCATTTGTCCTTCGTCTCTCGCGCACTCTTGACGGCCGAGGCCGTGCGGCTCAACCCACCGAAGCTCGAATTCTTCGACACCAGAACACGCTCTACTTCGGGATTCGTTGTACTGAGTCGAGACTGGTGAATATCAGGTCGACTCGCAGAAATCACGACGGCGAGATCTGGAGCGACGATTCCATTGAAATCTTCGTGGGCTTCGGAGGCAGCTACTGCCACTTCGGCATTAACGCGGTCGGGAGCACTTATGACGCGAGAATGAAAAGTTCTTCCTGGAATTCCGGCTTCAAGGCCGCGGCTGGCCGGGGCGAGAACGAGTGGCGATTGGAAGTCGCCATACCGCTTACTTCCATTGCTGGCGAGGGCAAACTTCCCGAGGAGTGGATAGCGAACATCAACCGCAATCGCTATGTGACCGGGCAACTTCAGGAGTCAACCTGGTCGCCCACGTACTCCGGCGACAGCCACGTTCCGAGCCGTTTCGGAAAGCTGCTATTCAAAGACCCGCCCAAGGGGAGCAAGGCTTCCGCGGTCAAAGGGCAGGCAACGAGAAAGAAGGACATCGAGTTCCTGCCTGTCGACAAAGGCGCGGGTATCGTCCGTTTCGATCTTTCTGATCTCGCCAACGGAGTAAAGATCCACCGGGCTGAGTTGCTGGTCTTCAGGAACAGAGACATCGATGGCCGCCACGAAGAAGCGTTGGAGAAGATTGAGATTTTTCCTCTGTTCATGGAACGCTCGGGGGCAGCCAGGCCGGGAGAGAAATCACTTGAGCTGGTCGCCCCCTGGTTCGACCGATTCGATGCGACCGAGGCCGTAAAAGACTGGGTGAACGGAAAGACCAACGGCGGGTTCCTCGTCAGCACTTGCCCTGCCTGGAATAAAGTAGCGACCTGCCTGGACATTGTTTATGAGGGCGAACCATCGGCTGTTCCATCCCAAGTGACGAACGTGGAAGTGGTTCATCGTTTCGGGCAGACCTTCATTACCTGGAAGGAAGTCAGCGACCCCGTGAACCGGGATGACATCCGCTGGGGCGAGCTGAAATCGATCTTCGATTCCATCGATCGGAAGCAGCGGGTCCGATACTGCGTTTATCGACACCACGAAAGCATTGCCGCGGACAACATCCATCAGGCCGAGCGCGTGGCCATCGTGCGTCCGCTCTCATGCTGGAACATCAATGGCCGCAACATCGACCGGCCTGTCGATGAATACATCGCTACGAGAGAAGTGCTGATGACCGGCCACCTGAATCCGTTCCGGGTTGCCAGGCTGGACGGAAAGTATGGCGCAGACTGCAAAGTTGATCGGCTTGTGATTCAGGATGGCGGAGAGCCGCTGCCAGGTGGCACGGGACTCTACGTTCACACACCAAAGGAAGCTGGACAGACTTTTTATGCGGTCGTGACATCGGTCGCTGGTGTTCAAAACACGAGAGATTTCTCGGACGCTAATTCACTGCCATTGTCGGTGGCCGAAAAAACCGGCGGCGGCGAGCCGATCCTGCAACGTGAGATCCCGCCGATGCCGTTCTTCAACTACAAGCAGAAACGTCTGCACTATGTCCGTTGGGTCGCGCCGCCCTACGTCAATGTGCCTTCGCAATATTACAACTGGACGGTCGGCGTGCCGGAGAATCTTGGCAAGGGTGTACCGCTGGAGCTCAACTTTCACCGCGATGGTCATTCTTACTGGCGCACTCACTATCGCATCGAGCGCGACAGCATCGTGCTTAGTCCACACGATTTTCCGGTGAAATCCTGGTGGTACGGCTATCACGAATCCCTCGGCACTCTGAGATCATTTCGCACGGGAACCATCCAGCCCTACACCGAACGCCGAATCCTTGCCTTTATCGACTGGACTTCAAGAAAATGGCCTGTCGACAGGAACCGCATTCTGGTCACCGGCTGCTCCGGTGGCGCATCCGGCAGCGGGGCCTTGCATCTGGCGCTACAGCACCGTGATCTCTTCAACCTCGCCATCGCAGGACACCCCGTCATCAACTACGCCAATGCAGCCCGCACCACCGACCGCCGGCGTATTCATCTTTCGGAGAGTATGAAGGCCATCTGGGGGTCTCTGAGCTGGAATCTTAAAACGGATTCCGGGATGACAGTCTGGCAGGAACACGACATGAATCGCCTTGTGGATTCACTCAGGCCTGAAGACGAGTTACCCCTTGTCACCATGACCTCCCGGCATGCGGATGCAGACAGTCGGAGTTTCTACGAACGCTTGCTCATACGACATCAGCCCATCATTGCTAACTTCTCCTGGGGCGGCGCCCGGTACATTTCCGTCTCTAAGACAAGCACTGCGCCGAATGCGATTCGCTTGAATATCAGCAGGGGGCGGCCACTGCTTGCCTTCGCGTCCTCGAATGCATTTGGGCTTGTCAAGGCCGGCAAGATGGGAGAGTTCAATCGAGAGCTCCGGTGGAAGGATCTGAGGGAATCCGCCGGGCGACTGGAAGCCACGATACAGATGAAAGGTCGAGCCGCGATGGTCACCGACATTGCACCCCGACGATTGAAAGTGTTTGGCCTCAAACCAGGAGAGGCATGCCGATGGCGACTCCTCAGTCCTGACGGAAACACGCAGGAAGGTGAGGCCCTTTCCAGCAAAGGAGCTCTCATCATCAAAGGAGTCAAGCTCAATCCGGGTGAAAGCCGTCTGGTGATAGAGGGCCCGAAGAGATGATCACAGAGAGAAAAGTGCGACGGATGGCAAGGCCATCCCACGGAAATAGACCACGACGCAAATCCCCTGCGGGATGGCCTTACCTTCTGTGGTACTTCCTTCTGGTTTGCACGGTCTCAATCCAGGCAGACTTCGTGCACGAGCGTTGGGCCGGCAAGAATGTGCCATGCACTCACCTGGGAACATTAAGAATTATCCATGCTCAAAGCGCACAGAGGCTGGTGTTCGATCTTTCTGCGATTCCGGCTGACGCCAGGATTCATCACGCATCCATTTACTGCACCACGAATCAGAATCGGCAGCCCGCCGATTCGCCCCGGCTGTTCGTCGTTGAGGCGCTGAAGCCGGACGGCCATCTTTCTCGCGGAGCCAAACCGCTCCAACTCGAATCGCCCTGGTATCGTTCGTTCGAAGTCACCGAGGCGGTGAAGCGGTGGGTAGGAAAACCGAAGGTTAATTTCGGTGTAGCTGTCGAGGCATTCGAGGGACTCATCGCGCCGCAGACGCGCCTGGAGGTCCTTTACGAGGGTCACCCCCGCAACCTGCCTGAGCAGGTGACAGGAATCCGTGCAGTACATCACGGCGGGCAGACCTTCATCACCTGGACAGAACATGAGTCCTACCTGCCAAATGTGGATGAAACCATCTGGATAGAGAAGTTTGCCGAGAACGGCGATACGCTCGCCGAAGGCCGCGGCGATGGGGCCTACGATATGCCGAATCATCCGGGCATCACGCTTAAGACTCTCCGCAGACTCCAGGGACTTGCCGTGCGAGACAAGGCCAGCGGCTTCCAGGGCATCAAGGGTCTTCGCCGCACCCGCAGCGTGCCTCCGGTTACCTACCGGATCTACCGACACAACCAGAAGATTACCTCTCAGAATATTCACCACGCTGAGCGCCTTGCCGAAGTGCAGCCGCTGAGCGGATTTGACCCCGACGTCTATAAGATTCACTTCCGAGGCGAGTTCCTCAATCAACGTGAAGAGCCTTCCTCGGTCATCCCGACGTACCGCAAGGGGAACGGTGAACCAGTGATACCCGGCGAAGGTCTTTATGTTCACACCACTCCCAAAGAGGGCGCAGTCTACTACGCGGTGACCGTGGCTTTGGCGGGCACGGAGAATCTCTCCGACATTTCCTCTTCAAACAGCCTTCCCGACCCCGTCATGGAAAAGCCCGGCACGCCTGAACCTGTTCTCCAATGGATTCAGGAGGACCGCTATCACAAAGACGTGCCTGAGCATTGGTATCGTTTCTGGGCTTCGCCGCCTCTCTGCAATCTGCCTGGCCGTTCGTTTCGCATCGGGGTGAGCGTACCCCCGAAATTCAAAGCTCCCGGCCCGCTGATCATCAGTTCCATTTCGGGAAGATTTAATCTGCGCAACACGATCCGACTGCCTTCACGAAGCGCGGTCACACTTGTCGTCCAACGCCAACTCGATTGGCTGCCCGCGCTGTTCTACAACGAAGGCCGAGGCACGCTGCGCGGCCTGACCGGCTGCAAAGTCGATTACTTCTCCGAACGCTACATGCTGTCGATCATCAACTGGCTGATGCGTAATTACGAAATCGATCGTTCGAGGATTGAGGGCAGCCTGATGCATTTTGGTCTTCGGCATCCGGAGATCTTCAAACGAATGCAGATGGGCAGATATACTGCAGGTTACGATCTCCGGTTCGCGCCCGGCGGACCCAGCATGCCGAGTGTGCTTGGTCCGAAGGGCATCAGAACCGTCCGCGGCGAGGACGCCTGGAAGATGTACAGCGTCAGCGAATACGTGAACGCACATCCAAATCGCGACATTCCGTATCTGGTCTGCATCTCCGGCACGGGAAAGGATAGCGGGCACACTTCAGAATTCGGTTGGCAGGACGACCCCCGCGGCTGGGCCGGACTTCTCAGAGCGCGAATGCCGTTCGTAGCATCGTGGAGCAGCCACCCACCCGGAGAACTGATGCGCGGCCTGGGCCGGATGCGCTGGGACGTGACGATTCCCGCATTCTCCAGTTGCTCCCTCGACAACAATCCCGGCAACGGCGACCCTGGCGATGGCGATTACTACGGCTGTATCAACGGTTGGCTGCTCTGGAATGACAAAGACACCGTTGATAAAAAGGACCGCTGGGAAATGACAGTCCGGGTAGTCTCTTCATGCCCGGAAGGTGAATGCACCGTAGACATCACGCCCCGCCGATGCGTGAATTTCAAGCCTCAGAAAGGACGGAAGTTCAGATGGATGAACACCTCTCTTTCTGAGAACGAGATCATTCAATCAGGTGAGGTGACCGCTGATGAATGGGGCCTGGTGACAGTGAAGACTGTCAAGGTTACTAAAGGTAAGAACCGAGTAGTCATCTACGCCCAGGAACTCGAATAAAGACCGCGGATGGCAAAGCCATCCCACGGAAAAGCATCGGAAGGAAAACAATGGGGACAGGCTGATGCTATATGAAGACCAGACTGAACAGCTTATTGGGGGCCTGTTCGCAGTGCAGAATGAAGTCCGTACTGGTAAGGGCGAGGAGAACTATCACCAGGCCTACAAGATCTGGCTTGAGGAGAATGACATTCCGTATACCAGCAAGAAGGATCACCCGGTCGTCTTGAATCGCAAAGTCGTGCACACACTCCAACCTGACATCGTGGTCTGGGATTCGATCATTATTGAGCTAAAAGCGAAATCGAGGAGGTTGATTGATGGCGACTTTATTCAGTTGTTCGAATATCTGAAATACCGGGGAGATCGGCTGGGGCTCTTGGTTAACATGGGACTCGACCGGGTCTATTTTGAAAGAGTGATTTACGAACAACCTGAGTATGCACTCCATGAAAACTGGGATTACTGGTCAGGCTCGATCCATGGCGTGGAGCGCGAGACGGGAAACTCAGTGCGAGAAGGCCTGCTCAAGATCTTCAACATCCACGGCACCGGCTATGGGACAGAAATCGTCTCGAAACTCATTCACTCGGAGCTGGAATATCGAGGTTTGAAGTTCACGACCAATCCCTCCGCCAACGCGTTCTACAAGACCCACGAGTTAGGCGAATCCACTCTTGAATGTCTCGTCATCAATGAGCAACTGGTCCTGGTTTTCACAGCCCTCTTCGATTCAAATGACTTCAACATCAGCCGCGGCCTCTCGTACCTGCACGCACTCGACATGGAGTGGGGCATCGCCGTGGATTTCGGAAAAAAGGGTGTCCGAATAAACGGCCTCAGGAGAAGAAAATGAAATCCCCTTTTTTCCGTGGGATGGCTCTGACTCTCTTCCGTGGGATGGCCTTGCCATCCGTGGTACTTCCTCTTTTCCGTGGGATGGCTTTGCCATCCGTGGTACTTCCTCTTTTACGCGAGAACTCCCTTTTTCCGTGGGATGGCTTTGCCATCCGTGGTACTTCCTCTTTTACGCGAGAACTCCCTAAGGAGAAGAAAATGAAATCCTCTTTAATCCGTGGGATGGCCTTGCCATCTGTGGTAGTCCTTCTTCTGTCAGCTTCCTTCGCGGAGACCGTCAGGCTCAAAGCGACCGCGGATATCTGGCTCTCAGACGCGCTTGAATCAGAGCGCAACACCAGCGCGGGCAAGCATTCGAGATTTAAGATCAAGACCATCCAGGAGATGGCGGCCATCCGCTTCGATGCTGCGCCTGCCGTTGGACGTGAGGTGTTGAAGGCCACGTTGCACCTCCGCCGAGCCGGCCGCGATATGCTGCGTTACGTGCGCGTCTCCACCGTCAATCAAGATTGGCTGGAGGGTAAATCAACCAGTTCCTATGGCCCGGCAAGTGGCGCCACCTATATCTGGGCTGATGCGAACAACAAGAAGCCCTGGGCTTGGCCGGGCTCGCAGTTCTGTGATGTGATCATGTCCGCCGGCAACAGCCTGGTGACGTGGTCCGAGCGCAAGGAATTGCAGAATGGTTGGATATCCGTGGCGCTTACCCCGGAGTTGATTTATTCGATGGTTGCGAAGGATACAGACGGCCTGGCAGTGATGGACGGCGGAAATCTGTCCTACTTCAACAACTTCATCCACAGCTCTGAATCCCGCGGCAGCGCGCCCTACATCGAGGTCGTCCTGGGCAAGCCTTTGACTGGTCCCGCCAAACCAGAGGTGACAGGTGAGCCCGCTCCGGAGCGCTCTCACCTGAAAACCGGCGCCATCAAACTGACCTTCGGCGAAGCTGGAAATGCCTTCTGTTGGAAGATCCGGATCGACGGCAAACCTGTTGATCGCTGGCGCGTGAAGCATCCATCGCACAAAGGTCCGACGATCATATTTCTCGAAGACTTGCCGCCGGCGAAGGATCTGAATGTTGAGGTCGTCGCTGTCTCGTCTGGGGGCAAGGCATCCGATGCCGTGAAGGTGAAGGTGAAATCGTCCGCTGCCCTTTCACAGGAAATGAAACTGAGTTCCTTTACCAGGCCCACTAAAGGAACTGCTCCATCAAAACGCCCTGGCACATTCAGAGTGTGGGCTCTTCCGGGTCTTGTGAAAGTCAGCCCTGAAAGATCGTCGCCCATGTTTGGAGACCTCGGCGCAGATGAAGGCTTCAAGCAGGCCAACGCGGTCTGGGACAGTAAGAGCATCCGCCTTCATGGCGCCAAAGGCGAATACGTTTCTTATCAACTGTGCATCGAGAAGCTGAATGACGCACCACTTACTGACATTCGCATTACACCTGCCTCTCTGAGGGGCCCCGACAACTCGAAGATCGGCGCCGGCGAGATCGAGCTCTACAGAAACTGGTATGCCCGCAACTCCAGGAAGCAATGGCAGCCGGCTTATTGTGTGCCTCTGAAACCGGGCGAGGCCCTCCAGATCCCTGATCCGAAACGCAAACTCGCCGACCAGCAGAACCAGACCATCTACGTGGATGTTTATGTCCCGAAGGATGCCGCGCCCGGTATTCATACCGGCGAAGTGAAGATCGAGTGCGACGGCGCGGCCCCTGTCAGTATTCCCGTTTCCGTTACCGTCCACGATTTCGCCCTGCCTGACCGGCTCAGTTTCTGGCCGGAGCTCAATGCCTACCGCACGCCGCGGGATGTTCATGATTATTATCGGCTCGCGCATCAGCATCGCTGCGTCGCGAATTACTGGCGCTTTCAACCGCAGCTCGAAGGCAAAGGCAAAGACATCAAAGTCAATTGGGAGCGCTACGACCAGACCGTTGGCCCGCTCCTTTCAGGCGAGGCGTTCAGGAACAATCGTAGAGCCGGTGTGCCCGTGCCGTGCATGTATCTTCCATTCTGGGATAGCTGGCCAGCCGCGCTTTCGAAGGAGACTTACAGTTACAGGGGCTACTGGCCGAAACGGGGTGACGACAGAAAACACCTTACCGAGCACTACATGAAAGCCCCCTACATCGGCGACGCGCTGAGCCAGGATTTCAAAGACGCCTTCCTCTCCGTCGAGCGGCAGTTCATTGAACACTTCAAGGAGAAAGGCTGGACGCAAACCGAGATGCAGTGCTTCTACGGCGGCAAGAACACGCACCGCACCCAATACGGCGTGAACATGTGGTGGACGACCGACGAGCCCTATCACTGGGACGACTGGCTGGCGCTGCAGTTCTTCTGCCGGCTCTGGA
Organism: Planctomycetota bacterium; assembly: GCA_030740295.1. Next base: position 19,783 of record JASLXP010001257.1, read on the forward strand.
ATCAAGGTCGGCGCGATGCCGATCCGGAACGCTGGATGGCTCGTGCTGACATCTCCCGCCCGAAATGGCAGGGCAAGGTCCTCGACGGCATCGTTGACACGGTTTACTTCGGTGGCTTTACCAGCGCGCACCGCTATCGCCGTGTGCGTTCTCTGCAGCAGGACACCGGCTTGAAGGTGATGGCATATGGCAGCGCTAACCGCGACAGCGAAAGCAACACGCGATCGGTAGTGATGATCCTCAACGTCTGGACAAACGGGGCACACGGAATCCTCCCCTGGCAGACGGTCGGCAACGATTCCGCCCTCGACAACGGCGACCCCCGCGGTGGAGGCAACGCGCTGATCGTCCCCGGCAACCGATTCGGCGTCAGCGCAGTAGGTGACATGCGTGTGAAGGCGCTGCGCGATGGCCAGCAGCTCGCGGAATACCTGAAGATCCTCTCCGACCGCTACAAGCTACAGCGGGAGCAGGTGAAAGCCATGGTGCACCGCGCGGTGAACATCCAGGCCGCCCAGAAAGCCGGCACCGGTGCTGACAACGCAGACGCCATGCAGTTCAGCACTTTGAAAGCTTGGCAGATATCCGAACTGCGCAGGACCCTGGCCGAGCTGATTATGAAGAAGAAAGTGGCGCAAGCGGCCAACCCTCAGAAAGACACCACCCGGGAACCCGAGTCCAGCGGCAACTCGAATAATAAACCTGCCGGACAAGATGTCCGCAAAGAAGTCGAGTCCCGCACGACCAGGGGCAAAGCTACCGCAGTCCACACCACCAGAGCCCCCGCGAGCGATGGTACCCTCAACGATCCCGCCTGGCAGAAGGCCACGCTCCTCACCATGGGCGATGTCATCGGACCC
>JASLXP010001258.1 GCA_030740295.1 Planctomycetota bacterium
CAAGCTGCCTGACAAAATTGGCGGCTTTATCGAGGGCGGCGGAAATTTCATATCGACGCTTGGCATCCCTCTCAAACTCGGCATCGGCATCGTTGCTGTACTTGTAGCCAGCTTCGCCGCCACCACCCTCGACACAGCCACACGATTGCAGCGATACGTCATCCAGGAGCTGGCCGTTCAGTTCAATTTCAGGCCGCTCGAGAACAAGTATGCCGCGACGGGCCTGGCCATCGTTCTCGGTGGTGCCATGGCCGTCACCCCCGGCGCGTTGGGCCCCGGCAGCGGCGGCCTCATTCTCTGGCCGCTGTTCGGCGCGACGAATCAGCTCCTTGCCGGGCTCGCGTTTCTGGTCATCTGCTTTTATCTCATCCGCCGTAATCTGCCCGCGTGGTTCGCCGCGATCCCGATGGTCATCATGCTCATCCTGCCCGCCTGGGCCATGATCTATAACATGAAGGACTGGTTGAGTGCGGATAAGCCAAACTTCCTGCTCATCGCATTCGGCGTAGTTATTATGTCGCTGCAGGTATGGATTGTTGCTGAGGGCCTGCTGACCCTGAAGTCAGCCCGCGGCAATTATCCGGAACTCGAACCGTTACCGGCCCTGGCAGGAGGGGGGACGGAGGATGGCGGGCGGTCCTGTTGAAGGCGAGTTGCTGGAAGACGCGAAAGCGTATTAGCTTCCCGCCCATGAGCGAAGACCTGCGAAAGACACTGCTGGCCGATGTCAAAAGAATCGTTGTCAAGGTTGGCACGGCGGTTTTGACCGATGCACGCGGCAGGATAAACCGGCGGCTGATTCACTCGCTCTGCGAACAGGTTCACGAGCTTCGCTGCCGCGACTACACCGTCATCCTGGTGAGCTCCGGTGCGGTGGGAGCCGGCATCAGCCATCTCAATCTCAAGGAGCGTCCGACCGCCGTGCCCAAGCTTCAGGCCGCCGCAGCGGTCGGGCAGGCCAAGTTGATATCCCTCTATGATGAGTGTTTTCAGATCCACGGTTACCACGCCGCTCAGATGCTGCTGACCCGTGACGACTTCGAAGATCGGGCCCGGTATGTCAACGCTCGAAATACACTCTGGGCTTTGCTCGACCTGGACACCGTGCCCATCATTAACGAAAACGACACCCTGGCGACGGAGGAGCTTCGGTACGGCGATAACGACGTCCTCTCCGTGCTCGTCGCGCACCTGCTCCATGCAGACCTGCTGGTGATCCTGTCGGATGTTGACGGCCTATTGCAGCCCGCGGTACGGAACAAACCCGCGGAGCTCTTGAGCCTTGTCGAAGGGATGGACGACAGAATTTTCGGTCTGGCCGAACGCAGACGTTCACGTCTCGGCTCCGGCGGCATGAGCGGTAAACTCGAGGCCGTAAAGAAGGCGCTCGACGCTGGCGAGCCGGCCATCATTGCGAATGGAAAAAGACAGAACGTGCTTCTGCGTATTATGGAAGCCAAAGCCATCGGCACCCTCTTCGCCCCCTCTGCGCCGAAAATGCGCAGTTGGAAGAGATGGATCAGCTTCGCCGCGCGACCGAGGGGCCACATTCACGTGGACGAAGGTGCGAGCAAGGCGCTCAGGCAGAATGGTAAGAGCCTGCTTGCATCGGGCATCACCTCGGTAAGGGGCGACTTCAGGAAGGGAGACGTGGTGGCCATCGATCTGGAAGGCGGCGCGAGCTTCGCCCGCGGCCTCACAAATTACTCGTCCGACATCCTCGAAGTGATCAAGGGGCTCCGCACCAACCAGGTAAGAAAGAAGATCGGCGAAGACGCGTTTATCGAGGTCATCCACCGCAACAATATGGTGCTGTTGAGCTAGGCGATCACGACACAGTGATCAGACAGTTCTCGGAACCGAAAGGTGAGGTCTCGCGTTCCGTACACTCAGGATCATCTTTCCACACGCCATCGACAAGATATCGATAACGGTAAGTCTCGCCAACTTTGAGCTCGGCTCGGACGTTCCACGTGCCGTTCTTGAGCTTCTTCATCTTTCTGGGCTTCTCATCCCATTTAGTGAAGCACGCGGCCAGCAGGACTTCCGCCGCATCTGGTGCCGCGTAGCGGAAAGTCACCTTCTTTGATTTTGCAGAACCGGTCTCTTTGGGTGCGGTTCTTTTCTTGGCCTGTTTGGCCTTCTTACTGGTCTTCTTAGTTACTTTTTTTGCCATAGTTCGATGCCTCCACAGAGATAAAGCGATGATTTGGTTTTAAGTTTCAAATTGAGCGAAATGCTCATACTGGGAAGGATATCTTCGCCTTCTGAAATGTAAATGCATTCAGCGCATCGCCTCTGAATACTCACTGCCCCACGAGCTTGCCAGTAGCCCGGCACCCGTCGTTGCTCTGAAGTTCTTTGAGAGTGGAGGCGAATCACCGGAACACAGGTTTGGATCTTCCAGTTCGACTAACTCAGTGGCCCGACAAACGCACAAGGCGACCGTTCGATTCCCCCATCGGCAATGTGGAGCACTGAAGTCTGAGGCAGGCCCTCCGTCAGACTGACGCCGAATAGATCGTCTCACTCGCCACCTCAGCGTACGGGTCATAAATCGTGACACCTGATTCACCGAGCCCGGCTGTTACTACTGGCGGACGATTCGCCTCAAAATGTTCCTGATTGCGATGCAGGACGTGACGGGCCGCATCCACCACCGCGGTTGGGAGGCGCTGCGATTCCGCGTCGGGGTAAGTGCCAGCCAGGTCGGATGCGGACGCTCCCTGGAATTTGACTCGGCAGACCTTCTCCAGGCAGTCGATGATGCTGTCCTTCCCGTAGCCCAAAGAAGTCTCCGAGCCGTCCGGACGCCGCACCTTTCTGAAAAAATGCGTGTTGGAGGTCCGTGAGCCCTTGTTCTCAATCCAGTAGCGCAGCCCCCGGTATTGCGAGTCTGATTCAACCTTGCCCATGGCGGACACCATATGGCTCTCCTGATTTACCGGGCCTTCGAAGTCAGCCGGGGTGAGCCAGTTATTCTCGTAGATGATGGTCATGCCGTTCGTGTGGCTCACCATGACCTGGCATGAGTCGAACGCATTCTTTCCGAATTCGTCTCGCAGCCTCTTTTTCTGCCCCACCGCGTACACAGCCATCGGTTCGAGCTTGAGGTAATGCATGAAAAGGTCGATCCAGTGAATGCCCACATAGGTGAACGGGTCGCTCTGCTCCGCCCATTTGAAGATGGTGGTCGAGACCTCGAGTGGCTCCTCCAGAACGCCCCTCGCGTACAGCGGAGCGCCGAGCTCTGGCCCCAACTCATCAAAGATCTTCAAGTGGTCGGGGTCGTACCGCTTGTGCATATCCACACCGACAATCAGGCCCTGGCTGTTGGCCAGTTCGATAATTTCATCCGCCTCCGTCAATGAAAGACACATCGGTTTTTCGGTCAGAATGTGTACGCCATTCTTCAGTGCGGCAAGGATAGGTGCAGTGTGGAGGTGGTCGGGCGTTGCCACAATGAGGGCATCCAGATCGGGTACCTGGGCGAGTATGTCTTCCCACGGTCTTTCTCCATGATACGGGGTGGGACGACTCCCCGTCTGGGATTCATTCTCATCGCAGGCCCTCACGGCAGAAGCCTCGGAGCGAGTGCCAACGGCGCATAGCTCAAACTCGACCGTGCCGTAATCCTTTGCCCGATCATCAAGACCGATTCGATCGAGAAAAGGCGAGATTCCGTTGCGCTGCAAATCCCATATCGATCCCGCGATGACGTCGCTGCCAAACATTCCGTAGCCAACCTGAGCCATTCGAATGGTCTTGCTCATTTTTCACCTGTAGATGGAGTAAAGACCGGAAATCTAGCCGCCTCTTATCCGGGTGTCCAGTTGCGCTCTCTGACGCCAAATCTAGAATCCCCACTACTTTGAAAAACGCGAGAAACAGCCTATGAGAGACACGGATAAGTTGATTCTTGTTATTCTGGGCAGGTCGATCGAATCTGAGGATGCGGGGATGGAATTTTACGAGGAGTTGGCGACCAAGACCTCGGCACCGGAGGGTCGGGAACTCTTCTCCCGCCTCGCCCGGGAAGAAAGAGATCACGAAGCGGAAATGAGGGAGAAGTACAACGAAATCGCGACCCGATGCGGTTGGGAGCCTTATGAAGGCGCGGCCAGCTATAAGTTCCTGGACCATATAGCGGCTGAGCTGCCCTTTCTCTCGGAGGATGGGCTTTCATTTGACGACAAAAAAGACCTCGCCGGAGCGGAGGCCCTCAGGTTTGCCATCGATGTGGAAAAGGCCAGCGCAAATTATTTCATGAAGGCCGCCATCGCCATCGATCAGATCGATGCAAAGATGTTTTTCACTGAACTGGCCAGAACGGAACTGAACCATGCGCTGATCCTTGAAAAGGAAATGAGTCGATTTCCCCGCCCTTAGGCGAAGAGGCCGGCGGACATCAGAAGGCGAAAATCAGGCAAATTTTGCTGTTGACACCACACTCGGTTTGTTTAGCATCCATCTCCCTGATGGGCAATTGTAGGGCACAGATCTCATATTCTTATCTTATTTCTAGTAACGAGATCTGCGTTCAATTAGGGCCGGTGTCACAGTCCTTATAACGAGTAGGAGGGTTACCCCCATGTCTGAGGAAGGAAAGTCTGTACAAGATCTAGAGAAGCGGGTGGAAGGTCTGACCAAAAATCTGGAGGAGTTCCATGAGCTCCTGGCCAAAGGCAAACAGATGAGGTGGATCCTGGTGATCGCCTTGCTGCTGGTAATAGGAGTGGTTGTGTTCATGATTTTTGGCTTGAAGAAAAAAGTAACCGATGTCGACCCAAGTAAATTGGTAGCAATGGTTAATGAACGTGCGCAAGTCATTGTGGACTCTAACAAAGAGAACCTGATGAACGCTGTCAAAGAAGCGTACCCTCAGGTGACTCAGAAGATTCAATCCAAAATCACTGAACAGGCTCCAAAGCTCAAGGACAAGGCAGCCAAGGAGGTGGATCTGCTGATCGAAAACCTCCAGAAGGGGGTTGAAAAACAGGTTGAAAAGGAATTGAAGGCCCTGGAAAGAGACATCCGAACCACCGTCGGAAAAGAATTTCCAGGCCTCAATGACGAGAAAGTCGCGAAAATGGTCGAGAACTTCCAAAAGGCAGTCGAGGAGGTTTGTATCGATTTTGCCAGCGAATACTTTGCAGAACATGCCTCTGTGCTCCTCGATATCGATAAGACCCTGGAGGATTTCACGGCCACCACTGCAGATAAACTGCCCGCGAATCGTGAGAAACTGATTGAAGAGCTGAAGTCGGTCGTCGTTCTTCTGTTTAATATCAAGCTCGCCCAGATGGTTGACGCCGAAGGTTAGTCGAGCATGTCAAACTTTTTGAACAAAAGACTTTAATTACAGTATTCGAAAGGGAACAGAAATGAGCGAACAAGCTACTGACGCCATGGATTTGTCGAAGATCGAGGGTTCAATCGCTGAACTCGAATCCAACATCAGCCTGATACTGGTGAACGCCAGAAAGGCAGTGAAGGTCACGGGAATTGTTGCCGTGGTTGTGCCACTGGTGCTGCTTTTGTACTTTCTCTTTATCTTCAACCAGATAGAGAAGAATCTTCAGCCTGAAACTCTCATCGAAATGGGAGCTCAAATGGTTGAAGGCCAGGTACCTGTCGCCATCGACCAAGTCAAAAACTGGGCCGCCGAGGGCATCCCTGACCTCATAGATGAATACGTAGAACAGGGCCCCGCAGTACTCGAGAAAGTGAGAGCAGAGACGGAAGACGTCATTCTTAAGCTTTCAGGAGAGACACTGAAAAATGTCTCGGGCCAGGCATCAACCCAGTTGGAGAACATTCTCCGACAAAACAAGCCTGAATTTGAACAAGTCATCGAGGAGTTGACCTCAGAAGAGGGCACTCAGATTTTCAAACTCAAGCTCAAGATAACAGTGGAAGAGGTGCTCAAAGACGAAATGGAGAAGGCCGCCTTCACTGGAGAGCTCCGGAGAGGGGGACGTCTGATGAAAGATGCCCACAAGCGTCTCAAAGCATTGGCTGAAGCACACAAAGCCGGCAAGCTTACAGATCTCCAGAAACTGGAACGCCGGTTGATCGTCCTCTGCAAAGCCCTGCTGCTTGAATAACGCCTGCAAATTAGATCTGAAAAAGCCCCAGTCTGAAAAGATTGGGGCTTTTTTTGTTCTCGATCTCAATCCCAGAACTGGAATTCTTCCTCAAAACAGGTGGCCCCCAGATCAAGCACCCGCTCGCCAAGGTATGCCTGGGCATCTGAAATCGCCTGATTGTAAACGGAGGGAGCAATCTCTTTGAGAATAAAATCAAGCATGAATCCTGCTTTCAACTCTCCAATGTGCTCGTCAAGATTCATCTCGAAATAGCGTTGGATTGAATGGATCATCCTTAAACGATCCTCTTTGGGCATTTCGATGGACATTCTTTCATTAACGCTGGATGACAAAAGTGACTCTGGGGGTTAAAGAGATATGGCTTTCGCACCCCCACAGCAAGCGGTTACTCCAATGAGCCGATACTTTGAAGAACTGGACCCCAATTTTCTCAGGGCAGATCCTGAAGCCGGCCTCAACTGGATCGACGCCAGAGCCTTCGATATCGAAGGACAGGGCTGGACAGATACGGCTCGGACGTTCGCACGCTATCCGGAAAAGGCCAAGGGCGTGGTCCGTGATCCAGTCTGGGAGCTTTCTCAGCATTCGGCAGGACTTTGCGTTCGCTTTAAGACGGACAGCAAATCCATCAGCGCACGCTGGACCCTGCTGCATGAAAACCTGGCGATGTCACACATGCCGGCCACCGGAGTCTCCGGTCTGGATCTCTATGTACGGGATGATGCGCGGCCTGCCGGGCGCAAATACCACTGGATCGGATTCGGCTCCCCTGAGGCCAGGGAAAACAAGGCCGAATTGGTTGGTGGTCTCCGAGAGGGAATACACGAGTTTATCCTTTATTTCCCCCTGTACAACGGAGTAGAATCTCTCGAAGTCGGCCTGCCGCAGGATGCATCCCTCGAGCCGATCTCAAGAAGCGAGAAACCGATCGTCATGTACGGCACGAGCATCCTGCACGGCGGCTGTGCCTCGCGGCCGGGGATGTCCTACCCCGCAATCATGGGACGCCGCCTCGATTACCCCGTCATCAATCTCGGATTCTCCGGCAACGGCCAGGCCGAGCCGGAAGTCGCCGAACTGCTCGCAGAGCTCGATCCCGAAGTCTACGTGTTGGATTACTGTCCCAACGTTGGCCCTGAAGGAATCAGAGAACGGACCGAGCCGTTTGTTCAGACCATCCGCAATGCACACCCACAGACCCCAATTGTGATAGTCGAAAACGTCGTTTACCAGAAACACCTCTACGTGCCCGGAGCCTGCGAAAACTATCAGAGCAAAAACTCAGAGCTCCGGGACGCTTACGACCGCCTTCGCGACGCAGGCACAAAGCACCTGCTCTATGTGCCAGCAGAAAACCTGTTGGGCCATGACGGCGAAGGAACGGTTGATGGCGTACATCCGACCGATGTCGGATTCATGCGGATGGCCGAGACCATTGCGCCTGTTGTCGAAGCATTGCTGTAACACCAATCAAAAGGAGAACGATATGAGACTTGGAGGCCCGGTTTACGGAGAATGGAACACCGCAGAACAATGGGCACAGCTCGTCACCAGCCACGGATACCGCGCCGCCTATTGTCCCATTAGCGCGGACAGTGACGACGAAAAAGTGCAGTCCTTCATCGATGCCGCAGCCGCGGCTGACATCGTCATCGCCGAAGTCGGCGCATGGAGCAATCCCATCAGCCGCGACGAAGCGGAACGCGAAAAGAACATCAATAAAAACATCACCCAACTGGGGCTCGCGGACCGCATCGGCGCCCGATGTTGCGTCAACGTCTCCGGCTCAAGAAATCCGGAGAAGTGGTGCGGGCCTTCCATGGAGGATCTCACGCAGGAAACCTTCGAATGCATCGTGGAAACAGCACAGACCATCATCGATGCCGTGAATCCGACGCGCACCCACTATTGTCTCGAAACCATGCCGTGGTCATACCCGGACTCGGCCGACAGCTACCTCCAATTGATAGAATGCATCGACCGACCTGGCTTTGCCGTGCATCTCGACCCGACCAATCTGATCTGCAGTCCTCAACGCTGGGCCCACAACGGAGACCTGATTCGCGATTCCATTGAAAAGCTCGGCCCACAGATCAAGAGTGTCCACGCCAAGGACATCAATCTCTCGACAGACCTGATGGTGCACCTCGATGAGGTCCGCCCCGGTCTCGGCCAACAGGATTACCGAACCATGCTGACCGAGCTCGACCTGATCGACCCGAATACGCCCGTCATGATGGAGCACCTGCCCAACGCAGAAGAATACAAACTCGCCGGCGAATACATCCGATCCGTTGCCGAAGAGGTGGGTGTGAGTCTGTAGCTGCCGTAATGAGCAATGAGTAAGTTTGGTAACAGAGTATCGGGGCTGTTCGGGGCTACGCCGGAATGATGGAATGCCGGAAAAAGGTCAGCGGCAAACTAAGGCCTTCAAGCGCGTGCTTACTCATTACTCATTACGTCTCACGTCTCACAGCTTCCCCCAAATCTCCACCAGCAGGTCATGGAATACCGGGTCGTACTCCTTCAGCTCGGCCCGAACGAACGGATAGAAATCGTTCCGATTAAAATATGCCTCCGTGCCTTCCGCGAAGTATTCCTTGTGGTTCGACAGGCCGTAATGGCGGACGTACCTGCCGGTGTATAGAAGCACCTTTTCATACTTGCCCGCATCCTTCGCCTGCTCATACGCCCCGATGACCCTGGGATTGTTGAAACTAAGAATCTGATCGTGATACGCGTGGGCCAACTCGTGCAGCACCACCATCGGGTGCTTGACCAGTTGCCCCCTTGAGAGAAGAGCTCGCGCCCTGGGAATGTGGACCTTTCTCGCAAGGCGCGGGTCATGCTCGTGCAGTTTCAGCCACTGGATGCTCGGGTGATACTGCATCGCTCCCAGTCGTGGATGATGCCATTCGATCCATATCTCCAGCCCTTGCAGTTTCTTCAGAATCTTCTCGTCCGGCATGAGAAGGCCGATCATGAAAAGGTGATTGGCAAGCATCTTAAGAGCACGACCACCCTCATCTGCATGTTTACCTTCGAGCAGCGCCGGATCCACGTGAACGGTCCAACCCTCGATCTTCTTTTCCACGGGATCGAAACGGACGGCAGGTATTTCCTCCTTCTTCTCTTCCTTCTTTTTGGCCTTTTCGGCATAGGAGAATGCAGTCAGAAACATGCAACAGCAGAGCATCAGCGATGTTTGGTTTTTCATGTTCTCGGAGTCTCACAGAATCATTTCAGGAACGGCGCCAATTCAATCATCCGCAATCCGGGCGCGCCGCACAGATACATCTTCTTTTCCATGATGATGAAATTTCCAGGAGTTGGGATTCTGAATAGTGGCGTGATCGTCTGTTCGTGAGGGTCAATGCGAACGACGCCCCCAAAATCGTCACGAAAGTTTTCGCTGTCGAGAAGCCACAGGCGTGAAATCCCCAGATTGGCCGCGGCCCAGACGCTGCCGTCAGGCGCTCTGATAAGCGCGTTGCCCACGCGTTGGGCCAGTGAGAATGGCATATCAATCTGCGTTGTGACCCTCCGCTTCTCCGCATCAAAAAAGAAAACCACACTTCGGGTATTCACCAGCGGATCGCCGTCAAAAAAGACTCCTTTTCGCAGCGCGAGCCCGATCCAGAGTGTGTCCGATATCGGCAGGATATCCCGCACCACATTGCAGGAAGACAGGGGGACCATGAAGTCCAGCTTGTTCGTCGCAACATCAAATTGAAAGATCGTCGCTTCGAAAGGCTGAGGAACCTTCTTCCCGTGGTGCCGCATCAGCCAGGTACCGCCGGCGAGCTTTTTTCCGCCCTGGATGGACTTGAGCGCGCTCACAGGCAGAAACTCGAAGGGCCCACCGAGGCTGTCAGTGACCATAGTCTTCGGATCCGTCCACGCGATCTTGCCGCCGGACATGTATCGCTCCCCCGTTCCCGCGGTGAATATCCTGCCGTCGAATCCAACCGCCAACTGCCGGCCCCGTTTCAGCCAGAGCGCCTCCTTCGCTCCTTTCTTTGGTGGTACGTCGGAGTAGTTTGCCACCTGCCACGGATTCGCCTGCTCGAGCGAATGGACTGTCCACACGGTTTTCAGATTGAGCGCCTGCCGCGTATCAAGCGCCACAAGCCTGCAGTTGGGATAGCCCTGCATGTAGAGGATGGGGCCGACAGACAGATAGGCGTACACGTTGTAGCTGAAAGTAAATCGCTCAGTCTTGCCGCTGGCCGGATCGTATCGGAATGAATGATAAGCAGTGCATCCGTAGATCTTGCCATCCGGGCCGAGGCCAAGGGTTCCGATATCCCTTGTCACATTTGTGATGGGAAAGGAAACATCCCGCCATTCCTTGTCCCCCTTCTTGCGATAGCGGAAAACATGCCGCCCGTCGCTGGGACGTTTCTTGGCTGCGTTCTGCCAACGAAAGACCTCGTAATCTTTGCCGTAATCCGGTCTCGCCTCTTTCGTTTCCTGAGTCTTCCCCTTTTTCTGCCCCCCATTTTTTTGCCTCCCATCTCCGGATTTCATTCGCGGCACCCACGGTTCATCGAGCAAGCGATGCTCCTTCGTGTGGATATTGAACGCGATGAAACGCTTCACGTACCCAGTGCTGCCATAGAACCACCCATCGTCGTCGATGCCGATTTTGCCGTGAACGTTAAAAGCATCTGCAAGACCGAGTTTGCCGAGGCTCTCGCATTCGCCCGATTTCAGATGAATGCGGCCCAGCATGGCCGGGTACGTCACGATGTAAAGGTACCCATCCGTATGCCAGATCCAGTGCGCCGGGGTGTAGCCTGCAAGCTCGCCAAGGGTGGCAATTTTTCGTGTAGCAGGATCGAAGCGCCCAAACCACGCAGGCCCCCCACGAAGAGCAAAGTAAATCTGCCCATCCGGCCCGACCTGGGCGGAAGCCACCCCCTGTTCGTAAATGGAGCGACTTTTCCGCTTCACCGGCAGAGGCACTTTCCGGACCTCCTCCGTATCGAGATCGGTCTCGATCAGATGCTGCGAATCGAACAGGTAATAACCGATCCGCTCACCGACCGTTGAAGGCCCAAAAAGCCCGGCCCCGACAGTGCTGGCCACCGCCAGTGGCGGCGTTTCCGTCGCGCTGACTTTTGGCACCCCTTCGAAGTACTGGCGCGCAGCCTCTTCGTCGATGTACTCGGCACAAATGAAAGTGCCATGCCCGATCAGACCAAAGCAGATCAAGAAGAGCGGGCGGTGTTTCATGCGGTGTTCAGACCTTTGGAAGATTCAGCCATCAGCGGGGATACTACGACTGATTGCCTGCACAAGTAAAGGAGGAACGAATTGAGCAAATGGGATTTCTGGATCGATCGGGGCGGCACGTTCACTGACATTCTGGGATGCGATCACTCAGGCAGGCTGCATCCGCACAAACTGCTGTCAGAGAATCCCGAAGCCTACCCGGACGCGGCAATTCAGGGCATACGCGATCTCCTCCGCGTCCCCCCGGGCGAGCCCATCCCTTCGGAAAGCATCGAGACCGTCAAGATGGGCACCACCGTCGCCACAAACGCGCTCCTCGAACGCAAGGGAGAAAAGACAGCCCTGCTCATCACCCGGGGATTCCGTGACGCGCTCCGGATCGGCTACCAGGCCCGGCCGGACATCTTCGCAAAGGAGATCATTCTCCCCGAGCAACTTTATTCGCGGGTCATCGAGATAGAAGAGCGTGTCCTGGCGGAAGGCACGATTGAAGCGAGGCCGGATGCCGAAGCGACTCGTTCCGAACTGCTCAATCTGAAAGCCGAGGGCTACGAATCCGTGGCCATCGTTTTCCTCCATTCGTGGAAATATCCGGCCCACGAACAGCTCGTCGCAAACCTTGCTCGGGAAATCGGATTTGCCCAGGTCTCTGTCAGTCACGAAGTTTCACCCCTTGTGAAGATCGTTGGCCGCGGCGATACCACCGTCGTCGACGCCTATCTTTCGCCCATCCTCCGACGCTACGTCGAGCAGGTGGCCGGGCAACTGGGTCAGGGGCCGAAGCTCATGTTCATGATGTCCTCCGGGGGCCTGACCGCGGCCGGTATGTTCCAGGGCAAGGACGCTATCCTATCCGGCCCGGCCGGAGGTGTGGTGGGCGCCGTCGAGACTTCCAGGCTGGCCGGTTTCCAGAAGATGATCGGATTCGATATGGGCGGCACATCCACCGATGTATCCCATTTTGACGGAGAACTCGAACGCGCGTTTGAAACTGAAGTGGCCGGAGTCCGAATGCGCGCCCCGATGATGCGCATCCACACCGTAGCCGCAGGCGGCGGATCGATCCTCACATTCAGCGACAACCGATTCCAGGCTGGACCGGATTCCGCCGGCGCCAATCCTGGCCCCGTCTGCTACCGACGGGGGGGCCCACTCGCCGTGACCGACGCCAACGTCATGGTCGGCAAACTGAAACCTGAATTCTTCCCGGCCATCTTCGGCCCACACCAGGATCAGCCCCTTGACGACAAGGTCGTCCGCACAGAATTCAACGAGCTCGCCTGCGAAATCGGTAACCTCACAGCGGAAGAAGTGGCTGACGGTTTTATCAAGGTCGCCGTAGAAAATATGGCCAACGCCATCAAGAAGATCTCCGTGCAGCGTGGATACGACGTTACCGAATACGCGCTCAACTGCTTTGGAGGCGCAGGCGGCCAACACGCATGCGCTGTCGCCGATGCCCTGGGGATGGAGACCGTGCTCATCCATCCATACTCAGGCATCCTGTCCGCCTATGGCATGGGGCTGGCACGGGTCCGAGCGAATCGTTCACAGGCTTTAGTGAAAGATCTGAGCGGCGATCTCGAAACCGAACTTCATCGCATCGATGCTGAACTGACAGATGAAACCAGAACCGAACTCACCGAACAGGACATCAACGAATCTGACATCACCACCTTCTCCCGCGCGCACATCCGATACGACGGCACGGACTTGCCCATCGCCGTCCCCCTCGATTCCGTCGGTACCATGGTCACCAGCTTCGAAGAAACCCACCGCAAACAGTTCGGATTTGTCTTTGAAAACAAGAGCCTGATCGTCGAAGCCATCGAGGTCGAAGCAGTCGGCGGTGGCGCCGGCATCGATGAACCCGAGGCGCCTCTTAACGAGCGTCTGCAAAGAGCATCTGAGACCACTGATATCTTCTCCAACGGACAGTGGCTGAAAGCCGCGATCCACAAGCGCGACGACCTCGATCCCGGCCACCAGATGCCCGGCCCGGCACTCATCATCGAACCACATCAGACAATCGTTGTCGAGCCCGGCTGGGGCGCAGCCATCAGTGCCCGCAACCACGTTGTCCTGACCCGCGCTGAGAGGCTGGCACGCTCCGCGCCAATTGGAACAACGGCCGACCCGATCATGCTCGAAGTCTTCAACAACCTGTTCATGTCCATCGCCGAACAGATGGGCGTCACACTGCAGAACACCGCCTACTCGGTGAACATCAAGGAGCGACTCGATTTCTCCTGCGCGGTGTTCGCTGCGGATGGCTCGCTTGTAGCCAACGCACCGCACATGCCCGTTCATCTGGGCTCGATGGATCGCTCGGTGGAGGCGATCATCGACCTCAATCAAGGCAACATTCATCCGGGCGACGTCTTCGTTCTAAACGCCCCCTATAACGGCGGCACTCACCTGCCTGACATCACCATCGTCACCCCGGTCTTTAATACTGAAGAAGAAGACATTCTGTTCTACGTTGCCTCCCGCGGACACCACGCCGATATCGGGGGCATGGCCCCCGGCAGTGCCACACCGCGGGCCACCCATGTCGATCAGGAAGGCGTGTTAATCGACAACTTCAAACTTGTCGACCGAGGGGTCATTTGCGAGGCCGAGATGCTCGGCATGTTGTCCAATCACCCCTGGCCGGCCCGCAATCCCACCCAGAATATGGCGGACATGCGCGCCCAGATCGCGGCCAACGAAAAGGGGGTCACTGAATTGCGAAAGATGGTCGAACATTTCAGCCTGGAGGTCGTCGCAGCCTACATGCGGCACGTCCAGGACAATGCCGAAGAAAGCGTCCGCCGCGTAATCGATGCTCTTTCCGATTGTGCCCACATTTACGAAACGGACACCGGCCAGGTGATCCAGGTCCGCATCTCCATTGACAGGGAACGCCGCGAAGCAACGGTCGATTTTACCGGCACATCCGACGCGTGGCAGAACAACTACAACGCGCCCGAACCGGTCACCCGTGCCGCCGTCCTGTACGTCTTTAGGCTCATGGTCGAGAGCGGCATCCCGATGAACGCCGGCTGTCTCAAGCCCATCCGGATCATCGTGCCGGAGGGCTCCATGCTTAAACCGACCTACCCGGCCGCCGTGGTGGCCGGCAACACTGAAACCAGTCAGCACGTAACCAATTGCCTCCTGATGGCCCTTGGCGCCATGGCCAACGCCCAGGGCACGATGAACAACCTCACCTACGGCAACGACCGCTATCAGAATTACGAAACCATCTGCTCCGGCGCCCCGGCTGGAAAGATGAACGACGGACGCACATTTGCCGGCGCTTCCGGCGTCCACACCCACATGACCAACAGCCGCATGACCGACCCCGAAATCCTCGAGATGCGTTTCCCCGTCGTCCTCGAGGAATTCTCCATCCGCCCCGGCTCAGGCGGCCGCGGCAAATTCAACGGCGGCGACGGAACACGCCGCGTCATGCGTTTCCTCGAAGACATGGAATGCGCCATCCTCTCAAGCCACAGAAGACGCCCCCCGTCCGGCCTCAGCGGCGGCGGCGACGGGCAGCCAGGCCGCACGGAAATCCGCCGATTGGACGGTTCGCTCGAAGAGCTCGAGCATTGCGACCAGACCTCAGTACGGGCAGACGAGGCAGTGATCGTCACCACGCCGACCAGTGGTGGGTACCTCGGTTGAAAACCTGCTGTAGTCACACCACTTTCTTCAACTCTCAACAAAGCGGCACCAGACCTCGGTCTCTGTCTCAGGAGTGCAGCCTGTTCCTGCTTCGCCATGGGTGTAAAGAATGAGAGGCGTGACGACCGGATGGAATGGTCCGGGCTTGGAAATGCTCGGAAGCCAGCTCGCCTTTGAATCGCTGGTGATACTCGCCTGACTGCATTCAAATGGCTTTGCGCCTGACGAAGAGAGGAGGTGAAAGACCTCACCGCTCGGGTGCCCCCACCAGTCGTCTTCGCTGACTTCTTCCTTGATGATGGTGGTCAACAGCACGTGAATTCGATCCTGTGCATCAACCGTCAGCGCGCCATCCACCGCGCCCAGGCCGGCGGGCAGATGCGATGCAAGATCCTGGGTCGTCCAACCTTCGCCGTTCCAGCA
Source organism: Planctomycetota bacterium (assembly GCA_030740295.1). The sequence continues at coordinate 15,444 of JASLXP010001258.1, forward strand.
GGCAAGAATGACATCCCATGACTCAAGACCGGAATCTTTGACCAACGCCCACAGCCTTCCGGAAGAATCCGGCGCGATTCCATCGACATACATGTTCTCTCCAATGGGCGGGATGGCTATCCGTTCTTCATAGGTGGCCGGTGTCTCGACCAACTGCCCGCCCAGATCGGTCCAAGTCCTTCCCCTATCCCGGGACTTGATGACGGCCATCCCGTATGAACGCATCCGCATTTTTTCGCCTTGGACCGGGTGATTGTCACCGCCGCCAACATTATAGAAATGACAGGAAGCGTAAATCGCGCCTTCGGCATCGCAGGCAACGTGGCCGTAATGGTGCGTGTACTGTGGCGCGATTTCCTGGTGCATGAGGACCTTGGCAGAGGTCCATCCGCCCTGCGGACGCTGCCGGTGGAACACGGTACCGGCCGGGCTTTCCCCTCCACGGCAGACGACAGCGTCGTAGCCGCCGTGTGTGTGCACGATGGCAGGCCCGGTAGCGTTGTAGCCGAAGCTCTGGTCTTGCTCCCATTTCTCAATGCTGTTCGGTTCGGACGCGATGGCCCACTTGTTTCGTGCCTGATTCCACTCTCCCCACCAGCCGTGAGGGCCCCAGACCATTCGGATTCGTCCTTCCTTATCGGCAGTAATGGACGGATTGGCGTGGTTGTCGCAGCCTTCGAACAGTCGATGCGTTTCGCCCCATTCGTTTGCGGTGTGGTCAAACGTGCGGCCGCAGACTTGTGAAACCGCGTCCAGCCAGACCACATGCGTTCTGCCATCCAGGGTGATGGCCTTGTTCCCCCAGTTGTAGGCGGTTGCCCGGGTAGAACCAGAACGGGAAAGGAGGAATGGCTCGCTGTAATCGATCACGATGGTGACGGCCTGTGAATTCTCAGCCCCGGGAATGCAGGCGAGATGCTCGGATTCCCGGGGCGGGCTTCGATTGCTATGACTTCAAAGCACGCCTCTGACGAGGACGCTTTCCGATCCACCTGAAAGCAGAATCTGATTATTCAGCTTTCTTCTTCTTCTTGTTTGGCCTCGGCTGCTTTGGCTTCTTTTCCTTGTTTGCCCTGGCTTTATTCTTTTTGGGCCTGAGTGCGGAGAGTTCCTTGTGAAGCTCGGAACGGCGGGCGCTGAGCTCCTTGTATTCAGGGTCCTTCTCCTCTGCTTTGGCTGCCGGTACTTTGGCGGCTTCACGATATGCCGTATCCGCGGCCTTTACGGAGTCGAGGAGATCCTTCAGGTCAGCATCTTTCATGTGGGGGCGTGCTTTAGTAAGGAGGTCTCGCTCTGACTTCGAGTAGTCCTTTGCTGAAGTGCCAGCAGCCTTCTTCAGCTCAGCCAAATCAGCCTTGGCTTTGGCCATGATGTCATTCAACTCTTTCTCCTTGCTCTTGGTTGCTGTAATCTTGGTCTTCAAGGCATTTCGGGAGGCGAGCACTTCCTTGAATTCGGGATTCTTTTCAGCAATCTTGGCGTACACGGCTTCCCGGGCATCCTGAGCCTCTTTCTGCTTGGCTTGGGCTGCCTCGTTTGCGGCCTGGATATCCGGGTCTTTGGCCAGGGCCTTTTTCTTTATCGCCAGTTTTTTGTTTAATTCCCTCGTCTCTTTCTGGATCGCGGCCATTTTTTCCTTATTGGCGTCGACGGCTTCCTGTGCGAACACAGGCGATGAACACAGAAGTGCCATCAGGGCAATGCTTGAAATGCGCATTGGATTCTCCTTTCAATTGAATTGTGCAGACGTACGGGGCTGTCACGCAGGGGCGGCGATTATAGTAGTGCTCCCCCGGTTGCCAATCAGGAACCAACTGGTCATGGCGTGACCATGGGTGGTGCAGGGGGATGCATCGGTACAGTGAACCGGCGAACATGCCAGTCTTTAAGAGCTTACAAAACAGCATGATAAGAAAACTCATTTCAGACTCTTTAAATGGCACCCCGTCTGCGATTAAGCGAAACGTGTCCACGCTCAGGCGTGCTTTCGAGGGCCGTACGTTAAACCCGGAGTCTGCTATGTATGTCGATTATAAACTGACCTGTGATGATGCTTTGACTTCCCGCCGCCTTAATCGCACCAGAAAGAAGCTCCGCTGTCTTGGTTGTGGCAGAGAGATGATGACTGACCGTTGCCACCGATTCTGCAGTAACTGTAAGAGACGCAACGAGCGCCAATAATCGAATTGAGGCGGCTGTTTGCCTGGCGGCGTCCTGCTCCTTTTCAATTGATCTCCTCAAAGTTCACGGCCCTCCGGAAGGCATTCATGAGTCCGGCGACTCTGGGCCGAGCTGTCACCAGGGCCGATAGGGTCGTGAACTTTTCTTTTCTGTCACTTTCCACTCGGGAAGTTTTCTGTATAGATAGGCCGGTCAGACCACCTGCGACAGGAAAGGAATCACATGAGCAAAGGCGACCCACACCGAGAAGAATCTGTAAGAGAAGTTCGCTGGGAACGAATGTTTCCCGATGAGCTTGAAAAGGCATACGAAAAGTGTCCAGCGGTCTACCTGCCCTACGGGCTCTGCGAACCGCACGGACCGCAGAACGCCGTAGGACTGGACGCGCTCAAGGCACACGGTATCTGTTGCCGGACGGCCCGTGAACATGGCGGTATCGTGGCACCCCCGGATTACTGGCACATTCACGAAATCGGTGGATACGCCTCCTGGGCCCACAAAGCGGTCGGCCAGGTGCAACGCTCATGGATGACCTGCGTGCCTCCCTGGATCCACTTCAAACACATCTGCTATCAGGTCCGGCAGATCGATCAGCTCGGTTTTCATGCGGCCATCCTCCTGACAGGCCACTACGGGCCGAACTGGCAGGATCTGGTGAAGCTGATGGAGCTCATCCAGCCCTACGTCGGGGCACGCCTCTATGGGCTGCCGGACTTCCAGGCGAACCAGCCAGGATTCGATAACGATGGCAACAGCGGGGGAGACCACGCCGGGAGGGTAGAGACATCGTTGCTCTGGGCCGTCGAGCCCGATTGCGTGGATGTGTCACGGATGCCACCCGAGGACGAGCCCGGCCCCCACTTTGCCATGGGAGCCAACGCCTATGAATCAGACCGCCGGACTGGCCAACGAATGGTGGACGATGAGGTCCGCTGGCTGGGCCAAAAAGCGCGGGAACTGCTGAAAGAATTCGACCGCCTCAAGCCGGAACACCGCCTGACAACCTTCGAAGAGGTCGAGGTCATGTGGGACAAAGCGGTCAAGCCGCATCTTGGCGAATTCAAAACGATGTCAAAGGATTTCTGGGGCAGCGAACCAGTGCCGGAAGATTCGGTGTGGTTCAAGAATTCAGGGATGCCGGATGGGGTGGTCTAGAATCTGATGTCTTGCCTTAGTCCGGACCTGAGAAATCCACGACGTCCCCGCGGTCCACAGACAGGAATCCTGAGGTGGATTCGGCATCTTCCCAGACTCCGTCCTGTTCGAACATCTGTAAACACAGAAAAACCGCTTCCCCCGCATGAGCGAGAGAAGCGGTCAAGATGGTGGAGGCGGCGGGAATCGAACCGAGCCGCTGCATAAAAACGGGAGGCGCACAAACAGCGCAGAATCGGCGCAAAAGTGCCACAGAATACAGTTCCAGCGATCCTCAAGTCAGCAATTCCAATGCGCTAAGTATGCATGCACTCTCCAGGCACATTTCAGGACAAATCTATTGCAGATTTATTGCAGATTTTGGCCGATGAGCCGTTGCCGAAGAAACTTGCGCCGGTCATCGGGAATCTGCAGGAGCATGAGCGGCGAATCATTGAAACTATCATCGAGGCACATAATGCCTGACGCCTTCTCAGAGCTTCTCAGAAGCCGTCCACGCAATCCTTACGTCATCAGCCACGTCGAGCGGAGAATCGCACCACAGGCTTCTCAGGAGGCTTCAGCGGTTCCTTCCTGGCCAAATCTGTTTTCTCAATAGCCGGTAAAGGTTGCCTAATGTGAGACAGACCGTGTTGTTTAACCGTGGAGAGTACGTCAGCCTGATGCGTGAGCCACTTACCAGCGTTTACTCGGCGGCAGACCATTGCTGTATCTACTCGGGACCGATGTCCTTTCGGTTGCTCTCGGAGATCCTCCGGCAGACAAGGGCGTAACGGTGAACCATTTTCGGGAGGCCGTCGCACTGTTACGGGAACGGGCCGAGAACGCAGGCGTTGGCCATCCCTATGTTGTGGGCATGAATTCGGTTGGCATCTGGTCGGCGGTCTACATCGACAAAGCGGGATTGGACGCGGTATCCGCCTACCGTGCAGCGTTCGGCTCGACGAAAGAAGGCACACCGTATGCCCGGCTATGGCCCAACATCCGCAAGGGATTCCTGCAGAGCGACTGTGGCATGGGCAACAATCCAAAGCGGCAATTAGTCGTGCCGCTCATGAGCGGGGCCAGTCACCTTCCCCGTCACACGGTACTTCCAAATCGCTTCAGCCCAAAGCACTACCTGGAACCATCCCCGGGCGATTTCAAGAACCATGTACTGGCCGGTATGGATTGGGTCGCCAGGCACCCCTCGAACTGCGCGGCCAACAGCGTACTCATCTACGCCTGGAACGAACATTCGGAAGGCGGCCGCATCTGTCCGACCATGGGCGCAGCCCCCGACTATATTCCCAACACGCGGCTCCTCGACGAGCTCGGCCAGGCGCTAAAGCAGTGGAAACCTGCGGCGCCGTAAGAGGGGCATTCCTCCAAACCCACTCCGGACTGGAGGCCAGAGCTACGCTGAAAGCTGACTACTTGCGTGCGTCTGCTCTTTTCAGGAGTCCTTGCGCCTTCAACCAGGCGACACATCTCTGCTGCCAGGCTTTCCATTCAGCTCCCTTACCGCAACCAAGCCCGTGAGCTCCTTTCTCCAATTCAAAATACTCGACCGGGACGTTCTTTGATTTACACGCTGCGGCGAAGAGCGCGCTGTTCTCTGACGAGACCGCACGATCCAACTTTGAATGTGCCAGGAACGTAGGAGGCGTCTCAGTTGTGACCTGCTTTTCATTGGACAGCAATTCGATCAGTTCTTTGGAAGGTGATCTGCCGAGAAGGTTTGCTGCGCTCCCGCCGTGGCCCTTTGGCCCCATCGAGATGACCGGATAAATCAATAAGAGGAAGTCAGGACGACAGCTCACCTGGTCGATTGGATCCTTTGCCCTCGGATCGCCGGAATCGAAATGAGTCCCTACCGTCGCGGCCAGGTGCCCACCCGCAGAGAATCCCATCATTCCGATGCGACTTGGATTGATACCCAATTGCTTCGCCCGTGAACGCACAATGCGTATCGCTCGCTGACCGTCCAGGAGCGGCGCGGGATGCCGGAAAGGTCTCACTCGGTATTTCAGTACGATGCCCGCAACACCATGCCCGTTGAGCCAACGGGCAATGTCGTGGCCTTCGTAAGACATCATTAGCCCTCCGTACCCGCCGCCCGGGCAGATCACGACGGCCGACCCGTTGAATTTTCCCGCCGGAGGCAAATGGAAAGTGATTTCGGGCTTGCCGGCAAGACTGTTATCGGTAGTTCCTGGCGCGCGGCCCGGCCAGACGAGTTCATTCTTTGGCTCAGCCGCGCGTATCTCATTGGATCCCATCTTACCCCCCATTGCCATTAGCATAACTAAAGCGAAGTGTGATGTAGTCATTCTGAAATTCCTTGTTTTAGCCCGGCACTGAAGTATCCGGCGCGCAATCCAACATACCTGTTTGGTGGTGGACTCACTTCTTGAGTCCTAAGACGCTGCTCACGGAGTGAGCAGACTACCATAACCGCAACAGCTACGATGTAACTGCCGATAGACTATCAGTTCCTCTCTCTCCGCGTCCCCTGAAGAGTCACGCAACGGCAAACCTTCCACAGAACTACATGCTGGTAGCTTTTAGCTACGATTCAGCTATTCACCGTGAAGCTCTGCCTGCGCTGCGGCCAATCTGGCAATGGGCACTCTGAAGGGTGAGCAGCTAACGTAGTTCAACCCAACCTTCTGGCAGAAGTGGATCGATGTGGTTGCCGATGGGGGGCCGATGCCGCAATGCCAAAGAATAACCCGGCGTGGAGCTGATTCGGGGATCTACTACTCGCCCTGCCAACGCCTGAGAATCTCGTTCACCTCGTTGTGGATGCTCATTCTCGCCTCTTCGCGGGGCACACCTGACATCAGCAGTTCGTCGTAATTAGTGTGCTGATGACGGATGTGCGCGATGACGGCCAGTTTGAACATGTCCCGCAGCAATTCCCTTGCTGCGGAGCTCCTGCCGACTCTCCCGCTGCCACGAACTGTGGTGTGATAAGCGATCGACTGAATCTCTTCGGCGGGACAGTTCGGATACCACACGGAGAGTGCATCTTCGACATCCCTGGCATAGGCCTCGTCCTCTTGGGCGACCCGGGCTCGTCGCTCCTCACGCCTGGCAGCTCGCTGATCCGCATCCTTGATGCATTCTTCCTCAGCCTGGTTGACGGCTTCTTCGGTCACCAGCAATCCCTGTCGTTCATACCGGCCACGGCTGCGGCTGAACTCCACTACGACCGCGCAAAGTGAGCTGTATTTCCTCGATCGCCGAGTCAGCGCTGCATCCCCACTTGGCAGAAATAGCAGGTGGTCCATGTCTGCACACTCAAGACAGACCATGCCATCATCTTCCATGAGAAAGAACGTACCCTTGTACACCTTGGCTTTGCAGTGCACGCATTCGCGCTCCTTACGACTGGCCGAGATCATCACCACCAGATCAGGTTTCTTTTCAAGTTTCTTCTTTACCTTCTTCTCTGCTCCGGGTACAGCAAAACGCGAGGTGTAGAGCTGCTCCCGTTCTTCATCGTGTTCCCGGAAAACCCGAAGTGCTTTGGTGCCTCCTCTGGATGCCGCAACGTAGGGCGCGTTCATCGGCACAAGCCCCTTCTCCTGCACCCACTCAAGAAAGTGTTGAATGACCTGTGAATGCAGTTTTGGCCCGCCCTGGATCTGAACACCAAGATCCTTTTGCAGCCCTTTGAGCCACTGCCGATAAGAACTGTAGGCAAGCAGGTTCATCCCAACGAGAACTTCAAGCGGCCCGACAACCCTCTCCTCTTTCAGCCAGACTTCCGCGGCGTCACGGACTCGTTTTCGTACGTTCTTGGCCATGATGTTCCTCGGTAATTGGTAATTATGAAGGCGATTCTGTGGGGCTATGTTGAATCCTGTCAGTCCACGGTCTGTCAAGACTTGCCCTCGAGTCGGACAATGGGTTGAGAACCAGACTACTAGAAGCCGCATGGACTGGAAGCAGCCGATTTCAGATTTGGATGTTGAAGGCACAGGAGTTCGAGCCTCATGTACCTACAACCTTTCTGAATGAAGAATGAGGAATGAGAGTGACGAAAGATCACATTCATCACTGCTCATCCAATTCCAACCATGAAAAAAACCACAGTCCCTGTCGAGACTGGAGCTTTCGTTTTTCGTAGTGCAGTCACTCCGTGACTGCGATCAGATCTTGTCGCGGAGCGACAAGACCACTTACTCGCCGTAGAGCGCGGCCTGGGCGGCGGCCAATCTAGCGATGGGCACTCTGAAGGGTGAGCAGCTCACGTAGTTCAGGCCGACTTTCTGGCAGAAGGCGATGCTGGAGGGGTCGCCTTGGCGCTCGCCGCGGATGTCCAATTTGATGTCCGCCGTCGCGACCAGGTTTGAAGCCTGACTTACTCAGAATTCCATTTCTGACACGTCAGGGTTCAAGGTTTGAGCAATCTGATCGCCTCGTCGGCATCAAGTCGGACAGAAATGTCTTTGTCTTTGACATACGCCCAAACGAGAGTGCGTATAACGCTGTCGCCATTCACTCCAATCCGGCCCAAAGCCTCAGCCGCCATCTGACGCGCCAGAGAGTCTTCGTCATTCGACAGAACATCGAGCAGTTTAGGCACACTCCAAGCACCCACCGGTCCGATTCTCCCTAGAGCAATGACTGCCGACCTGCGGGTGAACACATCTTCATCTTGAACAGACGAAATGATGATCGGCATCGAGCCATAATCGTCCGTGAGTTTACACAATACAAATGCTGCGGAAACTTGAGTGTTCTTATATCGCATGGCATCCGAGAGCCTCTTGATCAGTTGTTTGGACTTGGAACCAATCTTTGCCAGCGCGTCAGCCGCCTCCATCCTCAGGACCGAATTCTTATGCCCGATTTTCTTAACAAGAGCATCAATAACCAATTGTGAGTTCGGTCGTATCTTTCCCAAAGCAGAAGCCGCTTTTACTCCGAACAGCACATCTTTGTGATCTAACACAGCCACGAGCGCAGGCACTGCAGCCTTCGCGTCTGGTCCGATCTCGCCCAAGGCGTCTACGGCGAGCAATTGCACGAGCAATGATTCGTCATCCATTGCCTCGATGAGTACCGGGACTGCGTGTTTAACTTCCCGAGCCAACTCTTTATCCTGAGCTGGAAGTTCGTCCGGACGGCCCTGAACACCGGGCTTCCCCGCATCGCGCCATTCTCTCAGATAGTGCCGAAAGAGAACAACGGCCTCGTATCGGGTATTGCTTTCTTTATCTCTGAACTTCTTTACTAGGCTCCCAATTGCGAGTTGGCCCGCTCCCAGTTCTTTCAGCGCTAGAAACGCTCCCGCGCTGACTGACCTGTCTTTGTCGCTGACTGCTCGTTTGAGCACGGATATCGTCTGCTGGCTTTCCGGGGAGATTCTTACCAAAGCGGATACGGCATGTGATCGCACGCCACTGTCTTTGTCCCTGGTTGACTGCGTGAGGGCAGGGATGGCCGACTGTGCGGCTGGCCCGAGTTTTCCCAATGCAAACGCGACCCTCCATCGCACCTCCCTGTCCTCGGACTTCAGTGCTTCAGTGAGTTCGGGAATGGCATCTCCAGCGTCCGGGCCTAGTTGTCTTAAGGCATCGGCGGCAGTTCTGCGGGCCTCGCTGTTCTCAGCTTTCAATTCTGAAGCTATGTCAGACAGACTCTTAGGGTCTCGACCAGTCTTGTACAAAGCGTACGACGCCCATATGCGAGTGTCCGGGACCCGACTAGCATTGAACAACTGGTTTCTCACGACATCGTCGACCTGCCCCAACCTTCCGATGGCAACAGCGGCCACTTCTCGCATTCTGGCGTCGCCGCCTAGAAAGGCGCCGATAAGCACGGGCGCTACTGCCTTGACATTTCGACCGACAACGCCAAGCGCGACGACCGACACTCTACGAACACGCTCATGGTCGTCATTCACAGCCTTGATAAGCGCTGACACTGCTTCTTTGGATGCATCACCGATCTCCCTCAGCGCAACAACGGCCCACCTTCTAACTCGCCAGTCTTTGTCCTGCAGGGCCTCGATCAGTTCAGGGACCGCAGCTCTGCTACCCTCCCCGATCCACATTAATGCATCGGCTGCACTTATTCGGACCTTGACATCTGAGTCTCTAAGTGACTTTGCGAGTGCTGGAACTGCCGGTTCGGCAGCGGCCCGAAGTCGTCCAATCGCTTCGGCCGCACGTACGCGGACATCTGCATCTTCATCGTCGAGCGCCTCTACCATTACGACGAGCTTCAGGCGGTCGGCGGACGACGTACCGTCTTCAGCACTGATAGAATTAAGTACAGGAGAAACCGTTAGTAATGCTATGAAAAATCTTTCCATCGTTTGGTCAGCTGGGGGCTATCAAGCCCTAGGACTAGCCTACTTGGCCCAGTACTTTCAACATCAGAGGAGAACAATAGCCGCGCTTGCGTCGTTACCTGTCCATCTCGCGCTTCTTGATGCTGTCGAAGAAGGCCCGGCTTTCCTCTTTGCCGGTAATGTTCGTCCATTGCCTTCCTCAACGTCTTTTAAGCCAGAGTTCACCATTTCTCGCAATTCGTCTCGACGCTGCATGAGACGCAGGTCCTCAGAAATGACCTCTTCTTCCAGTCTAAAATGCCCTTCGGCGAGTTGGGTTTGAACTTACTGCTGAAGTTCGGGAGGGAATCTTGTCAGCATTGGAGGATTCCGATTCGGTTGTGAGACTGTGATTCTATCAATGAGGAACTATCGATCACTTGAAGCCCGGTGCGGAATGCGGGGCAGGATTTCATCCTGCGATCGCAGGTTGGAAACCTGCGCCACGAAAAAAGCCTCAGTCCCTTTCGGAACTGAAGCTCTTGTGTTTCGTAGTGCAGTCACTCCGTGACTGCTATCAGATCTTGTCGCGGAGCGCCAAGACCACTTACTCGCCGTAGAGTGCTGCCTGGGCGGCGGCCAATCTTGCGATGGGCACTCTGAAGGGTGAGCAGCTCACGTAGTTGAGACCGACCTTCTGGCAGAAGGCGATGCTGGAGGGGTCGCCTCCGTGCTCGCCGCAGATGCCGAGCTTGATGTCGGGTCTCGTAGCGCGGCCACCTTTGACGCCCATTTCCATGAGACCGCCGACGCCTTTGGTGTCGATGGACTGGAATGGGTCGCGGGTGATGATCTCCTGGTCGATGTAGTCGCTGATGAATGAACCGTAATCATCGCGACTGACGCCGAGGGTGGTCTGGGTGAGGTCGTTTGTGCCGAAGCTGAAGAATTCGGCGACTTCGGCGATCTCGTCCGCGGCGACGCATGCCCGTGGGAGCTCGATCATCGTGCCAACCATGTAATTCAGGTCGGCGCCCTTTTCACCGATGACTTCCGCGGCGACGGCCCGGACGATCTCCTCTTGGGAGGCCAACTCGGTCAGGTGGCCTACGAGGGGGATCATGATCTCCGGGTGGACATCGATGCCTTCGGCTTTGACGTTGCATGCGGCTTCGACGATGGCTCTTGCCTGCATTCTGGTGATCTCGGGATACACGATGCCGAGACGGCAGCCGCGGTGTCCGAGCATGGGGTTGAATTCATGCAGGCCCTTGACGCGGGCGGCGATGGCATCGGCGGAGACGCCAATCTTTTCGGCGAGGTCTTCCTGTTCGGCTTGGGTGTGGGGCAGGAATTCGTGCAGCGGCGGGTCGAGGAGGCGGATGGTGACCGGGCGTTCGCCCATGGTGCGGAAGATGCCTTCAAAGTCTTCACGCTGGAAAGGCAGCAGCTTGGCCAGAGCGGCTTCACGTGCTTCGAGCGTTTCCGCGAGAATCATCTCTCGCATGGCGTCGATGCGGTCGCCGCCGAAGAACATGTGTTCGGTGCGGCAGAGCCCGATGCCTTCGGCGCCGAATGCGATGGCATTCTCGCACTGGTCCGGCTGGTCCGCGTTGGTGCGGACGCCAAGGGTGCGGGCGGCGTCCGCCCATTCCATGATGGCTGCGAAACGCTGATAGGTATCTGAGTCCTCGGCGTTCATCGTGCCTTCGAGTAAGACCTGGATGACTTCGCTTGGTTTGGTGGCGATTTCGCCTTCGATGACTTCGCCAGTGAAGCCGTCAACGCTGATGAAATCGCCGGCGTTGAGGGTTTTGCCTCCGGCGCTGACGGTGCCGGCCTTGAGGTCGATGTCGAGGTCGGTGCAGCCGACGACGCAGACGCGTCCCATCTGACGGCTGACGACGGCGGCGTGGCTTGAAGCCCCACCAAGCGCGGTCAGGATGCCTTCGGACGCGGCCATTCCCTTGATGTCTTCGGGGCTGGTCTCGCGGCGGACGAGGATGACGCGATCGCCGTTGGCGGCCATTTCAGCGGCATCGTCTGAGTGAAGTGCGATGCGTCCGGCGGCAGCGCCCGGGCCGGCGTTGATGCCGGTGGCGATGGCACGGCCGTCTGCGATCGCCTTGTCTTTATCTTCGTGATCGAAAATCGGCTGCAGGAGCTGGTTGAGATCGTCCGGCGGGATGCGGGCCGGGTCGAGCGCGGTGCTCTGATCAATCACGCCTTCCTGGACGAAATCGTAAGCGATGTTGACGGCGGCAAAACCCGTGCGCTTACCGCTACGGGTCTGCAGCATCCAGACCTTGCCGTCCTGGATGGTGAATTCGATATCCTGCATTTCCTTGTAGTGGTTTTCGAGGACGCCGCGGATGCGCTTGAGCTCCTCGTAGGCTCCCGGCAGGTCCTCACCCATTTGAGAGATGTGTTTCGGGCGACGGATGCCTGCAACGACATCTTCGCCCTGGGCATCGACCAGATATTCGCCGTAGAAGACGTTCGCGCCGCTGGCCGGGTCTCGGGTGAAAGCGACGCCTGTGCCGGAGTTCTGGCCCATGTTGCCGAACACCATGGTGCAGATGTTACAGGCCGTTCCCCAACTGCTGTCGATTTCATTCTCACGACGGTAGAAGACGGCTCGTTCGCTGTTCCATGAATCAAAGACCGCGGTAATCGAACCCCAGAGCTGCTCTTCGGGGTCGGTGGGGAAATCCTTGCCGGTCTGTTCCTTGATTTTGGACTTGAACCGCTGGGTGAGCTCCTTGAGGTCGTCTGCGCTGAGGTCGGTATCGTGCTCCGCTCCCTTTTCTTCCTTCATTGCGTCGATCAGCTCTTCGAATGGGTCATGCTCGTGCTTGGATTCGGGCTTCATGCCCATGACGACGTCGCCATACATCTGGACGAGTCTGCGATAGCTGTCCCAGCCAAAACGGGCGTTGCCGGACTTGGCAATGATGCCTTTAACGGTCTCATCGTTGAGTCCGATATTGAGGATGGTATCCATCATGCCCGGCATGGAGACCCGGGCCCCGGACCGGCAGGATACGAGGAGCGGATTCTCGGCATCGCCATACTTCGCACCCATGATCTCCTCGGTGCGGGCGATGGAGGCGGCGACTTGTTCTTTCAGCTCTTCAGGATAGCTGCTGTCATTC
>JASLXP010001259.1 GCA_030740295.1 Planctomycetota bacterium
TGGATTCAAAAATTTGTGGACAGCCGGATCGGCTTCCTGCTGATGTTGAACGTGTGCCTGTTGGTCGTTGGATTCTTAATGGACATTTTCAGCGCAACGGTTGTGGTCGTGCCGCTGATTCTGCCTTTGGCGATCAAGTTCGGAGTGCATCCGGTTCACCTTGGCATCGTCTTCCTGACGAATCTGCAGATCGGATTTCTTACTCCGCCGGTGGGACTTGAGCTGTTTCTTGCGAGCTCTCGATTTGAGAAACCGGTGCTGGAAATCTTCAGGGCGACTTTGCCGTTTCTTGTCCTTCTGATTGTCGCGCTTCTGGTAATTACCTATGTGCCCTGGCTGAGCCTTGCACTGATCTGAGTACGCATCACATCAGATGCTGCTCAGCCACATCGATCGCTTTCAGCAGCGCCCTCGCTTTGTTCTGACATTCCTTGTGTTCCAACTCTGGCACTGAATCCGCGACCACGCCTGCACCGGCCTGGGCGTAGGCGTCTTCTCCTTTGATGACCAGTGTGCGGAGGGTGATGGCGGTATCCATGTTTCCGGCAAAATCGAAGTAGCCGACAGCTCCGGCGTACGGCCCGCGTTTGGTGGGTTCGATTTCATCGATGATTTCCATGGCCCTTATTTTGGGCGCGCCGGAAACAGTGCCGGCAGGGAAGCAGGCCCGAAACGCGTCCATCGAATTGCGGCCGTTTTCAAGCTTGCCGACCACATGCGAAGTCATGTGCATCACGTGCGAATATTTTTCAAGCACCATCTTGTCGGTGATTTTTACCGAGTTGAATTCGCTGATGCGGCCGACGTCGTTTCGGCCGAGGTCGAGGAGCATGACGTGTTCGGCGATCTCTTTGGGATCGTTGAGGAGCTCCTCTCCCATTTCCTTTTCCTCTTCCTCCGTTCGTCCGCGCCGGCGCGTACCCGCAATTGGCCGCACGTGCACCTGGCCGTCATCCACACGGCACATGACCTCCGGAGATGCCCCCACGATGTAGAGATCATCAAAAGTGAGGTAATACATGTACGGGGAAGGATTCACGCTCCGCAACGAGCGGTATATGTCAAAAGGCGGCGCTTTGGTCCTGACATGAAACCGCTGGGAGATGACCACCTGGAAAACATCGCCCGCTCGAATGTACTCCTTGCACTTATCCACCGAGTCCATGAAGTCCTGCGGCTCGAAACTGGATTCATGTTCGAGATTCGTGTCACCGGATTTCTGGATCGGCAGCAGGGGCGCGGGTGTTTCTGCGGCCAACTTGGCTTCGACTTCAGCTATCTTTGATTCTGCTGATTCGTAGGCTTCCTCGGCAGTCGCTTCGCCTGGAAAAACGTTGGTGACAATGCGCATGGTCTTATCCACATTGTCGAAAATCAGCATGGTGTCGTAGATGCAGAAGTAGAGATCCGGCAGGCCGAGGTCGTCGTTAGGAACGTCAGGCAGACGCTCGATATATCGAATGCTGTCGTAGGACATGTAACCCACGGCTCCACCGGCCAGTCGCGGCAGGTCATCTTCGACCATGGGCACGTATTCCTGCGTGAGATCCCACAGGTCAGCCAGAGGATCTTCGGATTCGAAAGCCCTGCATTCTCCATCTCTCTCAATCTCAACATGATTTCCCGATGCCCTGAAACGCCCAATAGGAGAGCTCGCCACGAATGAGTATCGCCCGACATATTCCCCACCGGTGACGCTTTCGAGGAGACAGGAGAAAGGACCCCGCTGGAGCCGTTGGAATGCCGAAATGGGCGTCATCGTGTCGGAAAGATAACAGCTATGGACGCGCACAGTTCTGCCCGTGGCATAGTGCTGACTGAATGTCTCAAAATCAGGTTCGAGCATAAAAGGAAACTGCAGAATGGTTGATTACTGGAAGATTGGAGTCTCGCCTGCATCTGGAATTACTGCCATTACCTGCGAGCGTGCTTTTTCAATTGGAGCGGGTGAACATAATTCGCATTCGCGATTATGCACATGGCTTATTGCCAGATCTGCCCCGAGCCGTAACGGCAATTCGCTCACTTCGGTCCGAATAGCTTACAGGCTGGTGGCATCGTGTGGCCACAGGGTGTATGCCACCATTCCATCGTTCCACGATTTCAATCCGCGCCATGAAAATCGCCTGTTGTGGCATCGCCCACGAAACGAATACTTTTACTTCGCTACCGACCGAACTTTCAGATCTCTTTATTCGACGTGGAAGTGAGATTGCTGATCCCGTGCTGGACGAGTTTTCGTCAGTCGAATGGGTGAGACTGCTCACCGCTTCCGCGACGCCTTCCGGGCCGATTACGCAGACAGCTTACGAAGCGTTGAAGGACGAAATCCTCGCCGGACTGCAAGCTGCACTGCCACTTGATGGGGTCTACCTGCCACTCCACGGGGCCATGGACGTGTCCGGGATCGGAGATGGTGAAAGTGATCTCGTTGGCGCAGTGAGAGAAATCGTCGGGCTCAATGTGCCGATTGCCGCAAGCCTTGACCTTCATGGCAATATCGTGCCTGAACTCTGCCTGGCAGCGGACATTCTTCATGCATATCGCACGGCACCGCACCGGGATCAGGATGCCACCCGGCGACGTGCCATAGGACTGCTGCTCCGCTGCATCGAATCAGGAACGCGACCGGCGGTTGCCCACGTAAGAGTGCCGATGCTGTTGCCCGGCGAAAAAGCAATCACAGAAGTCGAGCCCGGAAAGAGCCTCTATCGCAGGCTGGCGGGAATTGATGCCTGTGAAGGTGTGTGGACCGCTTCACTCATGTGCGGTTTTGCCTGGGCCGATGTGCCCAGCGCATCGATGACAGTTTTTGTTCTCGCGGACAGCGAGGAGACCGCCCTCAGTGAGGCGGCAGGTCTTGCTCAAGAGGTGTGGGCTCGCAGGGAGAATTTCGGTTTCGATGTCGAGACTGCCGGCATCGACAAATGCATTCAGATCGCTTCGGCTGCGAGAGACTGCGTCTTTCTGACCGACTCCGGCGACAACCCGACTGCCGGCGGCGCCGGTGACATTCCCCTCTTTCTCGAACGCCTGATCAAGACCGAAGCGCAAAACGCCCTCGTCGCTGGAATCTCGGACAAGGCCGCAGTGCTTCAATGTGCCGAGGCCGGCCGCGGCGCAGAGGTCGACCTGGAACTCGGCGGAAAGCTTGACACTAATTTTGAGCCCCTGAAAGTGAAAGCCGTCGTGGGCCACGTTTCTGACGACAGACGTGAAGCCGTCGTCAGGATCGGCGGGATCAAGGTCATCATCGCTGACAACCGGCGCGCCTACACTCGCCTGCAGCAATTCAAAGATTTGGGTTTCGACCCTCTGGCGTTCAGTGTCGTGGTTATCAAACTAGGTTACCTGTTCCCGGAACTGCGTGATATCGCGCCGCGTCACATCATGGCGTTGAGCCCCGGCTTCTCGAATGAAGTCATTGAAGAGTTGCCATTCCACAGTGTGCAGCGCCCAATTTTTCCGCTCGATCGAGATTTTGATTTTGACGCGGCAAGTGCATGCCAGGTTGTTGTGTAATGCACGCTTCAGCGTGTTCTGTAATCGAAGCCGTGCCGTTCGTGTCCGAGCCAGATGCCGATGGTGACGGTCAGACCGAGTGAGTGGGCTTTATCCAGAAGAGGAGTGATGGCCTCCTTCGCGCCCCAGGTTCGGATGGAGTTCCATCATTCCCCTTGCCCTGCTCTCTTCCGTTCTCTTCGCCGGAAGGGCATCCTGGGGTATCCGGATATCTGCCTTGGCTCTTACGTTCTCAAGTGGGGCAATAAGCAGGAAGGGACGGCCGCCTGGCACGGAATGTTCCTCGAGGATGGCACCCGGCTTGAGGCCATCAGATTTCTTTACCCCGCAAACAGTTCGCACACCCTTCTTACTCCTACAGCAGCCGTTGGCCGCAACCGAAGTAGCCACCCTCTGCATCCCGTTAGCCTAATCGGTTGTAGCATTCAGTATCGGTCCTCACTCTCTGTGGCCCAGACATCCTTGTCTGCGAATTGGCAGGCAGGGATGCCTGCCCCACTATTGGGTTACGGCCGCCAGGTCGCGTTGAGACTCAGACTATCTATTCATCACCCCACTTTCCGCCAGCCGCCTCAAGGCCGGTATTCGATCACCTTCTTTACCTGGCTCCCCTTTCGCGCAGCAATCCCCGTGGCTTGCAGGATGAGCTTCCCCTCCTCACCCTCTATCCAGACCACCTGGTAAATCGACCCTCCTACCTTGCCGACGAGTTTTTCGAATTCCTTACCTTCATCCAGCAGGGCCATCGCAGCGGTGAGGCCGGACTCAGCCGCGGCCATGCTTTTGGCTGCCAGCACATGCTCCGACTGGGTCGCCCTGACGAACCGGGTAGTGTTCAGCATGACGCTGGTGATGACTGACATCACTCCGATGAAAATGATCACTGCCGTCAGGGCCGCGCCTTGTTTTCTCTTATTCATGGTTGTCGTCTGAAAGCCGAAAAACTGAGCAATCCGCCGGGCGCATTACCGGGAGCATCCATCTTGTTCTCGAACTCAATATCTACCATCACGCCCGACGGTTGGCCCTGGAATCCAAAGATCTTGAACGAAATTCGGCCAGACCTCATGAACCGTCGCGAGCTTCCCCTTTTTCCTTCGCTGATACGCACCACGCCCCGGCCGGTAACCGGAGGAATATTCCACTCGACCTTCGAGCCGTCCTTCATCTCCATGAACAAGCCGGGCCGTTCCTCTCCTGAGATCCTCCAACTCTTGCATGCGGAAAGATCGTTCACGAGTTGGCTGCGGAATCTGTCCGCATTCTGAAATGCCATGCCCTGCATGGCCGCGGCCGAGGTCGACCGCATCAGAGATGCCACGCTTACCATTACCGTTCCGAGCATCATGGTAGCGGCCGCCATGTAGATCATGGCTTCAATCAACAGGATCCCCGAATTCCTTGTGTTCTTCACAACGATCACTTCGGCCTCCTCACCCGGATGAGCGATTCCAGTTTGAATGGTTTGCCGCTCTTGCCGTCGTGCTCGACGACGATGGAAACATACCTGAGGAACGTGCCTGTTTTACTTTCCTTCACCGAAACAGAACACCTTAAGCCTTCGATGCCCTGGGATGCGCGCAGGCCCGGCTCCACCTCGAAATCCTGTACAACCAGCGCATCTCCCTTCGCGGCCTTCAGGCGCATTATATCCAGTTGATGGTCGGCCTCGTACCGCATGATGATTTTCTGCCGGGCCATCCTGTGCTCATCATTGGCGCTGTAGAACAACTGGCAGACGGCAGTGAATACAATGGCAAGTATCGCTACCGAGATAGCGAGCTCGGTCATCAGGAATGCCTTTGCCCTTTTGGTGCGCTTCATCCAGCCAACCTCGATGTGAGATGAATCAGTGGTGAGAACAATGCAATAGTTACGAAGCCAATCATCCCCGCGACCAGCAACACGAAAAGGGGTATGACGATATTGCACATCTGCCTGAGGCGTTTTTCACAATCTTCAATGCAGCGCTCACCGACCTGATGCAGCGCACGCGGAAAGTGCCGTGAGTTATTCGCCGCCGACAGAACCCACGACGACGTACCTGAAAGTGCAAGCTCCCGGTTAATGGCTTCAGCAAGCTCCTCGCCCTCACTCACGGCATTTTCAACACGTTGCATCGCGTTGTCATTACGCCCAGCCACGGCAGCCCGGCAGGCCATCGGTAGGGCGGTTGCCGTTGCGAGGCCAGATTCCAGGAGAGTGGCGAAAGTCTCGCAGAAAGTTGCGACTGACCGGAGCCGCGGCCCTCGCCCAGCTATCCCGGATAACATCTGGTAGACAAACCTCGGCTCCGGCGGGTGGCCAACGGATGTAACTTCCCACAGGAGAGCGCGTGACACTTGAATGAACACATACAGGTAGAAAAAAAGGAACATGAACAGCCAGAAGCTTGGCTGAGGCATCTGATTCAGAGCGTCGATGCCTGCCAGGCCAAGCAGCGACAGACCCAGGAAGACAGATACACCCTTCTCGTTCATTGCCGGCGGATCGAAACCGAGAAAAAGGATCAGCATCGCCTCGATGAAAACAGGAACGAACAACGCCAGCCAACTGTGCGAAGAAACCACCGAGCATACGGTTATGAGAGCCATGGTGACCGGGGGCAGGTCCAGATCCATCTCGCTGAACATCGCCTGAAACTGCGGCACGATCTTGACCATGATGACGGACAAGATGGGAATGAGTAACAGAAGCACGCTGCCAGGATATACGCCGATCCCGATGATTTTTGCCGTGTTGGTCTCCGAGGAACGATTCTGCTTTACGTAGCTGTCCAGGAGTTCCGGCAGCATGCCCGATTCCTGTCCCACGCGAATGAGCTCGACCAGCCTTTGCGGAAAGTACTTCGACTGGCCATCGAGAGCATCGGCCAACGAACCACCTTCTTTCAATCTGTCCACCGCACGAAAAATAGCTCTGCGCAGCATGAATGGCTGGTCGACCGCGTAAGCATGCAGGCCCTCCTCCAGTGGCAGGCGTTTTCTCGTGAGCGTCGAAAGGTACTCGACGAAGAGATCCGAACGCTGCGGCCTGAGCCGAATCAAGAAGGATGCGACCAGATAAACCAAGAGTGTCAGGACAGCCGCAGACGGCACCATGTTCAACCTCCCATCGCTTCCATTAGTCTGACGAGGGGCAGGAACAGCGAGAAAACCGTCGTGCCGATCAGGATGCCAAGGATGTACACAATCACTGGCACAAATACGATATCCAGCAACGAGGCAGCCCTGGTAGCTCTCGATTCATGAAACTCAGCGGCAGTGCCCAACGTCTCCGGCAGCGATCTCGCCTTCTCGCCCATGGAGAGCATCCAGCACAGGCTGCGTGGAAAGACTTGAACTGACTGCAACGCTTCCGAAAGCGGCATACCCTCTTCGATCAGCACACTCGTCCTTAGCAGGCCCGAACGCCACCTGGTCGAAGGCGCCATGGCCGCCGCAACGATCAGGGCATCATTCAAAGGAACGCCCCCCTTCAGAAGCATAGCCAGGCTGGTGCAGATCCTGCTCAGCGCATACGACTCCCCAATCGTATTGACCAGCGGCGCGGCGCGGGCAAGGGCATCCAGAATCTCCCTTCCAACAGATGTTCCGCCCGCCACCCACAGGAACACAATCGGAATGATAATGAAGCAGCTCAGGTAATACGGAATTGGATGCGATGAGAGTGTGAATACCAATAGGGTCATCTTCGGAATATCGATTTCCATTTCTTCATACATCATCTGAAAATTGGGAACGATATTCAGAGCCAGGTACAGATAAACACCTGCCGCGGCCACCAGAACGATGCTTGGATAGATGAGCGCCTCGATGATCTTCTGACGAACTTTGTGAATGCCTTCCGTCTGTTCAGCGATCATCGTCAGGATGCCGGCGAGGTCTCCCGATGCTTCGCCGGCCCTCACCATGCTGATGTAGAGCTCGGAAAAAATGTCACTACGCTGCT
Organism: Planctomycetota bacterium; assembly: GCA_030740295.1. The sequence continues at coordinate 7,474 of JASLXP010001259.1, forward strand.
GAAGCGCTTCACTGAAGGAACGCCCGTTTTCAATGTCACTGGCCACGCTCTCGACGGCCACCTGAAAGCGCCCCGAATCCATATCCGAGACGATGGCCCGCACGGCTTCGTCCAGCGGCGCATCAGTCTTCATAATGGACGCCAGATGCCGATTGAAATGAATGAAGTCATCCACATTCAGGCGGCCCTGGAGCTGCGCCGCGGCAGTCTCCGCCCGCGCCAGCATCAGGATTTCGATGTCCTTGCTCGCGAGCTGCCGTTCCGCGTCCTCGCGATTCTCAGCAGCAATTCTGCCGGCGACAATTCGGCCCTCTGCGTTACGGCCCTGATACTCAAATGCTGGCATGGCTCATGGCAGGAAGACAAGGAGAGAAGGAGAGGGAGACAAGGGGACTGGGGGACAGAAATGAACGATCAGTAGTATAGACCCGTGCCCTTCCTGCGGCAGGGGAATAATGCTGAAAAGACAGGACATGCGGGGCCGAGTACGCACGGACTATGTTCCCCAAACTTCCATCACGGTTGATATTCAATGACCTTCCTTACCGTCCGGCCTCTCTTTTCTGCGACTCCCGTCGCGCGCAGCAGGCGCCTGCCATCCGCCGCGTTCATCCAGACGACTTCGTAATTCGCGTTGCCCATCTCTCCTTTCAGGCTTGTGAAGGTCTTGCCGGAATCCAAATCCACCATCGCTTCCACAAGGCCCGATTGAGCCGCGGACATGGCCTCTGCGGCCAGCCAGTGATCCTGACGGACGTTGCCGCTGAGGCATGCTGAGAATGCGGGCAAGATCCCCCGAAGTCTCACCAGCCCGAACCAGGCTGATGTAGATATCTGAAAAGATGTCATCCCTTGCTTCGAGTGCCGCGCTCAATGATTTGCCGTTCTCGATATCAGAGAGAACGTGTTCCATGGCCATTCTGAACCGGCCCGAGACCACCTCGCTGATGACCGATCTCATCCCTTCCGGCAGTGGGGCTTTCGTCTGTGTGACGGATGCCAGGTGCCGATTGAAGAGAATGAAATCCTCCCCACGAATGCCACCGGAAATGCTCTGCGAGCCGCTGGTATCCACTCGGTAAAGAAAAGCGACGGTCAGTCCCTGTTCATTCAGAAGCGCCTCGGCCGCGGACCTGTCTTCGGCTTCGATGTTCTGAATGATGGTCTGGCCGTCCTGGCCTCTCGCCTGATATGCGAATCTAGCCATCTGCATCCTCGTTAGAGTCGTCGCGTGGCGTGGAGGAGCTTTGCAGGGGCGTTGACCGCCTCTGGACTCTCGGTCTGGCATTCCTCAACTTCCACCGTTTATCACGTCTTTCGAAAACTAGTAGGCCGAGACAAAGGCAATTTTGCGGATTTGAATGACAGTTCTCAGGGGCAGAGCCCCGGCCGTTTGCCTAGCCCAGCCCAACGGGCTGGGTTTTCGGGCAGGTCATCCTTAGGGGCAACGCCCCGGTCGTTTGCCCCAACAATTGGCATCCCTATAAATGGCCGGGGCGTTGCCCCTTTTCGAATCTCTGTACCATTCACCCAGCCCGGTGGGGCTGGGCTAGGCAAACGGCCGGGGCTTCGCCCCTGAAATCCGTCAAAACGACTCCGTCTTTCGAAAACTTGGGACTCTCGTCTTGCTTCGTCTCTGGAATCCCTGGGAACCCCTTTACACAGCGTTCTCATCCAGCGGAAAGTCAATCCTCACATTCCCCTTCTTTTGCGAAGCCATGAATCCGAGCAAGACCTCCAGCACGCGCCTTGCCTGCCTTGGCGGTGAACAGGTCTCGCCTCCATTTTCAATTACATCGATCAGCTCGCGAATCGCAGACGGCGAATCGACCAGCATGTGGTGAGGGCAATCAATTTTCTTCTTGCCGGCAGCAGTTTCCAGCTCCGCGTGTTTGTCGTTCACGCTGATTCGGCCCTCTGTGCCAAACAGTTCCCATTCACGGACCACTCCCGTCATGGTTTTATTGTTGTTGTAGAAGGCACGGACTCCATTCTTGAAATGAATGTACCCGCAGACACCCGGCTCGAGATCGGGGGTGCGGCCCCCGTCGCCTTTGTATGGCCAATAGTCTTCGTAGCCCTCCTGGAGCTCCGCGAAAACCCATTCGGGATCGGAGCGAGCGAACATACAGATCGTATCGATCATGTGCGTCCCGTTTCTGAACAGCATGGCCCTGGGCCCACCGTAATTGACAACGATGTGCTTGAGCTCGCCTATCGCCCCCTTCTCGAGGGTGTCAAAGGCCGGCCTGAAAATAGGCCGCCAGCGCCGTGAGTGATTTACCGTGATTGGCACATTGGACTTTTCCGCGGCCTCGATCATTCGGTCTGCATCCGCGAGAGTCGTGGCTATCGGCTTTTCGCAGTAAACGCCTTTCACGCCCGCTTTGATGGCATCGACCACGATGTCTGCGTGCCGGTTGTCCGAAGTCACCACGCTGATGATCTCCGGACGCAGCTCCGCGAGCATTTCCTTGTAGTCGGTGTAGCAGAGCGCATTTGGAAACCGTTCCGACCAGTGCTCCTTGAAAAAATCCAACGGCTCCTGCTTCAGATCGCAGACGCCGACGATTTCCGTTTCCGGCAACATCGCATACGCGGGCACGTGCGAGTGCGGAACGACTTGTCCGTAGCCATCCCTGTCTTTCGCGGCAGGCTTTCCCACTCCGATACCGGATAAACCAACTACACACACCTTATATGTTCTGTTACTCATTCTGACTGTTTCGTGAGGCATAAAGCGGTTCCTCTCGGCACGTATGCCGTGTCATTCAAACATCAAGAAAGAGGAGGGAACCTCGGCCTGCTCCAAATTACACGGGATGCATTGAAAAACAAGAGAGACCATGCATCTTGTCATTGCATTGGACCTTGCCTCGTCTATCCGAATCCCTGGGAGACCCATGAATACCACATCTCTGATTCTCATCACTCTCGCCCTGCCATACACCCACCAGGTCTTCGGCCAGCACGATTACAAGGCTTCGCGGAAACACATCCGCGCCGGCAGATACGACCAGGCGCTCAAGGTGTTGAACGACCGTATCGCAAAGTATCCCAATGACAGCGAATGGCACTATCAACTGGCAATCACCCGCGGCCTCAAGGGAGAGAAGGAGGAGGCACTGAAAGCTCTTTTGAAAGCAATCGAACTGGGCATCCAACCGAGCCGGGTCGCCGCAGATTCACACGACCTGTTGAAACCTGTGGCTGACCTGCCTCAAGTCATAGACCTGCTGGAAACACAGAAGAACGTACCCATCCAGGGCCCCATGCTGGGCGCGCTCAAGCCAGACGGCGTCAGCATCTGGGTACGGACATTCGGAGCATCCGAAGTAATGTTCTCTGTCGCCGATGAAGACGGGAAGCCGCTGCAGACAACTCAGCCGGTGAAAACTGCTGAAGGCGATGATTTCACCACAGTGATCCCCATCGGCAAACTTCAATCGGACACCGCGTACAGATACTCCGTTCACGTGAACGGCATCCCTGAAAAGCCGAGTTTCGAGCACACCTTCAAGACATCAAAGCCCGGCAAGTCCAGGTTCACCCTCGCGTTTGGCGGGGGTGCGGGGTACGTCACCAAACATGAGCACATGTGGAAGACGATCGCCTCTTTCAATCCCCTCGCCCTTCTGCTGCTGGGCGACAACATGTACAGCGACGATCCAAAGAGCCTGCAGATGCAGAGATTCTGCTACTACCGCCGGCAGTCACCGTCTCATTTCCGCCGGCTGGTTTCATCCACGGCCGTCTATGGCATTTGGGATGACCATGATTTCGGCACTAACGATTGCAGCGGGGGCCCCGAGATAGACGAGCCCGAATGGAAGCGACCTGTCTGGCAAGTCTTCAAGCAGAACTGGGCCAACCCCGGCTACGGTGGTGGCACGGCACAGCCGGGATGCTGGTACGACTTCCACATCGGCGACGTTCACTTCATCATGCTAGACGGCCGTTACTACCGGCATCGGCCGGGACAGACGATGTTGGGGCCGGTTCAAAAGAAATGGCTCAAAAGTACCGTGAAAGCCTCGAAAGCGACGTTCAAGGTTCTCTGCTCGCCTGTGCCATGGGATTACCGCACCAAAGGGAAATCCAAGGACACCTGGAACGGCTTTCAAGAGGAACGCACCGAGCTGTTCGATTTCCTCGCCGAAAATGAAATCGGCGGAGTGCTGCTTATGAGCGCGGACCGCCATCGCTCCGACGCCTGGGAGATCGAGCGACCCAATGGCTACACACTTTACGAATTCAATTCATCCCGCCTCACGAACAATCACGTCCACAGCACCATGGCGGCCGCCATCTTTTCCTACAATAAGAAGCAGTCATTCGGCCTGGTGGAGTTCGACACCACCCTTGCTGATCCGACGGTGAGCTACACGGTAGTCAATATCGAGGGCGATAAGATTCACAACCTGTCATTGAAGCGGAGCGGGTTGGAGTAACCTCGTGATGACTATGCGAGGAACCGCGCCTGTCTTGGTCCTAATACTCGATGAGATGCCCGAGCTTCTGCTTTTTCGTTTCGAGGTATCGCAGGTTTGATTTATTGGGCTTCACCGGCATCTGCACCCGCTTGGTGATTTCGAGACCGTAGGCTTCGAGGCCGTAAATCTTCGCGGGGTTGTTTGTGATCAGCCGCAGCTTGCGGGCACCGAGGTCTTTCAGAATCTGCCATCCTATCCCGTAATCACGGCGGTCGGCGGGGAAGCCGAGCTCTTCGTTTGCTTCCACGGTATCGCGGCCCAGCTCCTGAAGTTTGTAGGCGCGGAGCTTGTTGATGAGCCCGATGCCGCGGCCTTCCTGGCGCAGGTACACCAGGATACCTTCGCCTTCTTTCTCGATCATCTTGAGTGCGCTGGCGAACTGCTGGCCGCAATCGCAGCGCTGAGAATGAAGCACGTCGCCGGTCAGGCACTCCGAATGAACGCGTACCAGCAGGGGCCGATCAATGGGGTTGCCATTGCCGCGAGGCCTGCCGATGTCCCCCTTGCAGAGGACGTAATGGGCCTGGTCCTCGAGCTGGCTGTAGTATGAGATGAGGTTGAACGTGCCGTGCTCGTTCTGGATCTCCTCGTGCGTCATGCGCTGGATGAGATCTTCAGATTTGATTCGGTGGGAGATGACGTCGGTAATCGTGCCTGCTTTGAATCTGTGTTTGCGAGCGAATGACAGCACCTCCTTCATCTGGGCCACTTCGCCTTCGGAATCCATGATGGAACAGATCACGGCTGCCGGCTTCATTCCAGCGAGACGCACCAGATCGATAGAAGCTTCCGTTGTACCAGCACGGACCAGCACTCCGCCGCGTCGCGCGCGCAGGGGATGAACATGCCCGGGCTTGCGAAAATCAGTGGGGCTGGCGTCGTCGGCCAGCGCGGTCTTGATGGTGGTCACCCGATCCGTAGCGGAGAGCCCGGATTTAATGAACCGCCGCGCATCGATCGTCATGGTCATCGCCGTGGCCTGGCTTTCCGGATCGTCAAAAGAAGGCAGCAGGTGAAGCTGATCGCATTTCTCTGCGGTGAGTGCGAGCCCGATCATGCCGCCTGCCTCCCGGGCAAAAGAATTGAGCTGCCTGGCGGTGATGCATTCCGCGGCAATCAGGACATCGCCCCCGGCATCACGTTCATCGCTGTCCAGCAATACGATCGGTTTGCCTTTCTTCAGGTCTCTGATCAGGTCTGGGATTTCAGAAATATTTCTTTTGGCGGCCATGGCTTTCAGCGGAGTGGGAGCCTTTCAACAACGGACAGACCGAACCCTTCGATACCGAAAATCTTCTGTCTGGAATTGGTGAGCACTCGAAGCTGTTTAAGCCCGAGCGCATTCAGAATCTGCGACCCCAGACCAAAGTCACGGCGATCCGGCCGCGTCGCTGGTGAGCGCGAAGATGTGGCATGGGGATGGACCACTTCTTCGATGCGGGTCGGGTGGCGTCTCAGCAGGACAATTGCGCCCGTGCCCTCTTTGTCGATACGGGTCTGGGCCTGTGCGAGCGTCTTACCACACGAACAGAATTGCGTGCCGAACGCGCAGCCCGGCAGGCATTCCGGCTGCACGCGAACCATGACAGGTCCAGCCCTGGGGATCGCTCTGCCAAATCGATCCAGGTCCCCCACTCCTCCCTTACACAGGGCGAGATGCGGCTCGGGATTCTGCATACTTCGAAAGGCAATCAGCCTGAAATCGCCATGAACGGTCGGCATCTCTACGTCTTCGAGGCGTTCGATGGTCTCTTCGTGGCCCAGCCGGAACTCGATGATATCGGCGATTGTGCACATCTTGAGTTTATGTTTGCTGCCGAACCGTTTGAGCTGGTTCAGCCGCATCTGCTCGCCCCTGGTATCGAGCACGTCGCACATGACACCCGATGGTGCCAGATCGGCCAAGCGCGCCAGGTCCATGCTGCCTTCAGTTTTGCCGGCTCGAATCAGCACGCCCCCCGTGCGTGCGCGCAATGGCAGCACGTGTCCCGGCCGCACCAGATCGGATGCCTTACATCCAGGATCGATGGCTGCCAGGATGGTCTCAGCGCGGCTCTTGACGCTGATGCCGGGGCCCTGAATGCCCCTTGCATCGATAGATACGGTGAACGCTTTCTGGAGAGGGAATTCGGGATCGCACGCCTGAATCTCGAGCTGCAGGTCTTCACACACCTTCGCCGGCAGTGACAGACGGATCAGGCCCCTGGCCTGCAAGGCCATGAAATTAAGCGTCTTTGCTGTAACTTTTTCCGCCGCGCAAATGATGTCACCCAGACTGTCAGGCTCCCGGCTGTCGAGGAGCAGGGCCATCCCGCCCCTTCGCAGCTCCTTCAGTATTTCCGGAACCGAAGCAAAAGGCATTTAGATGCAGTTGAAAGTGAAGTTCCTGTTGCGAGCGGCGGATCTTATCCAGCGAGTGTCTTCTTGCACCAAGGAAGAATGTTCGAAGGCTGGAATCCGTGATCAGAAACCATCAACCATTCATCAACACCGAATTGGCGACCTGCCGATTTCAAATTCCGGGATGTGGAGCGAGAGCGGCTTCTTGAGTTCGGCGAAGACCATCTTTTCGGAACGGGTCTTCTGGGTCGTGCGCGCCACCGCCTGACCGAGAGGATCGACGACCAGGGCGCCGCTCCCATACTGGGCCGTGCCCTTTGGAGAGGGTGTATCCCCCGCGGAATTATGGATGAGGATGTAGGACCTTGCGGCAATGGCTCGCGGGGCGAAGTAGGTCAGCTTGCCCCGTGTCCACTCCTCCGCGTCGCGGCCAAGCCCGAGGGTATTGCCATGCGGGTGATGAATCAGGTCCACCTTCTTCTTGATCATCGCCTGGAGAGTGTCTTCATGCCTGCCATCGAAGCAGATGTTGATACCCATCCGAAATCCATCGATTTCGAACACCGGGAATGATTTTCCAGGAGAGAAACCGGCCGCCTCCTCGCCGCCGGTTGGGTGGTACTTGCGAAACTTGCCGAGGTAACCGGCCGGCCCGACGACGGCCTGTGCAATGTGGAAAACTCGTCCTGCTTTTTCCGCGAGTCCCGCTGAAATATAAACGTCATTCGCTGCGGCGATCTCATGCAGTCTGTCAGTGATGGGGCCGGGGATCTTCTGTGCGGCATTCAGAATCTCCGGCTCGAGGGTGTAGCTGGTGATGGCCAGCTCCGGGAAGCAGACGAGCCGCGCGCTGCGGCCCGCCGCCCGTCGTGTGAGCTTTTCGAAATGATTGAGATTTGCTTCTACATCACAGAAACGGCTTTTCGAAGATATGACCGCGACTTTCAGGCTTTGCATGGCTGTCTCCAGTTATCTGCCGCTGAATCCCATCACCTGCATCATGTTCCGCTTTTGCTCACTGGCTTCCCGCTCCTGGCAGAATACAAAAAGGATAAAGCTCACAACACCGGTGACCAGGGCCCATCCGACCATATCCATTTTCAGAAGGGTGTCGTACAAGCCGTGCAGAATCATTGGAATGAAGATCGCGGGAAATACCGCTTTTACCCAGTCCCCCCAATCCATTTCACCGACAAAGTAGTCTTTTCGTCTCCAGGTCAGAATGCCCGCGGCGCCCGCCCAGGCACAATGCATGGCAACGCATGAAATGAACCGCACCAGGTAAATGCCTTCTGTCTCGGCACCATTGTAATAGCGGGAGCAGTAAACGATGCCTTCCGAAACACCGAATCCAGCGCCGCTCACCAGACCCCACAGGCATGCGTCACGCCAGGACATGTTCCGGTCTTCTCTGATCATTATGAGCAGCGGCATCAGCTTGGTCAGTTCTTCCAGTAATCCAACACCGGCGGTATAGCCAAGGAAGCTCAGCACAAAGCCGTTGGAAGGGTCATCGGCCGCGGCATAAGAGACGCGATGGCGATCAGAATCAGCCAGAGGAGAACGAGGATGCCGCGGCCGCGCATGCGGAAGCTTGTGGCCATGCCGGACAACCACTGCAACGCCAGAAGCATGAACACACCGATCGTGCCCGTCAGCACACCCACCATAAAAAGCGATACTGGCTTGGCGTCATTGCGGGGGTAGGCAAAACAGAAATAGAGCAGGAACACGAGCGCGGCCACCGCTCCCAAACCCCAATGAGCCCATGTTTCCTCAGATAAGAAAGGCTCAGGTTCTGTTTGGAGGCCGGAGTAAATCTTCATCAACTGTGCTTCCAAGGCATTCAACGCTATGGCTTGCCGCAACGGCTCGGCATCCTTCATTTTACCTTCTAACTCTTTCAGAAAGCCCACTGCTTCATCATCCCCGAAGGCATTCGCATAAAAGAGCATTCGCTCCATCGCGCCGCCCTGCTCCTCGAGGCTTTCCCATTTCTCCTTCAGAGATTCATCCTCCTCGAGCCTGCTCTCGAGTTGTTCCCGAAACGCTTTCTCGACAGTTTCGAAGGGGATCTTCTCCTTCTGCCCCCAGAAGGAATACCAGATGAGAGGAATCAACGTAAAAAGAAATGCCCATCTGAAAAAACGAAAGCCGGTCTTATGCGCGGCTGCCAACGTGTCTTCCATCGCAATCATCTCTGCCGCCCGAGATTTGGAATCCTGTTGGGGCCGAAACCCACTCGATCCTATAGTTGGCGTGCTTTTGGTGGGCGGGGGCTGCTCGACTGGTGGGGGTTGCTCGTCCGGTGGGGAAGGCTCAGGCGGCGCACTTTCAGCGGGCGGAGGCTGCGCGGCCGGAGAAGGCTCAGGTGGCGGCGGGCTCTCGGCCGATGGGGTAACGCTGTCCTTTACCAGGTTGATGCTGTCGCAGCCTGCGCAGCGATACTTGTCGCCAGCGAAACTGGCCGGTGCCTTGAGTTGCTTGCCGCACGACGGGCAAGTCAGAAGCATACTGTCCATTGAGGCGCCTCACGCCATCGTTTGAAAACCGATAGCGGACAGGTAAGGGCAACTGGATGACGTGTCAAGGTCAAAGTGTGTCAATCAGCGCGCAGCCATCGACGCCCCCTTTGCTACGACCTTCCTGTGATTCCTGCGAGGTCCTGATGCACAGCCTGTCGCTCTCCTTTGGGTGGTGAAGCACGTCCATGTCATCAAGGGCATCCCACCAAGATGATGGCTGTCTATAGCCATTCGCTTGATTCCGACCAGCCCTGTCGTGAGTTAATATCATCTCCCTTCCATGACCGATGAGAGCAAGGAAATGAAAACAAGTCACCCGTTCACCAAACATCCATTAGCCCTTTCGGCTCTGCTGGTGTCGTTCTCTTTAGCCGCAGCACAGGACGCATCCCGCTTCCACAACGTCCGGCAGATACCACTGACAACTTTTGAAAAGAGTGAGGCCAGCCCGGCCTCGGTGGCTGCGCCTTTGGTCAAGACGGCACCGGTCCTTGATGGCGTGCTCGATGACGATTGCTGGAAGCGATCAGGAATCGCCGCCCCGTTCCTCAAGTGCGATGACAGCATTCCAATAGACATCCCTGGAGACGTGCCGACTGAAGTGCTCGTCTGCCGGGATGCTGCGAATCTGTATCTCGGCTGGAAGCTGACCGGTGAGCCGGCAAGAAAACAGGCAGAGCGATTCAAAGCGGGCGGAGCGCACAACCATCGTCTGCCACGGGCCCTGGCGATCCTCCAGCCCATCGGCGCGGACAACTGGTACGGCTTTTACTTCAATCCCGGTGGGGGATGCTCGTCCCGCTCACAGCGGGAGGCCTTCAAATACGAGGCGAAGTTCACCATTGCGGGAACACCGGTGAAAGACGGCGCGGTGATCGAGTTGGCCATCCCCTTCAAGAATCCTGGACTGCATGTGCCAAAGGAAAACGAGTGGTGGCGGTTCCAGCTTGGTCGCATCGACAATCACGAATGGACCGCGTGGAGCAACAGCCGAGGCACCCAGGAAATTCCCGCGAGATACGGATACATCTTCTTCGGCTCCGTCGATGCTTTTGAAAAGACGCCGGCCCCCGTGGCGCCCAAGGTTGAGTTTTACGGTGAAAGCCGACGCTATTTCGCCGGCGAAAATACGACCCAATTCATCGCTTTCCTCCAGGGGATACCAGTCGAGGGACGGCAGATGCGCTTCGAGCTGTTCGGGCTGAAAGGCAAAAAGCGGTCGCCGGTTGACAGGCTTGATGTGGCAGACCTTAAGCATCCGAAGGTGGCTTTGCTTTACGACCTGAAAGGGCTGGCCGCGGGAGATTACGAAATGATCGCGTCAGTGCCCGGTCGGCCGGGCAAGACACTCCGTACCGGGCGATGGGCTTTCTCAATCACCGATCAGAAAGAGAAAGTGACTCCTTTCCCGGAAGAAGGAGTAGAGATCAGAGCCCACGACCAGACTCATATGCCGAACGGTGCCTGGCCGATCTCGACCGGCGTGCCGATGCCATTTGGAAACGTCTATGACGTGAAGCAGTTGGGGCTTTTCGAGAACGGCAATCGCATCCCGGCGAATCTCGTCCCACGTGCCACGTGGCTGCCGTCAACGGGTCTGGACGTCCCTGAAGAGAAAACTGATAACGGCGGCATCCGGTGGTTGGGCCTGAGCTTCGTCGCGAGATACGACAACGGCATCCCTCGAGGATATGTCCTCAAGAAAGTCGCGACGGACGTCCCGCAACCGAAAAGCTCACTCAGCGTCAGCGACGGGAAGACGAGCATCCTCATCAAGACCGGACCTGCCCAGCTTTCCATCAGTAAGAGCAGCTTCGACGGCATCCACGGCGCCTGGCTCGATCTCAACAGAAACGGCCGATTCGAGACCAACGAGCAGCTCATCCACGCGGGTGGCGGTCCTTACATCGTTGACGAAATGGATAAACGATACGACGCGCGCCATCGCACGAAGAGCGGCAACACAAATGTCGTGGTGTCTATCGAGGAGCAAGGGCCGGCACGGGTCGTTGTCGCTGCGAAGGGATGGTACCACACGAGCAAAGGCGAGCCGCTCTGCATCTACCACACGCGCATCATCGCGTTCGCGGGTCTGCCATTTTTCAGGGTCAGGCACCGCACCATCGTCACCTATGATACCCAGACCAACAAACTCGCCGATTCCGCTTTCGTGCTGCCGGCGCCGCCTCCGACCTGGGCCTACTTCGGCGCGGACAACGGCCAACAGAGGGTCAAAATTCAACGGGACGCTGTGCACTGGTCTTCATCACTTCATCAAGACCGGCACAACCACTTCCGCATGATTTATGACTCGATGGGCATGCAGGACGGCAAGCGCGCGGTGGTAACGGAGATCGGCAAAGAAGGGAATCGTTCCGACGGGAGCATTCACCTCTACACCTCCCGCGATTACAGGGGCGTCTTCGTCACTCTCAGAGATGTCTGGCAGAAATTCCCCAAAGAGCTGGAAGTCAACAGCAAGGGCATCGCCGTCCATTTTTGGCCCCTGCACGGCGAGGACACTTTCTCTGACCAGGAAGAGCTCGAACGTCGAAACATCCACAAGCTCAAATGGGCGCACGAGGGCAAATACCTCGATCTCCAGATTCCATCCAAGTATCGCGAACGCCTTCACGAAATCTGCAAGACCGACTGGTTCGCCCTCAGGGAGAGCGTGGAGGTGGGTTACGGCTCGAACGGCGTGGGCACAGCCATCTCCAACGAGTTTGTCGTGCACCTCAACGATCCAAATGCGGAAGTCCAGTCCCCAACGCCGGCTCTCGTTCAGCAGGACCCGCACGCCCTGCCGGACCCGGCGTATGCCTGCGCCACCAACGCCCTGGAAAAGATCCATCACAAAGACGAAGTGCGCTTCGCGCAGTTGGAGCGCCTGGTCGAAAAAGGCTACCTGGCTATGACTCGTTTCTTCAGCAACACCAACGAGTGGGGAATGTGGAACTATGCGGACCTTCACACTTATCCGAAGCCACACTATGGCTACCCGAACCTTCACCGGGTCTGGCTTGCCTCCCACTATCGGAACGTGCAGACCGCATGGCTCATGTACTTCCGAAGCGGGTCGCCCGGCTGGCTGGCCTGGGCCCGCGCTTACAGCGACCACTTTATGAACGTTGATACGTGCCACTACGACGATCCGGAAAACCCAATCATCGGCACTGACCCGGAAGGAAAACGCACGCTGGGCTACGTCATCAAGATGGCCGGCGCCATGATGCACTGCAAAGGCTTCGCTCACTGGACAAGCGACCTGAACGTCGCCACCCACAACATCGATCCCGATGCGTTCCTCTGGAACTACTACATCATGGGAGACTATGCAGCGAAGGACACCTACGAGCTCTGGGCAGGCGCGTTCGACCGGGTCTCAGTGCCTTATGCGGCCGACCGGGAAACGAACAATTCGCTGGGTGCCCTGCTCGCCCTCTACAAGCACTCCTGGGATCCGCAGTTGCTGATTCACATC
>JASLXP010001260.1 GCA_030740295.1 Planctomycetota bacterium
CCATGGTTCCAGAAGGCGAGAAGTTCTACAAGCTTTTTCGAATCGGGGCCGGCGGTTCCGACCTGAAGCGGCTCACGACCGGACCGTGGCAAGATTACGATCCCGAGTTCCTTCCGGACGGCAGAATTGTCTTTGCTTCCACACGGATCGGCAGCCGGGAAGAATACCACGCCAACACGGCACACAGCCTGTTCACGCTCAGTGCGGATCGGCGAGAGATTCGGCCGCTCACCTATCACATCGTGGCCGACAGCGAACCGGCAGTCATGCCCGACGGGCGCATCGCTTTTGTGCGCCAGGACAATTTCATGGAGCGCGCCAAGGTCGAAACGCGCATCCACGCGATTCGGGCGGACGGCACGGGCGGGCAGACTCTGATAGGCCCTGATCGCGGGACCATCCGCTACGACCGGGCGACCGGGGCGGAATATCCGCATCAATGGCTTCGCAATTACGGCTTCGGCTCACCGGCTCCGATGCCCGGCGGCCGCATCGCGTGCCTGTCGAACTTTGGCCCGCTGATCACGGACGTATCACTTCGGGAGAGACGTAAGTTGGAACGCCTGTCGAGCGACGTTCCTCTGTTCGACATCTCTTCGCTGCCCGGCGGGCGGCTGTTGTGCAGCACGCCCGGAGGGGAATTGGGGATTCTCGATCCAAATTCAGGCAAGGTGGTCAAGCTGTTCGAATCGAGCGAGCAGCTTCATTCGGCTGTCTTTCTCGGCGCTCGGGTCAAGCCTCGTCTCATGCCGAACATGGTAAAGCCGGAAGCAGAGAGGTCTCCGGACAAGACGGGCTACCTGCTCTGCCAGAACGTGTTCAAAACGCAGCAGGTCGAAGGCGACTGGCAGCGCGTCAAGGCTGTCCGGATCATTCAGGGCAAGCCCTTCACCTTGAGAGCGGCTCGGCATCAATACGGCCACATCGGTGTGGAAGGCATCGAGCTGGGGACAGCGCCCGTTGCACCCGACGGCTCATTTTACGTGCGCGTGCCGGCAGACCGTTCCCTGGCCATCCAGTGCGTTGACGCGGAAGGCCGTCCGGTCGTAAACGAAATGAGCTGGATTTACGTGCGGCCTGGAGAGACACGTTCCTGCACCGGGTGCCACAGCCGTCGTCAGGCAGCGCCGGGCCTTGGCGGAAGCGCGCCTCTTGCTTCGTTTGCGCCTCCGGTAGACCTGACTGGCGGGGGCCGACCGCATCGGTTCCGCGCGAACAACGCGGCCAACGGCGGCGCACTCAATCTGCAGTTCGACCGATTCCGGGAAGTGGCCAGCATCGACAGCTACAGCCAGCCGGAGCTTGAACGCCTCGACAATGCGACCGGGCTGTCTCCTGGCCGCTCCTCGGCAGTTGAAAAGTTGGGGACGAAACTTCGTGACGGCAAACCCGGTGAAAAGGTCTCCGCGGCTCGGCGCCTGGCCATGTTTCGCGACCGGGCTGCGGCGGGGTCCCTTGCTGCCGCTCTCGAGGATCCGGATGACTCGGTCCGTCTCGCCGCGGCACTGGCCCTTGCCGCTTGCGGTAACCGGGAGGTCGTACCCTCTCTGCTGCGTGCCCTGAAGGATGGGTCTGTTCACGTTGCCCAGTCTGCCCACATTGCGCTCGAACATCTGACCGGGCACACGGAGAAGTTCGACCCCTATCGCATCCCTCCTTTGCAGATGGAGCCCGCCCGCGCCTGGCAGGAATGGTTAGAGGCAAACGATTGGGACGCCATCGAAGGGGGCCTAATCGAGAAGCTCGGCTCAGAGAATCTGACCGTTGCTCATCATGCGATAGAAGCCCTCGGCCATGTCGGGTCGGAGCGATCCAGCGAGGCGTTGCGAGGCTACGTCGAGTCTGGACCGCGTGGCAGCCTGGTGGCCCGGCTGGCGGCCATTCGGGCCTTGGGGCATCTTCGGGACGAGGCCGCCATCCCGCTGCTCGCCGGAATCCTCGAAAAGAACACGGTGAAAACACGGGTCCGTCCGCCGAGGAGCCACGAATTTGGATGGGCCGCCGTGCCGGACCATCTGGCCGGGGCCGCGGCCGAGGCCCTCGGCCGCATCGGCACCCCGGAAGCCGAGACCCGGCTAATC
>JASLXP010001261.1 GCA_030740295.1 Planctomycetota bacterium
TCGGCTTTGCGGAGGATAGCTGCATCGACGCCGGGCGCCTCCGGGTAGCCTTCCTTCAGCCATTCGCCGTCGATATCGATCTGGTGGCCCCGCAACTGGCAGAAAAGCGTCGAGCGGTGCTGGAAGACGGTGCCGTCCCAGTCAGCCTTCCATTGGCCCCACATCATGTAGCCGCCATCGGTGTGGGCCATCTCTTCTTCAGAGCCGGTGAAGGAGGTGACAATGTCCGTGCTTTCGCCGGATGCGATCATCAGCGACCACGGTGAACAATGCATGTGCCAGTGGTGTCCGTAATCGCCCCATTCCTGGACAGAGCCAAGCCCGTAGCGCGGTGAAAGCCACGTATAGACAGCGCGTTTTCCATCGGTGATGTCACGGTCGCGGGTGCAGAGGCAGGGATTGTATGACCCGGGATTGAAGACACCTTCGCCCATACCCGAAGGATGGTACTTTGGGCCGATTGTCTCGATATTGGCGTAGCGATCCTGACGATCCATGAGACGGATGACAGCCTCAGGCGGGATGTAATCTCCTGCGATGATGCCGCAACTGATACTGTCAGTGGGAATCCAATCGTCATTGCGGATGGAGCCGCCCGGGGTATCGATCTCGAGATCGAGAGCGAAACGTGCGGTCCACAGGTAGCACTGGGATGCAAAGTTTGTGAGTGTGCAGCCGCCCTTCTTGTTGTAGACACGCGAGTGCGCGCCAGTCCACATGCCTTTGCGCATGGTCATGGTCATGGTGAGCCAAAGGTAATCGAGCATGGCTTTGGCCGCGTCCCGGGTGGGGCCGTCTGTCAGGTTGTAGACCATGAGGCAATCGTCCGCGATCACATGGCAGTAGATCGGCGAACGCCACTCGCGCATACCGTGGGTGATGCGGGCATCGACAAGCTGCCGGAAGGCATCTTCCCAGTACGGTCGATACTGCGCGGCCGTGCGGCCATCGGAATAAACGCGCTCGGGAAAGACAACCGCCTCAGCCAGGCGATTGGCGGTGTCATTGAAAAAATGATTCTCCGTAGGGCAGTAGCACAGCAGGTAATCCCAGGGATCGAATTCGCGATCCAGATCCACATATGGCGGCAATTCCCGGCCGTAAGACTGGTCGCAGATTTCGGTGAGGTGGGTGCGGGCTTCGTCGGAGAGACCCGAGCCTGGCAGGCCGAGAATCTGGTAGAGAATCTGGATGTCGAGCGAGCGGGAAGAGATTTTGCCTTTACGCCCGGCGAGGCATTCGTTGACGTCTTCGATGTGCTGGCCCTGCTTGAGCAGCACGTAGCATGCGCCGGGACTACTGTGTGCGTTGGCCTCGATGATGCGACGCGTGGCAACGGATTTACGGGATTGGAACTGAGATGTGAAATTCATGACAACTTCATCGGTTTGCGCCGTTTCGCGAAGTCTCTCACCACCGCCAATCATAGTCGGCCTTCTCGCCTCGCAGCATCTTCTTTATTTCTGTCTTGTGGATTTCGTAGACACGGCGGATGTCTTGCTCGCCGTCGGCGAGGCCGCCTGTGGGGTATTCATCCGTCAGCGGCGCGGACTGTGAGACAAGCGGTTCGTAGCTTTGGGGCCGGCGGAATTTGAGGTGCCTCTCTTTGTGATCGCGAATGCCCGAGTAGAGGTATTCGTAGAAGGCCTCTGGGGCGAGGGTGGCTGCAGAGATATCCACATCGGCGCAGACGAAGCCTCTCTTCTGGTCTTCGGCATTGGCCAGCACTGCGCCATTCGGGGCGGCGATCATGGAATGGGCGTAGGTCGATGTGATGAAGAACACCTGGCTGTCGAGGGCCCTGGTGCGGACGCGAAACTCGAAAGGGCTGGCGGCCGAAGGCATGCATACGATTTGGGCGCCATTGAGCGCAGTGGCCGCGGTCGATTCGGGCCACATCTGGTCGTAGCAGATGTTGATGCCGATCTTGCCAATGTCCGTCTCGAAAACAGGAAACTCGATGCCGGATTGGACAAGCCATGATTCGTAAAGCGGCAGATGGACTTTCCGGTATCTGCCGATGAGATCCCCATCGCGGCCGTAAAGAAATCCGAAGTTGTAGATGTCATCACCTTCCAGGTCGTAGAAGCAGGCGACAATGTGCATCGAGTGTCGCCTGGCTGCCGCGGAGAGCCGTTCGTGATAGACGGGGCAATATCTCTCAAGCATCGAACGGAACAGAGTTGGATCGTCGAGGAAGGTCATGAACGGTTCCATGCCCATCATGTCCTCCGCAGTGACCACAAGATCGCACTGGTCCGCGCCGGCAAGATCGATCTGCTCCTCGAAGACCTGCAGACGGGCCGTGCATGCTTCGTCCGCGGCGGCCGGGCTGAAATCATCAGAGAAAGGGTTGGCCTCCGGAGGCGTAACGGTATAAAGGTCTGCGATCTGGATGGTGGCGAGTCGGGTCATTGGGTCAGTTCCTTCTGATCGTTACCTTAGTCTTTCTCATGATCCTAATAAGCTGAAGATTAAGAGAGCGAATACAATACAGATTAAGTGTGGAGGCATCTACATCTCATGCGAATCGCAAAGCTCCTGCTCCCGATTTTTTACTTTTCTGTCCCCATCTCCGCCGAGGAGATCGCGCTGACTTTCAAGGATCGTGCGGGGCAGGGCTACGAGAATCAATTTGTGTGCTCCGGCTTTCCGCTGGCGCGGGGCATGGTAAAGGACGCGAGCTTTTCTCTGCGCGATGGTGCCGGAAAAGAAGTGCCTGCGTTTGTGCGTCCGCTCGTGCGTTGGGCGGATGGTTCGGTGAAGTGGATGCAGGTGCAGACGCAACTGTCGGTGTCCGCGGGCGGCTCTGGAAACTATGCACTCAGCCCGGGCAAACCGGCTGTGATCGAATCACCGTGGCAGGTACAGGACGATGCGGATGCGCTCTCGGTATCGAATGGACCGCTTGCTGTCGTATTCGCAAAGAGTGGCAACGAACTGCTGCGCTCGGTAAAGATGGGCGGCAAAGAGATCATGAAGTCCGATGGCAAGCCGCAGATGATCCTGGCCGTCGATCACACCGGGCCGGGCAACACCGACGAAGAAAACTGGCTGCGCGATGCGAAGGCGAATGCCCAGCTCGAAGAGGCGCACGGTGTCCTCGAAAACTTTCACATCGATGAGAAGACTCCGTTTCGTTTTATCGTGAGAGGAGAAGGCGGCATCGTCAGCAAGTCGGGCGAGCGCAAGTGTTCTTTTGTGATCCGGTATTTCCTCTTCCG
>JASLXP010001262.1 GCA_030740295.1 Planctomycetota bacterium
CACAGGTCTGGAGACCTGTGCTACGCGGCCCGCAGAACAGACCGTAGCACAACTCTCCAGAGTTGTGAGGAGTCTGATTTTCCTGTTTTGCGTCCCGCTGCTTCGTGCGGAAACACCCGACAGCACGCAGGCACAGGTTACTAATCTGCGAGCATGGCATGTGGAAGGTCAGACATTCCTTTCCTGGCGTGAAGTCGATTCGCATGTCACGGAGAGCTCAATCTCCGTCAAAGATCTCAAGGCGATCAAGCGAAACATCTCGAAGAACAAGAAACTGTTTTATCGGCTGTATCGTTCGGAGAACCCCATCCTCTCTCTCGCTGGACTGAAACCCATCGCGGATGCGCCGCCGTTGACGGGCTGGAATGCTGACTATTATGGCATCTACCCAAAGCCGCAGCATCAGTCCTCGCGCTACATCGTCAAGAAAGGGGAAGGGCCCGTCGATTCTGAAACTGGAATTTATGTGCATCATCCGGCAGACGAGGGAAAGGTCTTTTACGCGGTGACAGCCGTGCGCGACGGTAAAGAGAACTCGGCGCTTTCGGAAGCGAATTCCCTGAAAAGACCGGTCGAAGAGACAACTGGCCAGGGAGTGCCCGTTCTGCAGCGTATCGAGAAGCCGCAGAGCTTCAGCTACATCAAGGGAGCAACGCTTCATTACTACGTCCGGTGGGAAGGCCCGCCGAACTGCGCCATCGAAAGCAAGCCGTTTGATTACCTGGTAGCGATTCCACCAAAGCCGGCCAGCCCCGCGCCCGTTGGCATCCACCTCCATTGTTGGGGTGGCAGTCTGAATGGTGGTTATGGCTGGTGGTACAATGCAGAGAAGGGCGCCTTCCTCGTGGCCTCCAATCAGATTCCATACGATTGGTGGACGGGCTATCACGAAAATTACTGGTCTGGCTTGGGAAAGGGCAAGAGCGCATGGCAGAGCGGCGTCGTGCGCCCTTATACCCAGCGGCGATTGCTTTCGTTTGTCGATTGGATGGCCACAAAGTGGAAGGTGGATAAGAACCGCAGCTTTGTCGCAGGCAGTTCCATGGGTGGCTCCGGCGCACCTATGTTCGCGATTAGGAATCCGGATCGAATCGCCTGGGCGCTCTCGTGGGTAGGCGTTCACAATCCAGCAAAGACTCCACAGTTCAAGGGCTCCTACGAACGCGTTTTTGGCAAATCGGAATACCGCGTCCCGCACGAATCCGGTGAGTCAGTTTGGGACTTCTACAACGATGCCTGGTACCTGCGGAAGCATCCCGAAAAGGAAACTCCCTTTATCACATTCTCTAACGGCAAGAACGATGGAGCTATCGGATGGCCACAGGCGATCGAGTTTCTGAACGCTCTGCAAGAGACGCGTCGCCCACATCTATTTGTCTGGGGGATGTCAGGACACGGGCAACGTGCTCGGATGCCGATGGACGGCCGAGAGCGCATCATGCCGATCGATATTCGTGTCGATCAATCTCTGCCGGCCTTCACTCGATGCAGCCTCGATGACAGCCCCGGCACGGCCACGAGAAAAAGCGGTGAGCAGATCGAGAAGGAGAAAAAGGAAATTGCGGAATACAACAAGACCAACAGAAGAAAGAAGAGCCTGGATGTTTTCGACGGTAAATCCAGTGGCCAGGTCAACGCCCACCTTTACTGGAAAACCGACGACGCTGTGGATGAAGAAAACTCTTGGGAGATGTCTGTCGGGCTTTTCCGCGCCGCTCCGGCTGACGAGTGCACCGTTAGTATCACGCCGCGGCGCTGCCAGGATTTCAAACCGAAGTGTGGCGAGAAGTTTTCGTGGAAGAATCTGGATGCCAACGGCAAAGCGGAGCAGTCCGGAGAGGTCACTGCAGATCAATGGGGTCTGATCACTCTGGAACAGGTAAAAGTGCGGAAGACGGGAAACAGGATTCAGGTTTTCCGCAGGTAGATATCTTGGCCATTCTCTTGCCTTCCATTTTTCTGGCTCCCCTTGCCGAAACTGAAATCTGTCTTGACTCATGCAATACCTTTTCAACGACGAGTGGATAGACCATAGGGCCGGCGTCCGGAGAGTGCCTGGGTCACCGTGTAAACTCCCTGCGCCTGTTCTCCGTCCGGAAGCCCCCTGGGAACTGAATGGGATTCAGGGGCACCACGCATTGTTCTTTGACGAAGAGGAACAGACCTTCAAGCACTGGTATCGAAGCACGCTGGAAGGTGAGACCACAAGAACCTTTATCTGCTACGCAGAAAGCTCAGACGGGCTTGAGTGGCACCGGCCTTCTCTGGGCTTAATCGATTTCAATGGAAGCAGCGATAACAACATTCTCATGGAGTGGGACGAGGGTGATTCCATGCTTTGGAATGTCGTTAAAGACACCCATGAAGAAGATCCCAATCGACGCTATAAAGCGATAGGCTTCGACCGGACGGAAGAGCATTTGGTGGAGCCGGTAAAGCCCGGACGCAATAAGGGCGTCTGCATCGGATTCTCTGCTGACGGATTGCGCTGGAGCGTGCCCCAGCTTGTCATGAACACAAACGACATGACCGACAGCGACAATCTGCTCGGCCAACGGGACCCCACTACCGGCAAGTGGGTCGCATACTTTCGGCCGCGTACGCATCCCAAGCGCCGGTTCATCGGATACTCGGAGAGCGATGACTTTATTCACTGGTCTTATCCCAGGATGTTGCTGACTCCGGATTCCAACGATGCGGAATGGCTCGAGTTTTACGGGCTGACCGTTGCCCAGATGGCTCAGTCGCAGGTGGGGCTGCTCTGGGTCTACCACAACAATCCGGATTACTCTCCGATGACGGTTGAATTGGTCTACTCGCCGGACGGCCGGAGTTTCTTTCGTCCCATGCCTGGCGTAGAGTTCCTGCCCCTCGGCCCGGACGGCGATTTTGATAGTCGGATGATCATTCCCATCGCACTGATCGAACGCGGCAACGAATACCTGCTCTTCTATAACGGTAGAAACAGCGAACACGGCTCCGACCGCGGGATGCCCATGCAGCGAGGTAAGCGTGTGGAGGACGAAAATCCTCAAAGTGGTGTCGGGCTGGCAAGGATCGCGGGGAAGAAATTCTGCGGTCTGCGTGCTGACATGGACGGCCTGGTCGAAACAAAGTGGCTCTGCAACTACGGCGATGCCGGCATCGTTGCTGAGGTTGATATCGACGAAGGCGGCTGGATTAAAGCGGAGGTGTGCGACCAGTTTGGCGAGGTCTTGCCCGGATGGGACCGGTCATGCTGTGAGGTGGAATTGAAGGGGTATGGGCTCATGCATTTCTCCTGGGGCGAGAGGAGTCTCGCTGGGAAATTCGATCAGGTTTCCGAGGCCGGGGGACGCATCGGCCACGTGGTGAAAGTCCGTTTCCATCTTCATAAGGCGACTCTCTTTGGCTTCCATGTGGGCGCGGAAGATTCGCATCCTCGATGGAAGTAAGTCACCTCTTTTATTTATCCAAATGACAGAACCGCACATGATCGCCGAATCGAAAGGTGTTGTTTTACGCCAGGCCAGGTCAGAGGATCTGCCACCAATAGACGAGATCGCCGTCCTCTGCTGGCAGCCAATTTTTGACAGTTACATTTCCATGCTCGGAATGGAATGGTACGAGATTGCGAGGCCCGATCCGGAGATGACGTGGCAGGAGCGGAAGATTGGTCAGATTCGCAGGCACTTCCTGGAACATCCGGACTGGTTCTGGGCTCTGGAGAAGCAGGGCGAGGTGATCGGATTCCTTACATTTCACATCGATAAGGAAAAGAGCACAGGGATCATCGGCAACAACGGCGTGCACCCCGAGCATGCAGGACAGGGCCTGGGGAAATTCATGTATCGACATGTGCTTCAGCACTTTCGTGAGCAGGGACTCCGGTTCGCCAAAGTAGGCACGGGGCTCGACGAAGGCCATCTGCCTGCGAGACGCGCCTATGAGGGCG
>JASLXP010001263.1 GCA_030740295.1 Planctomycetota bacterium
CGAACAGAGGACGAAAAGTCTGACTCTCGGCTAACCGGTCCGGAAGCCAGTCGTTGCTGGGAATGTGCCCTGAAAACAAACAGACGTTTTGAGGGAAAGGGAGCGTTTTTGCTTGCTTTTCTTTTTAGAGAGGCGTGCCCAAGGGCGGCTCACATCGCCTGCTTTTTGGGATTGCATGCGATTCGAATTTTCGATGCGCCGCTCTCCGATTCCAGGATATCGATCCCGGCATCAATGAAACGAGTAATGATGTCTGCATTGGTTCGCTGATGTTCCGTGGCATTGGCGGTGGTAAATTCACTTGGCTCTTGTGCGAGGGAGAGCGGGAGCATGAGCTGGTCTGCCGCGAATTCATCCAGGGCGGCATCGGAATCCAGAAATCGTGCCATCGGCAGGGCTGCTTCTTCGCCTACTTCTTCGGCTCTTTTTCGGCGTTCGCCTAAACCGAAATAACAGGCCCGTGCGCCGCCTTCATATTCCGCGGTCAGGTAGATGGCAGTGCCCGGTGAATGAGCTTTGAACGTGTCTGTCTTGATTTGCTTTGCCCTGATGTCGTCCCGTTTACCGATGGTTCTGAGGGCACGTCTCTTCTGGCGTTCGGCGATCTCTCGGTCGAGGTTTGCCACGAATGACAGTCCTCGAAAACTTTTCAGTTTTCCTCGGTCAGGGAGCCGAAGGGCAACCGGCTCGGAAGGGCTGATGGTCGCTCGTATTTTGCCGCCACCGACCGGATAGAAGCCAAGACGATCGAGTTTGAGGCTGATGCGCAGTCCTGCCTTGGTCATCAGTGGCAGCCATTGCTCTTGAAGATAATGGAAGCAGGGGCTGAACGGGTTGTGTGTCCCGCCGGTGATGCGCACCATGGAAGGCTCATCTAAAAGCGACAGCGGCAGGTAAACGGTTTGGAGCACTAGCCCGGTTGCGCCGGCAGTGCCGATATCGAATACAAAATCGCCAGCCCTGAGCTCGCCCGGGTCGAAGCGGAGTGAGACCGATCCGACCGCGGCGCCTCTCACCTCTGCACCACAAACTTCGGCCATGGCCTCGACGCATTTCAAATGCTGTGGACGCAATCCGGGCCTGGTGCGGCGGGCGCGAATATTATCAATCTCGAATGGTCGGCCGGTGATGGCTGACAGGCTGAGCGATGTCCGTAGAATCTGGCCTCCGCCTTCACCTGATGAGCCATCGATTGAAATGAGTTCTGACATGGGACGTTGTGATGAATGATAGTCAGATAAATGATGAGCAGTCCCTGCTGCTTGAAATCTACTCTCGCATGAGGGAGAGATTCGACCCGCTCGACTGGTGGCCCGGAGAGACACCGTTCGAAGTCTGCATCGGCGCGATACTGACTCAGAATACGGCCTGGACAAATGTCGCAAAAGCTATCGACAACCTGCGGAATGCGGGGGCTCTGTCGGTCACAGGGATCTCTGAAATAAAGGAACCTGAGCTCGCCCGACTCATTCGTCCTTCCGGTTATTTCAATCAGAAAGCAAAGCGTTTGAAAACCTTCGTCGGTTGGCTGAATGACCAATACGATGGCGATATACGCGAAATGTCAAAAACGCGTCTGCCTCAACTGCGTGCTAAACTGCTGTCGCTCACCGGCATCGGACCCGAGACAGCGGATTGCATCCTTCTGTATGCGGCAAATAAAGTAACGTTCGTAGTCGATGCTTACACCCGGCGCATCTTCAGCCGACATGGCTTTATTGAAGAGGGTGCCGCCTATGACGAGATCAAGAAGTTCTTTGAAGGACGGCTGCCACGACGATTGGCGTTATTCAATGATTACCACGCCCAGATAGTGGAGACGGGGAAGCACTACTGCCTGAAGAAAGAGCCTGAATGCGAGGGGTGCCCGTTGGAGTTTCTGTGGAAACGAATGAAGAATGAAGGCAGAGGCAGAAAGAGCTTCCAACGAAATCAAGGAAACAACGAATGAGGAAAGAAGGCGGTAAACCCGAGAACCGGGGTAAAGCCCCTCCTTTGAATCACCTCACCTTAATCGTTTCCGAAGAGCCTTCTCCTGAATCTCCTTCAGTTCACCGATGCCTTTTCGGGCGACTTTGACCAGGCGGGTGAGTTGGCGCTCAGTGAAGGTGCCTTTTTCCCCGGTGCCCTGGACTTCCACCAGATTTCCCGAGCCTGTCATTACGATATTCATGTCGACCTCGGCGCTGTAATCCTCGATGTAATTGAGATCGAGAAGGACGGTCTTATCGATGATGCCGACGCTGATCGCGGCGACGCTGTCCAACAGGGCCTGGCCGGTGATGAGGCCATCTTTGTCCAATGCCTTTACTGCGTCGGCGAGGGCAACGTATGCGCCGGTGATGGAGGCAGTGCGAGTACCGCCGTCGGCCTGGATGACATCACAATCGAGGTAAATGGTGTGTCCGGGCCAGGCATTCAGATTGACGATATTGCGGACCGCTCTGCCGATGAGCCTTTGGATTTCAGTTCCACGTCCGTCTTTATCCCGGCGTTTGCGGCTGTTGGTAGAGCCCGGGAGCATGCCGTATTCCGCGGTGAGCCAGCCTTCGGTATCGCGATTACGAAACGGCGGAACACGATCTTCGATACTGGCGGTGCAGATGACCCTGGTGTCCCCGCATTCGATAAGAACCGAGCCTGCGGCGTTCTTAGTGAAGTTCCTTGTGATTTTCGTGGCGCGCAGTTCGTCCGGTTTTCTTCCGTCCGGTCTCTTGTAGGGCATGTGAAACTCCTTTAGTCAGTCTTGGAATGAGGAGCGGTAGTATAGTCTCAGCAACGCAGTTCGCGTCGTGTTGAGAGTTTCATAAGGACCCACTGCTCATCATCCAGGGGCTGCCGTAGTGTACCGTCCTAATCAGACGAAGCCTTTGAATGGACCTTGTCGCCGAAGAGCCCCGGGGTTGTGTGCGTGACTTGCACTCTGGCGGGTGGTGTGGATTGAATGCCCGTCAATGCTTCCATCGCTTTTGTAAAGAGCTTCACTCGCTCGGGCAGGTATTTCACCATCGCGGGAGCTTCGGACTCGGTGAGAGTCTGAAACTCGACCATTGTCGAGACCTGGTCGTCCGTGCCGTAGACCTGTACTTTCCACCGCCATTCCTGATAGATGCCATCTTCTGTCCGGCTGAAGTACTCTTCATTCAGGACAGAGAGCTGCGAGACAGTCTGCAGAACGGTGGTCTGCGTGAGTGGAATGAGGCCTGTTTTTCTGAAACGAACTCCGCCAAAAGGGTCGCGCCTGATGGTGATCACCTGCCAGATGGTGCTGAGCGGGGCAAGGATACCTGAGAAAGCAAGCACTCCGATTAGGCCGGCGTACGCAAGCTGAATCCCCTGTGCCATCTGATTTCTTTTCTGCGCGTTGGTCCGATGTTGCTGTTGAGATTCTGCCTCCTTTGCCTTCAGTTCCTGTTCGAATTCTTTGTATTCCTCTTCGGTCATTTGCGAGCGAAGCAGATTCTTAATCTCAGTTGTCTGTTTCTTGATTTCGGCGTTCTCGAAAGATGCGGGATTCGTTGGCTGTGATTTCTGTGCCGAAAGCTCGGGCCACCCCTGTGAATAGACCATCCACCCGCTGATGCCGATGAAGATGGCGCTGAAAAGCAATCTGCCAAGCAGTGTCGTCCAACTCGGCCGGCAGACGAGGGATTCGCCTCTCAGGCGAAACGACCAATTTTGAACTTCAAAGATAATGGCTTCCGGCATGGCAGAAGTATGAGCCAACTTCTGGGTGTGTCCAAAAATCACTGGCCGGTTTCTTCGATTGCGTCGAATACTTTCATCACTGCCAATCCGGCATCTGAGCCCGACAGAGGGGTTGCCTCGCCACGAATGCACTCGCAGAAATGCTGCATGAGAGCGACGTTCCAGGGCAGGCCGTCGAGGATGTCGACTTCGTCCATTTCACTTCCGATGGTGAGAGTGACCTTTTCTTCAGGCACTCTGTTGGCGAGGAGAACGCCTTTGCTGCCGAAGATTTCGATCGGGCGGGTCGAGCCGAGTTTGCCGTGTGCTGAGAAGCTGGCCTCGACGATCGAGATGCCGTTTTCGTGCTCCAGCACAAAGAGGCCGTTGTCGTCGCGCATCTCAGGCCGCAGGAAGCAGCGTCGCCAGCCATTGACCTTTTGAACCGGCCCGTTGAAATGAATCGCGGTGTAAAGCGGGTGGTAACCGATATCGAGCAGAGCTCCGGTCTTCGCGATATGTTCGGCCACATCGCCGTAGTGCGCGTTGCGCGTCCGCACCCAGAAGACCTCGCCGATGCTCGGCAGGTGATGCATGAGCGTGGCGACCAGTGGCGAGTAGAGAAGGCTGTGATCGATAAGCAGGGCTTTGCCGGTGCGCTCAGATGTTGCCTCCATGGCCTCCGCCTCAGCGAGATTGGCGGCCATCGGTTTTTCGCAGAGCACGTGCTTACCCGCATCCATGGCAGCGATGGACAGCGGCGCGTGCGCGACGGTCTGGGTACAGACATTGACGCCTTCAATATCGTCGCGTCTGAGCATGGATTCGACGTCCGTGTACACCTCGGCATCCGGACAGTACTCTTCGCGTTTCGCGTGAGCCAGATTCTCATCGAGGTCGCAGACGGCGACGATTTCAGTGTCCGGCAACGGCTGATAGCCCCTGAAATGGACCGCCGAAATTCCCCCGCAACCAATGATACCGATGTTGATTTTCTTATTCATGAGATTATGTGCGAGCAACGCGTGCTCAGGGATGCACACCAAGACGAATCCAACTCGTTCTGGCTTTGTCCTGTGTTGATGAGTTCACCCGAAGTTGTGAGAGAGTCGTCCTTCCGGTTCGCTTGAGATTTCAGTAAGATGCGTCATCGATTCGACTAATCAGACTCATGGGTAGTTTATTACAACCATCGAAGCATGCATATGCTCAGGCTTGTTCTCTTCTGTCACTCTGCATTCCTGTCTGTCCTGTTTACGGAAGAACCGGCAGAGGCATTAAAGCGCTTACGATTGGCAATAGCTGAATCTCAAGAAGAATCGAAAGAACCTTATGACCTTTCCATCAGAAGCAATCATGCATTGGCGCGGCTCAGGGCTCGGAAGGCCGAACTACTTCTGACACCGAAGAAGTATCGCGGCGATGTCGTATCTATGGCTTCGCATGAAATCAGGATGGGGTTTGATGCCCTGGAGGATTTGAAACAGGGCAAGGTGGCATATGCCGGTGAGAAGAAAGGCTTCAGATGGCCTTACGGTGGCGGGCGCACCTATTATGAATATGGGATGGACGCGCTGAACGACGGAAGCCCGCAGCCGTTCCTGGTGGAGGTGCCGCCCAATTACGATCCCGCGAAGAAATGGCCTGTGCTGCTCTATTTGCACGGCTATCACGGCAACGTCGATATGATCAAGAAGTGGGACACGAGCCGTGCAGTAGCGAAAGACGCAAGAGAACTCGGTTACCTGGTGCTTGCACCGCACGGGCGCGGCGAGACGGATTTCCTTTGCGTGGGTGAAACCGATGTGCTCCAGGCGTTTGATGAATTCAAGCGTTACTACTCCATTGATGAAGATCGAGTCTATCTAATCGGCGGCTCGATGGGCGGATATGGTGGGCTCAACCTGGCATTTCATTACCCGCATCTCTGGGCCGCAGTGGCAGCGTTTACCGCGTCGGCGGACATGATGGAATTCGGTGGTCTACCGCGGCAGAAGCTTCTTCCGTTTCGTCGCTGGAGTTTCGAGTGGGATAATCCAATCGACCTGTGTGGCAACGTACCCCAACTTCCGATTACAGGAACGTACGGGGATGCGGACAAGTGGGTGCCGCCCAAATTTGGGAAGGCGATCTCGGCAAAGAGAACGGCTCTCGGAGGAGAATACGAATACACGGTCGTGCCGGGCATTGGGCATCAGGTGGGCAATGCCGGGCCTGCGTATCGCAAAGCGATGGAATGGTTCGCGGGAAAGAAACGAAATCCCTGGCCAAAATTCGTGAGGCACAAAACCTACAGTCTTCGCCACGACCGCAGTTTCTGGATTCGGATCCTCGATATCGCTCAATGGGGCGAGAGCGCGGAGATTGAGGCAAAGGTGGACGGGAACACTATCGAAGTAAAGAAATCGAATCTGTACGGATTCGAGATTACCGTCAGCGCGGAACTGGTGGATCTCACCAAACCGGTCAGAGTCACGGTGAACGGCGAGCAGCGATTCGAAGGCGACGTTGGAAAGAGCCGGAAAATCGTCATTGCACAGGAAGAAGAAGCTGCCGCGGAGCGTCAGCACCACTTCAGAAAGAGCAGCACTCTGTGCGGGCCTTTCGAGGACATTTTCAATCGTCCTTTTCTTGTTGTGCGAGGGACGATCGCCAAAGATGCGGCGAGGAAGAGAAAGGTTTGGCAGGATGCTGATTGGTTCAAGAAAAGATGGGAAGCATGGACGGACGGTTGGCCCCGGATGAAGAATGATGTCGATGTGACTGAAGATGACATCAGGAGCTTCAGTCTCTTGCTTCTCGGCCGACCTTCTGAAAATGTGCTGACGGCAAAGGTCGCGGCTGAATTACCGATTCAATCTGATGGAGACAACTTTGTCTTCGATGGCCGCACGCATTCCGGCGGCGATGTTGGCCTGTGCATGATTCGCCCAAACCCACTCAACCCAGCGCGATACGTGGCCGTCATGGCCGGTGCACGCTACGGGCTGCGCCTGCCGGTAAACCACCCATTCTCGCAATTGCCGGATTACATGATCTTTCGAGCCAAACCAGTCCAGACGCCGGAGGAAGGAAAATCAAGAGTCTTTGGCGCGCCGGATCAGCATCTGGTGGCCGGTTTCTTCGATTCAGCCTGGAAGGTGGATAGGAAGGCCAAGTGGGAGGCGGATTAGAGAGGCAGATAGAGTATCTGATCTTGCCATTCATCGTCTTCGCTCGATCCAGCCAATAGTAGGATGTCTTCGATCGCCTGATGAACGGGGATTTGAATCTTGCCTAAAACTACACCTGCCATCGGTAGGCCAGCTTCGATTCGTTCGTAAGCGGACCTGGGAATTGTCCTGTAATCATGGGTGAGCAGAGCACGATTCTGCTCGGCAGCTACCTCTAAGATCGCGGTATCTTCGGCGCCAGACATTCCAATGTCCTGGACACGAACGATGTCCATTTCGGGTCGCTTCAGAAGCAGGCCACGAACGATACTCGAATTGAAATTCTCATCCGCCAGCAGCTTGAGCATGACTCAGGAATCAGCCTGTTGCCGCGCCAGTAGCCGCTCCCTGATTCCCTGCATGTCTCCTCTCGCTTCAATCTTTTGCTGAATTGCCTCCCCTTCTTCTCTTTGCTCTTCGAGGTAGTCGTCTACTGATTGCTGATGATGCAGATAGTAGGAGATCACGGAGTATACCTCGGCCAGAGACAAGACAGGGAAGTCCTGCGCAATCTGTTCTGCTGTTGCGCCATTTGCAAACGAGGCAACGACCGTGTCCAGCGTCACCCGTGTCCTTCCAACTCGGATCATTCCATCCTTCTCGACAAGTAAAGGTAAGGGAGGGCTCTCAAGGGCAAGATTCATGTCAAGTTCCTTCGTCTCAGCTCAAGTATAGATCTCTTCGTAAAGCTCGGAATCCAGAATCTCCTCCAGCCGCCGCAGGCCGCGGTCCTTATACCTCCTGACGAGTTCCTTGGATTTGATGCCCAGCTTTGGCGCGATTTCGCGAAGTGATATGGGCGCGCCGTGAACGCCGAAGAAATGGGTCACTGCGATGCGTTCCTTCTCTGGCAGTTTTTCGATAGCCTCTTCGATCGTTTGCCACAGACGTGGGAGCAGGCGGGTCTTGTATTTCTTTTCGTTTTCCGGCTGGGATTCCAAGACCCCATCAGAATCCGCGCCCAGGGAATTGCGCAGGAGGTTTTCCAGCGGAATGGAGCGGGCGAAGTTTTTGGTGATGACCCAGGTGGCGTAGGTGCTGAATCGGTTGCCCTTGCGGTAATCGAAATTTTCGACCGCGCGCATCAATGAGTTATTGCCGTCGCTGAGGAGTTCTTCGAATG
Organism: Planctomycetota bacterium; assembly: GCA_030740295.1. The sequence goes on from JASLXP010001263.1 coordinate 8,023, forward strand.
CCAGATTTTTTCCGACGTGCTGGATGGTCGCGCGGTTCACCAGTCCGATATTAGCCTCGATGATTGCGTTGCGGCATTGCAGGGCGACGCTTTTGTAAAAGTTGATTTCTTCGACAACCGAATAACGATCCAGACTGTCCGCTATCTGGCGGGTCTGACGGGTCACCTTGAATTTACAGTAGTTGTAACATCGGAAGAGGTGCTTCTCTTCTTCAGGCTGGAGATGCCTGCCTCTGCATGCTTTTGCTGATTCTCCGCCGAGACGGAGGATTAGTTTATCGAAGCCTTCATCTTCAAAAGCCGGTTCAAAAATGTAGGCAGGTTCGGGCTCGAGGTCGGCGCGTTCAGCGCGTTTGGGCTGTTGTCCCTTCCTGGCCTTCTCAAGTTTTGCTGCGAGTGTGAGGGGGCGGATTTCTGCAGCGAGTGCAGTGAGATCGGCCTGAAGGTCTCCGCCGGGGAAGAGTGCCCCGGTATCCTGATCGATACAGTAGCCGATGACCCGATAGCGGATGTAGTCGAAGGGATATTGGCGGTTGGGATCGAATTCTTCGAGCAGCCGCTCGATACGCCTGAGGTATTTGGCGCGAGCCTTCTGAGGTGCGCCCGTCAGGCGGGGAAGCAGGTTGGCGCATTGTTCGATGCGAAACTCAATCATCTGTAGACCCCAAGTATCGAATGGCCTGCCCCTGTCAGGCTGGCCGTTGCAGCCCGGAAGTATAGAACTGAACTGCACTTACAGCAAACCTGCCTCGGCCCGAAGTTACATACACATGGACCGGAAGAAATCACTCGAATGGTCGAACTGGGCGACCAGCAAGCCGACCGCAAATCATTCGGCTGTAGTAAACTACAGACGGCGTTCTGGGCAGTTCAAAGTGGCGACTTCGTTTAACTGTGCTTTAACTGCGCATGACTCTTCAAGGGGTTTTTCACGAGCAAACTGAGAAAGAAAAGTCCACTCCAAGCGGGCTAGTGTGGAGTGTTTTCGGGCAGGCTGATAGCAGCTTTAAAGCTTTTTATTCTTGGGGTTTAAGGCACTTTCTTCTCCGTTGCTATCCGATCTGCCATTGCTATAATCCGCCGATTTTTCAGGACGAGGTATGCAGAATCAGGCTATACCGAAGGCATCGATAGAGCGTCTGACGCTGTACCTGCGGCGGCTGGGGAGGCTGTACGCTGCGGGGCAGAAGACCGTCTCTTCGAGCGCGTTGGGGGAAGCCTTAGGCCTGACAGATGCGCAGGTCAGAAAGGATTTGACGTATTTCGGCCAGTTTGGCCACCCTGGAATCGGTTACAACATTGCGGAGTTGGTGCCCAAGTTAAGGGAGATTCTGGGCGTCGACAGGGCCTGGAATGTCGCTTTGGTCGGGGTGGGAAATCTCGGCCGTGCTCTTTTACAATACAGAGGGCTTCGGGAGCAGGGATTCGAGATCGTTGCGATCTTCGATCAAGACCCTGAAAAGGTGGATGTTGAATTCAACGGATTGGTCGTTCAATCGACCGCTGACTTAGCATTTGCCGTCGAAAATCTGGAGATCGAGCTCGGCCTTATTTGCGTCCCTGCCGAGGCCGCGCAAGATGTCGCCAATGCACTGGCTGAGACCGGTATCAAAGGAATCCTGAATTTTGCCCCGTCTATTATTTCTGTACCTGAGAGAATCAGCCTCTGTTCCGTAGACCTTGCGCTCGAATTGGAGCAGCTCTCCTTTCAAGTGATCCAAAAGACCCCTGAAGTAGAGCATCGCGCTAGTTGAGCAGAATTCATCAGACGGTTTTCCGCCTGATGCTACCCGGTGGTGTAATAGGCAACACTAGAGGTTTTGGTCCTCTCATTCAAGGTTCGAGTCCTTGCCGGGTAGCCATGTGTGCGGGCATCAGCCTGAATTGTGTGACAGCAGAGGCCATTCATGATTTATAACAACATTCAGATCATTACTGGAAACGCTAATCCGGCCTTGGCGAGAGGCATCTGCGAATACCTTCAGAGACCATTGTCTGACGGCGTCTGCGAAAAGTTCCCTGATACGGAAACTAACATAAAGCTGAATTCAGATGTCCGCGGCAGCGATGTATTTATTGTTCAGCCCACTTGCGCACCGGTGAATGAGCACCTGATGGAGCTGCTCCTGTTTTGTGACACACTGCGCCGCTCAAGCGCGGGGAGAATCACCACGGTCGTGCCTTACTTTGGCTACGCGCGGAAAGACCGCAAGGACGAGGGCCGTGTACCTATCTCGGCGAAACTCGTCGCAAACCTGATGACGAAAGCCGGTGCAGATCGGGTAGTGACTATAGACCTCCACGCACAACAGATTCAAGGTTTCTTTGATATACCGGTCGATCATCTTTACGGGTCCAAGGTTCAGTTTTCCTATTACCGTCAACTCAATCTGCCGGACCTGGTCGTCGTCAGCCCGGATGTTGGTGGTATGAAGATGGCGCGGGCCTATTCGAGTGCGCTGCATGCTCTGCTCGCAGTGGTAGACAAACGCCGCTTGAGCCCTGATTCCGCGGAGGTCGGCTTTCTGATTGGTGACGTCGAGGACAAGAATGTCCTACTCGTCGATGATCTCATCGCAACCGCTGGCACCCTTGTCGAAGCTGCGAAGCTGCTCAAAGACAAGGGTGCGTTGGATATTTACGTGGCCGCCACTCACCCTATTCTGTGCGGGCCGGCCATCGACAGGCTCACTGATGCCCCAATCAAGCAGATAACTGTCACGGATACTGTCCCTCTGAGCCAGCAAGCAAAAGAAATGGGCAAAATCAAAGTGCTCTCGGTTGTGCCGCTGCTCGGAGAGGCCATCCGCCGCATCCATAAGGACGAATCAGTAAGTTCGCTCTTCATAGACACTGGAGAGTATCAGGCCGTCTGAATAACATTGAAAATTCACCACAGGAGTAAAACATGGCCAATGCAACATTAAGCGCGGAAACAAGAGAAGGCACCGGACGCCGAGCCTGCAACAGGCTGCGGGAGGAAGGACGAATCCCCGGCGTCCTTTACGGACGCCAGCAGGATGTCGTCCATCTCAGCGTTTTGGGGGACGAATTCACCGACCTTTTGAAAGGTGACAACCAGATCATCGATATCGCCATCGACGGCGCCACCGAAACCGTCGTCGTCAAGGAACTGCAGTTTGACTTCCTTGGCGATGACGTGCTGCACGTGGATTTCGGCCGAATCTCCATGGATGAGAAGATCGAGATTGCTGTGCCGGTGGCTCTCAAAGGGGAAGCAATCGGTGTTGTGGAAGGCGGCGTCCTTCAGCAGCCGCGGTATGAAATCCTTGTTTCGTGTCTGCCCCGTGAAACGCCTTCAGGCTTCCTGCTCGATATCTCAGCCCTGAACGTGGGTGACGGCCTTCTTGTCAGAGATGTTGAAGTGCCCGAAGGTATCGAAGTAGTCGATGATGCAGATCTTCTTGTGGTCAACGTGGTCGCGTCTCGAGGCATGAAGGGCGAAGATGAGGAAGATGAAGAGGGCACCCTTGATACCGGCCCGCTCGAACCGGAAGTTATAGGGCGCGGTAAGACAGACGAAGAAGAAGAAGAACAAGAGTAAAACCCCGGGCGGAGCGGAATCCGCCAGGACGTTCTTTATGAAAATTGTTTTTGGCTTGGGAAATCCGGGCAGAGAATACACCAGCACTCGGCACAACGTCGGTTTTATGGCCGTTGAGCGTCTGGCCGCAGAGCATAGCTGCCATCTGAATGAATCCCGCTTTCGAAGCATCACGGGAGAAGCTATCATCCGCGGTCAGCCGGTATTGCTGGCTATGCCGCAGACGTATATGAATCGGTGCGGGCCTGCGTTGGAAGAGATTTTGGAGGCGTTTTCAGAACCTCCTGAATCTTCATTGATTATCACGGATGATTTTCATCTCCCGCTCGGCCGCATTCGCATCCGTAAGCGAGGGAGTAGCGGGGGCCACAACGGGCTCAAGTCCATTGAAGAGTCGCTGGGGACGCGAGAGTTTCCCCGCCTCAAGATCGGAATCGGCGGCATCGCTGAAGAAGAGCCCATCGAATTCGTGCTGGGGGAGTTTTCAGAAGCGGAATTGACTGAAGTCCAGGCCGCAGTTCAACTCGCATCGCAGGCAGCCCAGACCTGGATTGAATCAGGTATAGAAGAGGCTATGAATTTTTATAACAGGAAGGATTTGACTCAAAGCAATGAGTAGCGCAGCGCAAACCACAAAACTGTACGAAGCCATGTTTCTGGTGGACTCAAACAAAGCCAACCAGGACTGGGAAAGAGTGACCTCAAATCTCTACAGCACCATCACCCGCCACGGTGGAGAGATTGCCAACTCCGAGCTCTGGGACAACGAGCGCAAACTCGCATACCAGATCGGCAACTACAGCAAGGCCACCTACGTTCTCGTGCACTTCAATGCCGAGCCGTCAAAGATCGAACACATTCGCCACGAATACGAGCTTTCTGACCACGTCATCCGCGTCATGATCCTGGTTGACGAAGACGGCATCTCTTCTGAGATTCGAAGCCTCTCGGACGAGCCGACGGATCCCGTTCGTTCCCGCAGCAAGACCAGAGATGTCAACGTGCCGACCGGGCCAGAACCCGACGTTCGGGCCCCAAGAAAGCCGAGCGCGCCAGTAGTGGCGGTATCGAGTGAAAACTCCTCCGAAGACAGTCCTGCCGAGGCAAGCACTGAATCCGAGGAAAGCAGCGAAGGAGTATCAGAGGAAAGTGAATCAAGTGAAGAGGACGCGCCTGCGGAATCGGACGAGTCAACTGATGCTGATGGCACGGATGCTGACAGCGCGGATGCCGCGGCAGATGAAGAAGCCGCTGAGGATG
>JASLXP010001264.1 GCA_030740295.1 Planctomycetota bacterium
AAGACGAAACCGTGGCGCTCAAGATCGTACATCGCGAGCTCGTGGCACAGCCCAAAGTGATGAAGATGTTCGTCCGCGAGGCCCGGGCGGGGCGCGGCGTCGATCACCCGCACGTCGTGAGCATTTACGACGTGGGCAACCTGTACAAGATATTCTATCTGGCCATGGAATACGTGGAGGGCGAGGCCCTTATCAAACAGCTCAACCGGGACGGCCCCATGACGGGTGACAAAATGGCACAGGTTGGAGTCCAGGTAAGCTCCGGTCTTGCATACCTGCATTCGAGGGGAATTATCCACCGAGACGTGAAGCCGGAAAACATCCTCATCGGCACCAGTGGCGATGCAAAGCTCGCTGACCTCGGCCTGGCAAAAAATGTCGGCGGCTCGGCGAGCGGCTCATCCACCATCGGCGGCAAGATGCTCGGAACGCCTTCCTATATGTCCCCCGAACAGATCACAGACGCGCGTAAAGTGGATTTCAGGTCCGACGTCTACTCCACCGGCACCACCCTCTACCGCATGGTCACCGGCCAGCCGCCCTTCCTGCCCGGCCCGCCATTGGAAGTCGCCCGCCGGGTCCTCACCGAAGAACCCGAGCGCGCAGACAAGGTCAACCTGACCCTCGGGGAAGGCTTAGGCGACGTCATCGCCAAATCAATGAGCAAAGACGCCAACCAGCGATACCAATCAGTGGAAGAGCTGATGGCCTCCCTCAAACCATTCGCAGGATGAAGCCGTGGGGCTGACGCTTCGCGGCAGCTTTGGATTCAGAAGTTCAGGGAGGCCCTGGCGTGGGGAGACGATGGCGATGGCGCCACGGCCTACTTCCAGCACGATCTGAACAGCGACGGCTGGCCCGATGTGATCGCCTCATACAATCCGTACTGGAACATCAGGATGGGCCCGGTTATACCGTAGCCATGTCCAAAGAAACTGATAAAGACGCCGCGCTGCAATCTCTGACCATCGAGCCCTTCGAGCTTATCCATGCCTTCTGGGAACACAGACCCGCAAGCGCGACCAAAGTATCGCCGGAAACAGAGTCATTGAGAATAACGGCCACTGCCAAATCTGACGGGGCCAACATCCTCATCGACGGTGAAGCCGTTCCAAGCGGCCAGCCATCGCAGGAGATTCCTCTCTCACCCGGACTGAACCTGGTAAACGTCGAAGTTACTTCTGCAGACGGCTCGGACACGAAGGAATACGTGCTGCGAGCGTATCGGCCCTTCGAGACTGTGGATTGGAAACTGGTTTCAGAGAGCAGCCCATGGTCGCCGAGGGATTCTGCCGGAGAGCTCGTCTTCAACGACCGCATGTGGATTTTCGGCGGGTACACGCCGGGCCTGGTCAGCGACGTCTGGCATACCGCGGATGGGATTGATTGGGAACAGGCTGCCGATATCCCGTCCGCCAGCGGCGTAAACATCCCCATCTGTTTCGTTCAAAACGGACTCATGTGGATGACAAGCCAGGACGGGCAATTCTTTTCATCCGCTGACGGGCAAAGCTGGCAGCTCGTGCTCTCCGAAGTGCCGTGGCAGGGCAGGTACGGTGCCGGCTCTGTTACCTTCGATGGTCGCATGTGGGTTCTGGGCGGAGTCAAGGGCGGCGCGCCTCACAGCGAAGTATGGTCGTCCGAAGATGGTGCCGAATGGAATCTGGAAACGGAAGCCGCGGAATGGTCGGGCAGGCAGCTCTTCGGAATGGCCCAAGTGCACGATGAAAAACTGTGGGTGATCGGCGGAGGCATCACAAACTATCATCCCTTCCGGGCTTATACGGACGTATGGAATTCAGAGGATGGCCGAACCTGGAACAAAGTCACCGACCGCGCGCCCTGGCCGCGCCGCGTCTGGAGCAACACCGTTTCTTACGCCAATCGCCTCTGGATCATCGGAGGCTTCCACGCTGAGCCGGACTGGCGAAATCACAACGACGTCTGGTATTCATCGGATGGTGCGGAGTGGCATCAACTGGTGACCGAAACGATCTGGTCGGAGCGTCACGAAATTTCAGTGTACGTTCATGACAATCGCGTCTGGGTCATCGGCGGAAACGCCTGGCCCCTGCAGAACGATGTCTGGTCTTTGGAGATCAACGGCCTGTCCTTCGTGACCCAACCGATCGTCGACGAATTCACCGGCGCCGAATACACCTACCGCGCCCGGGCCGATTTCAATCAGAGTTGCGCCGGCATTCGTTATCGACTGATCGACAGCCCGGGTTGGCTCAGCATCAACGAAGAGACCGGAACCGTGAGCGGCACAGCTTCCGAGTCCGGCGAATGGCAGATTTCAATAGAGGCAACAGACGATGCCGGTGAAGTCGCCCGTCAGAGTTATCAGCTCCACGTTGCCCCAATCGGGGCTTAGTCCGAACAGGTCTCGTAGTGACGGGCTGCCAGATTCGTTCGTAAAAAGCCCATCTTGTCATTCTTCGCCCAAAACATTGCCTTGTCATTCTCTTCGTCTTAATCTCAATCCGCTCGGGGACAGAGATTAAGACGATGAAAAAGGCTGCCACCAGCCCATGTTTTTTCACCAGGGATTCCTATGCAAACTACATCACTTTTCATCTCCCTGTCAGGTCTTCTTTGTGGCCTGGCATTCAATGCCATGGCTGAACTTCCGACCACGAATTCGCTCCTGCGCAATGGCGGTTTTGAAAACAGCGACCCCAAGACTGGGGCGCCGAAACTTTGGGCCTGTTCGGACTGGAGTGCCAAAGAATCGAGAGGAACGATACGCCTGGTCTGCGAGGAGGAAGGCCCGGCTGAGGGCAAGAGATCGGCTCGCATCAGATACGAAGGCAAGGGCAGTAATCTCGTCATATATCAGGATGTCGCGATGCGCGGCGTGGGAAGTTACTCCCTGCATGCGAAATGCAAAGCCTTTGGCCGCGCACATGCATATATCTCCATAGTGACTTTTGCCGGTAACAAGATTCTGCAATATGAGAATTCAAAGAAAGTGAAGGGCAGTGACAGGTGGCATGAATTGGTTTTGCCGATCACTACAGACATCCAAACTGAGCGAATGAGAGTCATTCTCCGAGCGAATGGTGAGGCCACATTCGATG